>NZ_JBITPH010000022.1:0-117165 GCF_050467685.1 Paenibacillus sp. NRS-1782
CATGCCGGGCGCACATGAAAAAGGCCCATGGAATTCACACTCCATGGGCCTTAATTTATGCATTTTGGACCAGCGCATACTCGTCTAATCCTTCTTTTCAGGTAAAGGGACATAATATCCTTTGCCATTCGGACCCATCGCGAATTTATTGCGAAGATGGATAAGATTAGGGCCGAATTTGGCTTCCAACTCCTCACGAAACTCATACATGATTTCCATAATATAAACATCATGAATAATCACTTCCGTAATCGGCATCACAAGCCCCGGATGCATCGTCCATGCAGCACGGCTATCATCCCCGAGTGAAAGTATACCCGCTACAACCTCACGGTCATCTACGCTGAGTACAATCCACCGTCCACCAATTTCGGACGTAATCTCTTTACTCATATCATGGTGGTAAATGGTGGCAAATTCAAAGTTAAGATCTCCGTACGCTACAATGAAAATCTCAATGCCTTCCCGGGCGACTTGCTCTAAAGCAGCTCTGAACACCTCGGCATCCTCTTTCCAAATTTCCATTAAGATTCGGTGCTTGGCTCCCTTAATCCCTTCTTGTATGCGACTTATAATGGCTTCATAACCCGATATATTCCAAATATTCTCTCTGTTTTGGGACGATGCTGTATACTGCTCCAATGTCTCTTGCGCTACATTAAAAATCTGCTCTGCCTTGCGTTTTCTCTGAGCAATCAATTCATGGGGCGGAAGTGGCACATATAACGGTGTATTATCCTGACTGACCATAATGTCCCCACGGTTAACCATCCCTGATAATACCTCATAAATTTTGGATCTTGGCACGCCGGAATTCAATGACACAGCGTATCCCGAAAGTGGAGAGCTTTCCAACAAGGTTACATAAGCTTTAGCTTCATATTCCGTAAAATTCAGATCCCGCAGAATTTCTAACACATTTGGTTTCATGACGCATTCTCCTCAAATTCATGTTCAACCTTACTATATCACTTCCCCTTGACAAAAACCGATATACACACTATCTTTTTATTAGTAGTTACTAAAGTAGCTACTCAAGTAACTACTCATATTTCATTTGATATGAGATCATGTCAGGGAGGATTTCACTTGAACAAAGTCATAGCTATCAACAGCAACAGCAATCGCATCTACTACAGCGCTACGATTCTGGCTCTGTTGATTTGGAGCACATCGTTTATTGCCACAAAAGCGGCGTATACCACGTTCCCCCCTCTTACATTGGGACTATCCAGATTTATGATAGCCTCTGTTGTGTTGGGTATTGTTTTGCTTATAAGAAAGGAATTTGTCAAAATTAAGCCAAAGGACTTAGCTATGATTGCATTTAGCGGTGTTTTGGGAATCACTCTTTATTTTTCGATGGAGAATATAGGAGTAAGCCTGACTACAGCTTCTAACGCAGCATTGATTGTCGCCTCCTATCCCGCGATCACATCGTTGCTTGAACTCATGATATATAAAGTGAAGCTCTCCAAATATAAAATCTTCGGGATTGCACTGGCTATGATCGGGGTATATTTTTTGACCTCGGTAGGCGGAAATTCGGATGGAAAGAATGAACTGATCGGAAATTTAATATTGATTGGAACTGGTTTTGCGTGGGCATTTTATACTTTCATGACGCGCAAGGTTGTGGACAAATACCCGCCCGTGACTTTATCTTTTTATCAAACCGTAGCAGGCAGTATCTTCTTTATACCTCTGGCACTTATTGAAAAAGATAGCTGGCAAGCTCCGACAACGGGATCGTTTATGTTATTAGTATATCTGGGCGTATTCTGTTCCGTTATCGCATTTTTGCTTTACAATTACGGATTAATCAAGCTGTCACCGAGCAGCTCCGTTTCTTTAATGAATTTGGTACCGATATTCGGGGTCTTATTTTCGGTTCTATTGTTGCAGGAAACCATTTCGTGGCGACAAATTATTGGCGGTTTGGTCGTTATCCTAGGTGTCCTACTCAGTGTACATCAACCAAGCAGTAAATAGAACGGAGAAGTATGATTATGTATCCTGTGCTACAATAAAGGGGCGAGTGACCTCACCAAAAGTTTCTCGCCCAGGTCGGTTGCGTTCATGCAGTCGGCTTTTTCACTTTTACATAAAAAAGGCGGTTATATTGATTAATGAGCTTATCCAGAATCATAGATTGCCTAAGCACACTGGCGTGACTGAAACCATGTTTCGCTTGCAAAGCATACAGCTTTTGTCGAGCTTTCTCCAACCGTTGACTCAAAATGTCGTCCCTTACCATGATATAACCCTCCTTGTCGTATCCTTAGTTTAGAGGGTTATGAATAAGTTTACAAAAGTAAAGGTTTGGGATAATTATCTATAATCCAACAAAAAAAGACCTGCTACGAAAGCGGGTCTGCAAGGCTAAAGCTAATTACTATAAGGGTCAAAAAATTTCCGGATTAAATATGCTCTATTGTGAATTGGATTAGACTTTTCCAAACAGCTTAGCAAAAATTTAAAACCATCTGAAAACGTCCCCCTACGCAAATAGTAGATCGCCAATTCTGTTGTAAAATGAGTAAAACGCTCTGCAATGAATTGTTGATTGTATACGCCTACTTGTTCTTGTTGTTCCAAAAGAGAGGCAATCTCCACCTCAAACCGCTTGAGTATTTCATCCACATTCAAATGATAACGATTAGCCGCCTCAATGATATTATCTAATGCGGGAAGAATTTCTTCTTTCTTTGAAGAAAAATAAGTTACATAATCGGGGAGTACACTTCCATCGCCTGACATAAGCCTATTTACATAGGTATTGGCCTTAGCCCACTCTTCAAACCGATTTTTCCACAAGATAGTCGTTTCATCCGTTTCCTTCACCCAGCTTAAATCGCCGTAAACACGATTATACTTGCGCGCTTGCTCATAGTCTTTTTTTGCATCACAAACTTCTGAACGAAGTAAATATGAAAATGCCCAGTAAGCAAACGGAGGGGCACTCGGCTTCTTTGGGTTTTTTTTCTTTTCATTTTGCCTCTGGCGCCGTTTCAACTTATTTTGAATTTCAGCCTTATTCTCCAATATCTCAGCGAAAAAGTTTATTTTATCCCATTGTCGTAATGAGCGATATGTATTCAATAAATCTTTTAACGCCTCTAACTGGTCAACTTCATCAAGGCGATCAATATAAGCCTCAAACTGAACAGCAGCCTCATAATTTCTCTCTTGATCATCCCCCTGCCTTGTCACGAACAAACGATATTGGCACAAGGCCAAGCGTTCCGAATGCTGCTTTCTCTCACTGATGGCCACATTTTCGTAAAGTATGGCTGCCGCCTCATTCATGCCTTCATTAAATAATTTCTCGGCAAGTTCAAATAGAGACTCAGAATATCCTAGCTTATCCAATAACATATCCACAACCTGCCGAATGAAGTCCAGCTTGTTCAATTTAGCACAATTATATAAAAAGGGACTCATTCTGCGCCAATTAGGGGTGGAATCGGTTAAATACTCCTCAATGTACCTTTCGTAAAAATAACCAACGGGGTGCCCCATCGCTTCTGTAATTCGATCCAATTGGTAAACCGAAAACGTACGGTTTCCATTAACCAAACTGCTCACAGTACCTAGATTCATTCCTGATATTCTAGCCAGCTCGGAAATATTTAAACTATTTTCCTTCATGTGTTTGATTATCTCTGCAAGTATCGTGGTTGTATTGGACAACCCCCCCCCTTTAAAGTTAACTTTTTAGGATTCCGTTAATATAAATGTGAGCCATTACAATCAAATGATAGAATAGCTTTTCTAGAAATAATGATACCAACTTTTGGTATCGTTATATATAATTTTCATAGATTCAGGAGAAAACAAACAGCAAAAAGAACGAGGTAAAGCATTAAAAGACCTACTGTAAGAGAAGGTCTTGGAATGGAGCATTTTTCAATACCAAGATTAATTACATCCCACCATGGGTTCCGGTCGGTTGGTAAGTAGATCCATTTCCTTGATATTGCAAAGGGGGGATTAGTACTGTAAATATCACAAGGGCAGTAGCTAATAGGGATGTTACTATTTTATTCTTCATCTTCATTCACCTCGGTAGTCAAATTTCGATAAACTGCGATTGTCTCAGCAACTGCATTTTCTCTATAAGACTCAAACAGTTTCATACATTTAATTATATATGTTTTATTATTAATTGCAGTAGATTTTTCCAAACAGCTTAACAAAAATCTAAAACCTTCTGAAAACATTTCTCTGCGCAAATGGTAGACAGCCAATTCTTTTAAAAAATGAGTATAGCGTTCTTCAATAATTCGCAAATTGTACACGCCTACATTTTTTTGTTCTTTTAAAAGAGATAGAATTTCCGTTTCAAATCGCTGAAGTATATCATCTACATTTATATTGTATTGGTTAGCCGCACTAATGACGTTATCTAACGCGGTGAGAACCTCATCTTCCCTTGAAGAAAAGTAATCTATATAATCGGGAAGTACGCTTGCTTCCCCTGACAAAAGCTTATTCACATAAGTATTAGCTTCAGCCCACTCTTTATACCGTCCCTTCCACTTCAAAGTGTCTTCATCCGTTTCATTCACCCAGCTTAAATCGGCGTAAGTGTAAGTATGTTGTAGTGCCTGTTCATAATCTTTTTTTTCGTTACAAACTTCTGCACGAAGTAAATGTGAAAATGCCCAGTAAGCAAACGGAGGAGCGCTCGGCTTTTTTGTATTTTCTTTCTGTGTTTTTTGCTGCTGTAGCTCCAGCTTATATTGGATTTCAGCTAAATTCCCCAAAATTTTAGCAAATTTGTTTACTTTGTCCCACTTACGCAATGAGCGATATGTATTCACCAAATCTTTTAAAGCATCTAACTGATCAATTTCATCAAGACGATCGACGTAAGTCTCAAACTGGACAGCAGCCTCATAATTTTTCTCTGAGTCATCCCCTTGCCTCGTTACGAATAAACGGTACTGACAAATAGCCAAACGTTCGGAATACTGCTTTTTCTCAGTTAGAGCCACATTCTCATAAAGTATAGCTGCCGCTTCATTCATACCTTCCTTGAAAAACTGCTCGGCAAGCTCAAATAAGGGATCGGAATATCCCAACTTATCCAATAGCATATCCACAACTTGCTGAATACAGTCCAGCTTGCTCAGTTTTGCGCAATTATACAAAAAAGGACTCATTCTACGCCAATTTGGGTTGGAATCGGCTAAATATTCGTCAATATACCGTTCGTAATAATAGCCGGCGGGATGTCCCATCACTGCTGTTATTCGATCCAACTGGTAGACGGAAAACTTACGGTTTCCATTGACGATACTACTCACTGTGCCGGGATTCATTTTGGATTCTCTGGCTAAATCGCTAATGTTCAAACCATTTTCATTCATGTACTTCATCATCTCTGCGAGTATCGTGGTTATATTGGACAAAATAAACCACCCCTTTAAAGTTAACTTTTTAAGATATCGACCACTTTAGATGAAAACTATGACAAACAAATGATATTATAGTTTTCCGCAAGTAATCATACCATCTTCTGGAATGTTTTCATATACCTTCAATAGATTTGCTTTGCAACCTAAGCTATTGAAAAAGGCTCAGCAAGCCTCACCCTTCAGCCGTGGAACAACCATGCAGAAGCTGATATAATCGAATGGAATGGAGTTGATGACATGGCTAAAAAAAGAAATTCGACTTCCCCCGCTCCTGCGGCTCAGGACAAACCTGCAACGTTAAAGGATCTGTTGAGTCAGGACGTGCTGAATAAGCTCAAGGCTCAGGCCAATGAAGCCCAGGCAGAGCAGGATAAACGCAAGGAAGACGAACGGCAGCGTGCCCTCGAAGCAAGAAAAGCAGAACAGAAGAAGCTGGACAACAACTTTGAGCATCTGCTGAATAACAGCAATTTGGACTGGCACAAATATAAATAAGCCAAAACCATCCCGGTTTTGGCTCATCTCCAAGCTTGATTATATTATAGCCAGTCACGAATGTGTTGTACCGAGTACAGCACCCCTACCCAAACCGGCAGACTGAACGCCATCCCCCATATGAGACCTTTAGCCAGCTTTTTGTCTACCTCCACCATGATCCTGCCCCTTTCCTTGGGAATAGCAGCAGTATGGGTCAAGAATACGGTATTCAAACCCGTATTTCCTAATCCCAACAAAAAAAGGTATGATAGAAAACGGAAAAGTGCTCTGCGCTGCCCCAAACTATAATTTAGGATTTTACACATCTAATCTTTCAGGAGGAATACAAATGATTGGAAAAAAGATACGTCCCTGGTATATGCTGTGCCTGCTAGCTACCCTGCTCGTGCTGGTAGCCGGATGTGGCACAAAAGCGACAGATGTAGAAGCCGCAAGCCGGACAAGCAGTACAACCCCTGCCGCGACTAAAGACAAAAGTAAACCTGTTTCCCATCCTGTCGTCACGATTGTCATGAACGACGGTAAAAAGATCAAACTTGAGCTGTACCCGGAAGTAGCACCGAACACCGTTAACAATTTCATTTCCCTGGTGCAAAAGGGAGCTTACAACGGTACGATCTTCCATCGTGTCATCCCCGGCTTCATGATTCAGGGCGGTGACCCTCAGGGTAACGGTACAGGCGGCCCCGGCTACAGCATCAAAGGCGAGTTCAAGAGCAACGGTGTCAACAATACGCTCAAGCACACGCGCGGCGTACTATCCATGGCCCGCTCAGCAGATCTGGATTCAGCCGGATCGCAATTTTTCATCATGGTTGCCGATGCGGATTACCTTGACGGTCAATACGCTGCTTTCGGCAAGGTAACGTCTGGGTTGGATGTCGTAGATGCCATCGTGAACTCCAAGCGTGACAGCAATGATAAACCGATCAAACCAGCTACGATGAAAAAAGTAACCGTGGACACGCTGGGTAAGAAATATCCGGCTCCAGTCAAAGTGAAGTAAGATGATATCGGCCCTGTGCGTATGCATGGGGTCGTTTTACATGTTCTACAAAGAGGTTTATCGTGTTCCACAGTAATGCTTACTTGGCTGCTGCCTCTGAGATGTAGTAAGAGTATATACACAAAATCCCACATACTCTTTTCACTCCACTACATTTTATTTCTCGAATAGATGTCGTGCCTTGTTATTACCCAAATTTTAAGGAACCTGCACTTCATGCTCCGGTAGATTGTGATGTGCCTTCCTTCCCTTAAGCAGCCATAGCTCTGGCGTATCCTGTACTCCTTCAAGCCTCAAGCTGAACGCCGTCGGCGGCAAATTACGTATACGCAGCAGCAGACGGTTACCGTCTGCCGCTGTGTCCACAAGCGCTAATGGCCTCAGTGAATCGTTCCTGCCTGTGCGAATCAGATCGCCCGTGGCACCAGCCGCACTCTCCCGGCTCCAGACACGCAGCTCATTCACAGACGGCGTGGCAATCCGCTTGCTGAAAGAAACGACCACCTCATCATCTGCGGTCGATCTTTCCGCACGGAGCGGGATGGGCGGCTCATCGTACATATAGCCGCCCAGATGGTATTCGTAGGCGGTCCAGACGTCATAACCGCCCTCCAGGGCGGCAGCCCCGAACTGCCGGGTCCATTCGCGATCCCGAACCATACTCGCGAGTGAACCGATATCCGCCTGCACCCCGAGGGGCAGATTCGGATCAGCGGCGCGTAACGCCTGCGCTATGCGGGCGTAGCCGCCAATATAATGCGGCGGCAGGCGACGACGCATCCAGTCCGGCCAATGGGTCTGGAGCACATGCATATCCGGGGCTACGCACCCGATCATCGCTACCGCGTCCAGACCCTGCCATTCCCGTAGCTGGCCGGGCACATCGCCGCGCCCGTTCACGGCCAGCGACCACGTCGCCACGCAGATGTCCGGCCGGACATCACGCACGCCGCCTGCGCCGTTCACCAGCTCGCCGATCAGCGCGTTCACGGCGTCCACGCGCAGATCGACCCACTGCGTGTACAGCTTCGGGACCTTCCGGTAGTAATTCCGCGCATGCTTGTCGCGGAAATCCGGAATGTCCTCACCGCTGCGCTCGCGGAAGGCCCGCCGGGCATGCGGGCCAATATCCCCGTACACTCCACTGCGCAGCCCGTTCCATTCGGGAAAATAAGGCTCTGCCACCTCGAACCCGTCGAACGGAATGTCGGTGACCAGCCGGGCAGCGGCTTTCTTTTTCCACTCTACGTATTCCTGTGCAAAATGCGAAAGTCGCTGAAACCCGTCATTCGGCTCGCGCAGCAGTTCCATACGCCATTCTTTCCACTCTGGCGGCAGCTGTGACACACCGAAGGAGCCATTGCCAAGCACCATCGCCCATACCGCGATTCCCCTGCGTTGAAAGGCCGCAACGAGCGCTCCATCCACTTCATTTTCACGCACAACAAAATAATGCACGGTCCGGTAGCCTGCAAGTGCGATTTCATCGGCTATACTATCCCGCGAACGGTTGGCGTAATAGGGAAACAATGGATCTATTTGAATACTGGGGCCGCTCAGTGCCCACGGCTTTATTTTTCCGGTCAGGGCTATAGATTCTGTTGGTTGTGTCCCGTCATTACCGTTATAGCTCAATTGAATCCACCTCCGTTACCCGTCTCTTCGCTATATGCTCCTGCTGGTTCGCCTATGTTACCATACTTCGCAAATTCCGTGAAATGCAAACTTACAGACGGAAATGCAGCACATACTGTTTCACTGTCAGCGTAGTGTTTTCTCTGTGCTATGATCTTCCCCAAGACGTTCAGCTCTGTGCCCAGCTCCTTTGCGAAAGTGGGCATATAGCCTGCCTCCAGGCAACACCTCGAACAGCAACATCATTAGAGAAAAGAATACGAGCGCAATGACCTCTTCTGCCAAAATATACAGCGGATAAGGTCCCAAAACATCCAATATCGACGGTGTTGGCGGCTTTCCGGCAAGAAACATATAGTTTGCTCCGAGTACATTATCTACGAGCCAAACGATCAGCGCCAAGCCATTGAGGAAAAGCATAGCTCCCCCAACGCCCTTCCACGTCGGTTTCAGCCCTTCGATCCATGTCATATACAAGGCAGCCCATATAATGGCACTATGAGCCACAAAAAAATGAATAAAACGATAGTGTGGAAAAGCATATGCCAAATTAGGCGTGAGTACCGCTTGAAACGCTCCTCCAATTCCGGCAAAAAGTACGATCGGATACAGCCAGCGGCTGCGGAAAATCAGCAGCAGAATCGACAGCAGCAGCGTCACACTGCACAGTTCCAACGGCAATGATGTCTGAGCATCCCAAATGTGCTGCGTCACATACCATATATTCAGAGTTACCTCTGACAGAATGAGTAGGGTCACCAGAAGCCAGCGAATCCCCTCACTTAACAGCTTATGCGACTGAATCAGGCCCCGAGTCAGCCAAAGCAGTAAAGCACATAAAATAAGCCCCAGTACAGCCAGCACATGTGAGGAAGTAAAAGCCTCGAATCCTTCCGGCGCAGCAGCATCGAACCAGGACCATGACCACGGCTTGTCCATCAAAAGCCCCCTTCTATCCTTTTTCTCTTTCTTGCTTGTTCGACACCTTAGCCTTTATGATAAAAGATATCATATTCAAAGGAGATCCCTCATGCCCATTAATCGCCGTTTGATCACGGATCAGGACTTCACCGAGGCGTTGGAACATCATCTTCGTGTCCGTATATTTCAGGATGACCAGTTGATTGGTTCGGGCGGAGTCATTATCCGTTTTGACGATCAAACTATAGTCGTGCAATCCAGTGTCAGTGATCTGGCCTACCATCCCAGAAAACAATGTGAGTTTTTTGAAATTAGAAAATAACCGTTATACACCGGAGAACCATTTTGCTTCGTTTTCCGGTGTATAGCGGCTATATTTTCTTTTTCTGACACGTTACGTTTTACAGCTGCATTCCACGAGTTTTCATCATGAGCTTGTTCGTAAGCATTTTCAAGTCCTCCGAAGAAGACGAAATTTCCTGCATAATAGCCGTTTCCTCATGAGCGGCTGTATAAATCTTGTGCGCACCTTCCGAGAAGGCCCCTGACATTTGCTGAATACGATTGATCTGCTCGAAGGTTTGATCTACCCGATTCGTCTGCTCCGTCACAGCTTCTTCCATTAAGCGAATACCTTCGACAAATTCACGCACAATCGAATTCAAACGACTCAACGTCTGATCCACCGAGCTTGTCCGTTCCGCCTCAGCACTGACCAGCGAGGTTTGCTGATGCATTAATTGTACCGTTTCCAAAATTTGCGACTGCACTCGGCTAACGATGGCATTGATTTGCTGCACCGATTCCGTGCTTTGTGAAGCCAATGCGCGAATCTGGTGAGCGACTACGGCAAACCCGTTACCTTCCTCTCCCGCACGTGCGGCTTCAATGGAGGCGTTCAGCGCCAGCAAATGAGTTTGTTCCGCGATATCCTTGACGGTGCTTGTAATCGCTTCAATTTGTGAAGCTTCCTTTTCCAGTCGTGCAATGACTTGCTGCGAACGACCATGTGAAGCTGTCAGCTCCCCCATTCCATCCATAAGAGATGAAAATACGGTCTGCGTTGATTCGACTGAATGCTCCATGTGGCCTGACAGCTCCAGCATATGCCCCGATTTGCTACGCATCATTTTAAAATCGCCCAGCATTCGATCCGCTGTTTCAATGGACTGGGAAGAGGCTTGCTTTTGCTGCTCTACGCCTTCCAAAATATCCTCCACCACCGAAGTCATGGATTCAATCTGTGTCGTAGCCTGTACAATAGCCGAACTAAGGTTTTCCGCGTTTTGCGAAGTCGCTCTTGAGCTGTACGATATCTCGTTAAACATATCCTTGATGTTCAGCATCATACGCCGGAATGCATCATAGAGCACCTTGATTTCGTCATCTGAACGGCGCTCAGGAATGACTACGGACAGATTCCCTGCCGAGGCTTCCTCTGCCGCCTTTGCCAGTCTAACAATCGGACGTGTGAGGAGTTTGGAGATCAACCACCCCAAAATGCCACTCCACAGAACGCCCATTAACAGAATGATTGAGATATACAGCCATTCCTGTGTACCTTGAGCAAGCCAGTCCTTGAGTACAAAAATAAAAAAGGCGCTTGTTCCATAGGTTATTACAGATATTGAGACAAATGCAGCAACCATTTTCGTACCTAGTGACATTTTCATGTACTGTAGTCCACCCCAAAAAACTCAAATTTGATTCCATTTTACCATATAATTGCTACAATTCTAGTGGTTTTTTTCACAGACAACCTTATTTATGAGTACAAAGATAGAGAGACTTTAGGCCCTCCATCCTAACTGCCAAAATAACATGCAATAGACATCAGCGTGCATTAAAAAATGGATGAACCGCACTTCTGTGTGCTTTACAGGCCATTCGTCACCTATTAAACCATTGATTTTCAGGCATTCAACCATTCCATCATTCGGAATTATTGTCATTTTCCTGTTCACTAGCTGTTTTTTTGACTGCTTCAATTGTGTCTATTTGGTGACTGTTTTTTTCCAGTACGGTAAACTCCCATGGGCCTATGGTCATACCCTCTCCCTGTCGGATATCAAAATGCTCTGAAAGCATCCAGCCGCCAATCGTATATACGTCTCTGGCCTCAATATCCGTCTCCAAACGACGATTGACTTCATGAATGAGCGCTTGCGATTTGAGTATGTAACGATGATCGTCTGTTTTGGTAATGAGCGGGGTTAGCGCCGCAGGGGTCGTCAAAATCAAACACATTGTTCAGGTAGCGATATTCTGTCGGTGTAATTTCACCACCCCCTTATGACGTTCATTTTTGGATGGACAGATCCTATAAGTCATGATGTCCATAATCGTGTATTACCCAAAAATGACAAGGAGTAGACTATGGTTGACCAAGTTAGCGAATCGCCAGCGGACTCTTTTGTACGATATCTATCCATTGATCAGCTATCAACTGGTGCCCAACCGCTGTCGGATGAACTCCGTCATGCAGCCAATAGGAGGCGTCCGCCTTGGTAGCTGCCTCGTTCAGCACGCTTTGGAGCGGCACAAATACGGCCCCAAATTCGTCCGCAAGCTGACGCACAAGCTGCTGATAGCCCGTTATTTTTTCCTGCCAAATGTCCCAGCGTGCCTCGGTAGCTCCTGTTTTCAAAATAAACGGCTCACACAGCACCAGTCCGGTATCAGGCAGTACTTCACACGTTTCCTCCAAAATGTGGCGATAGGCTCGCTCAAATCGGTCCGTCACCCCGGACGGCTCCTGCTCCACGATCCGCCAGGCATCGTTCACGCCGATCATAATACTGAGCAGGTCCGGCTTCAGGCTAAACGTGTCCTCATTCCAGCGTGCATACAAATCCGAAACCCGATCCCCCGAAATCCCCCGGTTCACAAATTCTGGCTGCGTAGCAGTCAATCGGCTCCCCAGTGCACCTGCGATCAGATACACATAGCTCTGGCCCAGCCAATGGTTCGCGTCCTCATTCCGTCCTCTTCCTCCATCTGTTATGGAATCCCCCTGAAAAAGAATACGTGTGCGTCCTGTATTAGTGCTGCTAGTCATATTCCACAATCCCTCCTTAACCTTTTCCAATAATATCCTTATCATACTTCATATTTTCCAAATTAGAAAGCGGTTTCAAAAATTGAGAGAATTGTAGATTTGCAAAATGATTTGGTAATGGTACATCACATTTAAATGAGTAATAAAACAAGAATACTATGTAAAATTAAAAGTTACCTAATCCACATAAAACAGTAACAAGTTTATCATGATATCAACTCCTTCCAAGTATCCTTCAAGATTCAATAAATCCTGTTGGTACGTGATAATATGCGGTAAAGAACAGGCATCATTCAGCCAATTCTTTTGAGATACTCTTCATTGATTGCAACATATGTATCCCATCTAAGTGGTAAGAAGAATCTTTCATTATCCTTGTCGCTGTGTGATCAGAAACTAAGTAGATGGCCCTTCTTTCAGGATCGCGATCTGTAAATGCTGTTTCAGCTGGCCTACCGCGTTTTGAAACAGTAAATGGAAGGTTATAAATCAATCCATCAATTACTAATCCTCTATTTTCAACACATTTTAAGCCACTAAATATTTCATGTTTAGTTCTCGGAGGGTACCCATTATAAAGTATGCGCTCTACTCCATAAGAATCTTTAATATACCTATGATGAGTATCTGATCCCTTATCTAAAACATTTAAAAATTTTGTTTCAAAATAAAAATCATCCAATTGTAATTCGCTTGCTTCAGCCGGATCAATATCTGTCATGGAACCCTCCTCTGTTCTCTCTAAACAAATTATAGTACTAGGAGGTAAAATAAGGTATATATAAAATTAGAGATTATTGCTCTCATTATCTTTCAAAGACTACTATACCCTCCTATTACCACTCCCAAAAAAACCACCTTACACCGCGCGGTACTTGCATACCTCCCGAAAATTACAGCCGCCGCACGCTCTGCGGGATGGCATCGGCGTGAAAAAAGACTCGGGTTTCGGCCGATTATAATAATCATCGTCGAGACAGGACTTCATTTCCTCGATGTATCGCCCGACATTGGCAACCACCTTGTCGATATCCTCCTGCGTGGGACGGTACACCTCATGTTCTCCTGTCATTAGATACTCCACACGCACCTCAATCTTCTCCAAGGGAAGCTGGTAATGCTCCTGCACATAGGAAGCATACAAAAATAACTGGTCGGAGAAGTCGCCCTCCTTGCCTGTCTTCCAATCTACGATAACCATGTCTCCATTACCTCTGCGGTAGAGCAAATCCATTTTGACATAGACCTTCGTCTCATGAAGCAGCATCGTATCCCACTTTTCCACCTCGACGATTCGGGCCTCACCCTGCTGCAATTCACGCCAAACCGCAGTCCGGTACAAATTGTGTACCACCGCATGCTGTCGCTCCTTAATCCGGGCAATTCGTTCCGGCAGCACTTCGTCATCATAATAAATTTCAGCGAGCATGATGCGATTTTTGGGGTCTTGCAGCCATAGCTCACGTTGCAGCGATTCCTTGTAGCTGTCATTCAGCATGTTCTTCATCGATGTCTCCAGGTATGCCGGACGTGGAACAGCGCCTTTTTCCACCCAACCACGTATGACCGATTCACACATTTGATGCGTAATATTCCCAAATAAAATATATAAGTTGCTCAGCTGCTTGAGTCGATACAACGTAACCTGCTCTTCACTGCCCTGTGCAGCGCTCCAGCCGTTATGCGAGCCGTAATAATGGTAATAGTATTTGCGTAAGCATTCATCGAACGTTTGGGCCCTCGATTGCGAATAGGACCAGGATGGGTACATAGCCATGAATAGGCCCTCCTTCGTTAGAACTTCCATGCTCTATTATACCGCAAGCCTGGACTGCATCGTCCAAAAAGAACGAAGACCTTAACCCGGAGGTTAAAGCCTTCAACGGTCTAGTATAGTCAATTCGCAATAACTCCTGAGATCCGTCCAACTCTGGCTTCATGTTCAATCCTTCGTTGCCGCATAAATCAAATCACTTACATTAACAGCACCCTGCTCACGGACGTTGACAACGAGTACGGGAGTTCCCAGCATTCCGCTGATCCACGTCTTATAATCGTCAACACTATCATTGGGAAGAATCGTTAAGATGACTCCAGCAAAGCCACCTCCGTGTACCCTGCATGCGCTGTCATCTATGGATTGCAAATACATTTCCGTTAATGCAAGCGCGACAGATACGTCCTGTTCCCGGTCAACCCCGCTTCTATATACGTTTTGAAGCCATTTCCATGAAGAATTACCGGATTCGGTGACGAGCCTCAAGAAATCAGAAAAGCGTCCCTCCTCCAGCGATTTCACCTGTTCATCGACACGTCTATTTTCTTCAAAAAAATGCAACGCACGCAGCACTGCACGATCTCCTGCTTTTTCCCTGACCATTTTGAGGTTGGCATACAGATCCTCCGGCGATAAGTCACGGCAAACAGAAGCACCTAAGGACTGAGCCACTGCACGCATTTCGTTGGGCACCGCCGCGTAATCGTCCGTTAAATCAGCATGATCTCCGCCTGTATTGACGATAACCAGGGAATATCCGTTTTCTTGAAAATTCCAATGAACTGGATTGATGATCGGTTCCTTGGGGTTTACAAAATCAATGGCAACCAATCCTCCATATGCGCAAGCCATTTGGTCAAGCAGTCCCGACGGCTTGTTCCAGTAGACATTTTCGGCGTACTGGCCGATTTTGGATTTGGCGACAGCATCCAACGCTCCCTCATTATAAAAATGACTGATGATCGTACATATCAACATTTCAAATGAAGCAGAAGAGCTTAATCCTGAAGCAGAGAACACATTGCTGGATATATAAGCCTGGAATCCTCCAATGCGATAGCCGAATTCGAGCAAGCCAGCCGCAATACCGCGAACCAGAAGCATCGTACCATCATCCTCCGGTTGTGGTGACAAGTCATTTAAATCAATGACGTATTTCGTTTTGTAGCCTTCGGAAAAGAACGTAATTACAGGCTCCTCCACTTTAGCAGCTACAGCGATGGTATCAAGTGTAATACTGCCTGCCAGCACCTTCCCGTGATTGTGGTCTGTATGATTCCCCCCAATTTCGCATCTTCCCGGAGCACTAAACCATTCAATATCGTCAACGCCGAAGTGCTCCCGGTACGCCTGTAGAAGGGATTGATATCGCGTCGTTTGCTCTGCAACCTGCTGTTGACCGTACATTCGAGCAAGTACAATTTGTCCCTCACTAGAATTCAACAATTCCATATCTTTCATCGTTATTCCCCCTATTGTAGATCATTTCCACCGTGGCGCCTGGCCGCAAATATATATTTGGTGCAACAACAATATAATTATCTCAATTTTCCCTGTGCAAAAATAGGGTACTATTTTAATCTATAATCGCTTATTTAAATCGTTTCTGTGAGAATGCTTCCTTATTTTACGATAGATTAGATTCGTAAGGATATGCAAAAAGGAACCGACCCTTGAGCGGGCCGGTTCCTGTGTCTATACCTGCATATTCCATACACCAGCGGTGTAGTTCGACACAGATATGTGGATTTCTTTTTAGTCGCGTTTCAATACATACTCACCATTACTGTTACGGGTTACTGTAGCACCCAGTGCATCGGCAACCGATTTGAAAGGAACATACAGCGTACCATACTCATCCGTATATGGAGCTTGTGGCAGCGTTAATGTGCTTCCTTCCAGTCCAGCCTGTTTGGAGCCGCTTTTCAGCTTCAGGGTCTTACCTGTAATATCATCCACAACTGTAATTTGCTTGGCAGCCGCATCCCATTTTAATTCGGAACCCAGCTCGTACGTCAATTCACGCAGCGGGATGAAGGCGGTACCTCCACGATTCACCAGCACATAGTAATCGTCTTTAGGATCGAAAGTGGTTTCTACTTTTGTAATTCCCAGATCATTTTTTAAAATACTGTAGATCGGAGAGTTCGCATCAAAATTGCGAAGTGTCGCTCCCGGTGTTAATTCTCCTTGTTTATTCAAGTCAATCACACCATTGGAGATATCTACCTTGGCGGCTGTTACACTACCATTCACATTCCAGGATTGAGTTTCCGTAACAATCGAGAAGGACTTCACTGGAAGACTATCTACTTCTGGCAAAGCAACCGTCAGGTCTGCCACTGATTTGCGAACATTTCCTTTTTCATCAAAATACATATCGGTTTTCAGAACCGTATTGGAACTCAGAACCGTTTTAATTTCAGGAGACTGTGCATATAAAGTGCTTACGCCTACATCATATTGAGCAACGGCCAGATCCAAATACTTTTTAACCTCGGTGTAAGCCTCATTGACCAGTTTTTCCTTGTTCGTGTTCAGTTCGCTTGTGACTTGATCAGCACCATCAATATTCATGCTGGAAGCGATATTTTTAGTAAAATCAATCGCTTGCCCGATCAGTTCCTTCAAGCCTGCCTCGTCCTTGGCCAGATTGGTCAGGAACGGTTTTACCAATGTAACCAACTCATCGCCACGAAGCTCCGCATGCAAGCGGGTCAGCTTCACTTTATCCTTCTCACCATAAACTTCCTCGGTTACAGACGTTGCAGAGATGGTTGAAGGGTTAGGAGCATGATTGAGTACAAGTGCTGCGGCTGTTTTCGTCAGATCTCTTACATCCTTGGAGTATACATAAGGATCAAATCCGGCAGGCAGACCGCTCAAACTCTCCTGCGAGTTCAAAGATATGTAATAAGGTTTTTTGGCACCTTCCAGTTGAATAGCCACACCTTGGCGGTCCAAAGCAATTTCAAACGGCAAATTATACTTGTCGATGTGCAATGTACCCTTGGCGGAAGCGAGTTCCTCCGATTGTACCTTGGCCTCATCCACTGTTACGGAAATAGAATTGATTAAATCAACAATTTCCTGATCTCCTTGCGTAATGCCTGCTTTTGGAGTCAATTTAAGAGATATCTTCTCCATTGACTGCTGGGATTTCACATCAAGTGTGCCCAAAAGATTTTTACTTACATCAAATCCGCCTACTGCCTGGCAACCTGTCAAAGCTACCATTAGCAGAATAAGAGGGACGGCAATCCATTTTTTTATATTCATATTAATCCCCTTTCAAAGATATTTCCGTTATCTCTTCTATTATCTCAGTGTTGACACGCATTGTAAATGAGTAGATTGGAAAATAGAAGTAGTCATTTAGGATCATTTTTCAGCCTGTAGCATCCGGTGAGCCAGCAATGCCATCTCCAGACAACGACGTTTATCCCGGTCTGCCAGATTTCCTCCTATGATCTCGTTAATTTTGTCCAGCCGATTGTAGAGAGTTTGCCTGTGAATGTACAGGATTCCGGCAGTATCGCGCTTGGAGCCATGGCATTGAAAATAAGCATCCAGCGTATCCAGAAGCTGCATATGGTGCTCACGGTCATGCGCAATCAGCCCGCCCAAATGATCCTGTACAAACTCTTGTAAAAAGGGAGTGCGGGGCACAGCCTTCAACAACTGATAGATTCCGATACTGTCGTAAAAAAGCCGATCTCTCATGGCCGGAACGCTTCGCGCCACTTCAATAACCTGGTAAGCCTCCTCGAAACTGCGACCTGCCCCGGTCATCCGGTGCCTTACTTTGCCGAAACCTGCATGAATGCGCACCTTGTCAAGCTGCCCAGCGGCATAGTTCTGAATATATTGCACAGTATGGGCAAGAACTTTCTTCATTTGCGCCGCGGAGCGCAGAGTCAGTTCCTCCTTGGCGCAAAGAATGTAGCACTGGTTCCCCTTCATCATGAGCAGATTGTGCAGCGTCTCCTTTTTCAGCAAAGAACGGAGCAATACCAATATATCCTGGTTAATGGACTCCTTGCGTACCTGACTGGCTTCCTTATCCTGATGCTCCACCTCAATAACCCCGGCCCAAAATAAATATTGTCCCTTGGACAGCAGACGCAGCCCCATCCGGGTCTGAGCCTGTTCCTCGCTGGGAAGCTGTCCGTTCAGCACATCCTGAATCAGTTCATTCTGGTTTCGTAACAATCGGTCTTCGAGGAACTGTGTTCTCAGCACCAGCGTAGCGGCTGCCTTGGCTGTGTAGTCCAGCAGCAGGGACAGTTCTTCCGTCGGCGTTTCGCCATGCAGCACCAGACCTACTGCGGAAAATACCTGCCCGAAGCAGACAACCGGCTGAAACAAGACGGCGGTGGATTCATTGAGATGAAACAGCAAGTGACCTTCCCGGTCAGACGTCATGCTGGATTCCACCTCATTGGCATAGAAATTCGCAATGTGGTCAGCCACATCAGGCTGGATGGAAGGCACGAACCGATGGGTATCAATGGAAGACATGTAGATGATCTGCCGGGCGGCATAATCATGAAGTACCCTTAAAAGGGCACTCATATCCGTGCTGCGCAGCGTCTCCTGCTGAAGCTGGCGCGAGAAGCGCTCCAGATCTTTCAGTAGCTCGTGGTGGCGGTTAATAAGCAGGGAATGAATATCTTGCGTGATTTCAACAAAGCGTACCGGCTGTTCAAATACGATGACTGGAAAATGATGCCGTTCCGCCAGTTCCAGGATTTCCGGCGGAATCTCATGGATGCTCGTACCCAGCTCCACGCACAGTCCTGCGGCTTCGGAACGGATCAGCTGCTCCATATACTCAGCGCGTTCCTCCCCTTCCCGGGTCAGCCACAGGCCAGTCGTCAAAATCAGGTCATGACGGCTCACAAAGGGGGTTACATTTGTGATTTCCAGCACATGGACCCAGCCGACGCGGTGACTCGTACCCTGCTCCCCGGCTGCCAGCTTGGCCCGCCGGAATACCGGACGTTCCATCACATCCGCAATGGTAAAGGTTTTTTTACCGTTCATCGGAATTCTCCTTATGTATATGTCTTTATGTCATTTTATATGACACCTATTCATCAAAAAGTCGAGCCTTGAAGTCAGATAATCCGACAAAATGTATGATGTCAAGGAGCATTTCCACTTGTAAACTGTACCTAATCTAACATGAATTGCATTTGTCGGCTTGAGTCCATTTAACTAATCGGCAGGCTGCACAAAAATAATAATGCCATTTTTGAATTCGTTTGGTGCAAGCAGCAACAGCAGCGTAGGATATGAAACATTGCAACTCAGCAGCGTAGCTGCCCTGAAGAATAATTATTTGCCGATGGATAACAATTATTTTTAGGAGAGGTGAGCAAAGTGAACATTGGAATTCCGAAAGAGATTAAAAACAATGAAAATCGTGTCTCCTTGACACCTGCTGGTGCAGCTCAGATGAGCCAGCATGGACATCACGTGTATGTGGAAAGTCATGCAGGGGTTGAAAGTGGCTTTACAGATGGAGATTATGCCACGGCGGGTGCAACGATTGTACAGCACGCAGCGGAGGTGTGGTCTCAGGTGGATCTGATTATCAAGGTGAAGGAGCCGCTGTCCTCAGAATACGGATATTTCCGACAAGGGCTGATTTTGTTCACCTATCTTCATCTGGCTGCCGAGCCGGCACTGGCCCGGGCGCTGACGGACAATGGCGTAACTGCTATCTCCTATGAAACATTGGATGTCGGGGGAAGCCTTCCACTGCTCACCCCCATGAGCGAGGTCGCAGGCCGAATGGCTGTGCAAATCGGGGCACAGCTGCTGGAAAAACCGAAGGGCGGCAAAGGCATTTTGTTGGCAGGCGTGCCAGGAGTCAAGCGCGGCAAAGTAACCATTATTGGCGGCGGGGTCGTCGGCACGAACGCTGCGAAGGTCGCCATCGGCCTCGGCGCGGACGTGACGCTGATTGACCTGAGCCTGCATCGGCTGCGCCAGCTGGACGATATTTTCGGCAATCAGCTCCATACGCTGGTGTCCACACCCTCCAACATTGCAGAAGCCGTAGTGCAGAGCGATTTGCTGATCGGTGCTGTCCTGATCACCGGGGCCAAAGCCCCATGTCTCGTAACCGAGGTCATGGTGCAGACGATGCAGCCCGGCTCCGTGATCGTGGATGTCGCCATCGACCAGGGAGGTATTGTCGAGACGATTGACCACATCACGACACACGATCAGCCGACCTATATGAAGCATGGCGTCATTCACTATGCCGTAGCGAACATGCCAGGCGCAGTCCCGCAAACCTCAACGCTTGCTTTGACGAATGCGACGCTTCCCTTCGCCCTCCAGCTTGCGGATCAGGGGGTTCAGGAAGCCCTTCGTAAAAGCAAGCCGCTAAGTAGCGGCACAAATGTCCTGAACGGTCATATCACCTACGAGGCGGTAGCCCGTGATCTGGGCTATCCTTACGTTCCGGTGGATCAGGCGTGGCAGACAAAAGCCTTAAAATAGAGTGGAGGTGGTTCTTTTTCTTCTGGCTGAATCCATTATTCTCGCTGCCTATCAGACGATTTCTGCTGTCAGAAACGTCTGGAGACGGCGGTAAATATCTGTGATCTCTTCCAGTGACATGCGAACCAGTCCGCTGGATGAAGGGGCAACAAACTCATGCATCTCGGGGATCATCGGCTCGGGCTGGAATCCCCAATCTGCTTTGGATTTTTTACTGTATTCGGTGTATACGCCTTTGCCGACAAAACAGGCAACCTTAGGACGGTATTCCTTTAGCTTGGCATACAGCTTCAGACGTCCTTCGGCGTATTCCTCGCGTGCAATGTCGTCCACTCCCCGCGTGGGCCGGGCAACAATGTTCGTAAAACCATAGCCAAGCTTGAGCAGCTCCCGATCCTCTGATGGATCATACAAGCGAGGGGTCAATCCCGCTCCCTCCAGTATGCGCCAAAAACGGTTGCGTGGGTTCGCATAATGATGCCCCACTTCGCCTGACTTCAAGCTAGGATTAAAGCCGATGAATATGACAGATAATCCGTAATCCAGATGATCATCTACCTCATGCAGCTCTGTCCTGGTTCCTGTTTCTCTCTCTTCCATGGGGTCCCTCCTATTTGTTGCCGTTGTTCAGGAGTGAGCCGGATATTCGCTGCCGCTGCATTTTCCCGTACATGCGATTCCTGTACCGCCCTCGGGATTGCCCAGACATCACCGTCCCGTATGACCCATGCGAGCGCAATCTGGGATGGCGTACCCCGTGGCTGGCAGCGATGTCCACCATCACGGGATGCTCTAGCAGTCCCCGTCGCAGACGTCCGCCTTGTGCAATCGGGCAATACGCCATCACAGGCACGCCATGTGTACGGCTCCAGGGGAACAGATCATATTCAATTCCCCGCGAAGCCGCATGATATAGCACTCCTTACTTTATTTACTCAGAACTTATCTGCTCAGGAACCTGATGGCGCAGGCTTGTCAAAGACATGGCCCTGGGTCCAATGCTGTCCACCATCCGAGGTGGTATACATTACCGGGGCCTTCTCTGAATCAGAGAAAATAGCCCAGCCTTCCTTGGCATTGGCCATTCCGATTTGCTGACCGCCATAGCCGTCAAAGCTTTGCTTGCCGTTGTTCCACGTCTTGCCGCCGTCATTCGTCCAGCCAATGGTATTAGGCTTGTCACACGGTGCGCAGTAGCCGCCCATCAACGCGGTACTGCTGTTTACGGCATAAAGCATCCCCAGTGCCGCCCCTTCGTTCTTGGGAACCTGATGGTCTTGCTGACTAATACCTGGAGCCGGACCCGCGCCAGCGGTGGCATTGGCCAGCACAGCACGCCAGCTTTGGCCGCTATCGGCAGTATGCCAGAGCGAATATGAGGTCTGATTCATACCTGTATCCCCAACCAGCTCAATCCAAGCGTTTCCGCGTTCTACCGAACGAATGGTTACACCGTTCAGGGGCGCTTCGGTGGTCCGTGACAGAACGGTAGTCCACTTCTGACCGCCATTCGTTGTGTGTAAGAAACGGAACGAGCCCTCTGTGCTTTGCGTTACCGCCCAACCGTTTTGCTGATCATGATAGTAGGGTTGTCCAACGGTGTGATCAGGTACAGGAAGCGCGGACCAGGTTTGACCGCCGTCCTTCGTATATTGGTTTCCGCTGAATCCTTCCTTGGACGATACAAAGTGTAAAAAGCCCGCTTGTCCTTGCTTCGGCACCGTCCCGGTACTTTCCCAGCGTTTGCCTCCATCCTGAGTCGCCAGCAGCGTACCGCTGTCTGCCATGACGGCCCATGCCTGCTGCCCATTCAAGGCAAAAATTTGCTGCACTGTCCCTTGACCCTGATATTGCACATCCCATGCTGCTCCGGCTGAACCGGATGTACCTGCGTCTGTCCGGGCAATCCAGCCCTTCCCGCCGATCCAGCCGGATTTACCGTCGATCAGGCGCAGCGCGGTAACATCGTCCATACGAACCTTCGCCGCATTCGCATCTGTGGATGCTTGTCCACCTGCCCCCGATGCCGTGCCTGTACCGCCAGTTGTACCATTTTCCCCCTCTTGAACGGTTTGACCGTTCTGCTCTTGCTGTCCAGTGGGTCCTGCTTGTGTTGCACCTGCTCCACAACCTGCTGTCATGATGGATATGGCGAGCAAAAGCGCCCATGCCGGTAATTTTTTCTTCATTTTCGTTCATCCCCTTACTGTGTTAGTACAATGCTGCGAGGGTATGCAACGGCAGCAAGGTATATCCTATGTATTACCCTGCTGTCTTCGTTTCACTCTTCACGGATGAAAACCCAAAATCGACGGTATGGAAAACCACGTCTACGGATGTACAGGAACAAAGCCGCCTTCTTCAATGATCCGTTTGCCATCTTCGCTTTGCAGCCACTGGAGCAGCCGTTGAACCGAAGGGCTGGACTTCTCTCCTTCCCGTGTGACCACGAACAATTGAGCGGTGAACGGATACTGTTGCGAACGAATATTTTCCTTATTCGGCACCACTCCGTCAATGGACAAAAATTTAACTTCTTGCCGCTTATGCATCACATTGGCAAAATAATAAAACGAATACCCGAGCGCATTGTGATCCTTGTTATAATCGGCAACTGCGTTAATCATACCACCCATGATGCCAATCGTGCGCTCCCGGGGCGGCTTGGCCATCTCATGGTCAGCCATCACTTTCTTTTGCATATAAGTCTGACTTCCCGAATTTTCTTCCCGCTGATAGGCTACAATCGGCTGAGTCTTGCCTCCCACTTCACTCCAATTATGAATGGAGCCTTCATAAATACGACGAATCTGCTTTGAAGACAGCGTATGAACAGGATTGTCATTGTGAACGAGGAAAATAAACGCATCCCGCCCAATGGGAGTAAGCTTCATGTTCACTCCCTGACTTTTCGCAAGTTGCAGCTCCCCATCGGATGGTCCGGCCACCAGAATGAGATCCGCTTTCTTGTCGATCAGATTTACATACGCCTGATGCGTTGTGTTGAATCTCAATTCGTGCGCCGCGCGCGCCTTGCTCATTCCGGTCAGCTCATGCAGCATATCCTGTGCGAACGGAATCGCCGCTGTAGCCCCATCGACCACTGGAAAATCCCGTTCTGCGATCAACGGACGATGAGGCAGCATCAGTGCAATGGTCAACACAATAACAAGCGCGGCTGACATGGCAGCAACGACCCATTGCCATCTACGATCTACCTTTCCGTTCTTTCCTGTCACCGACGGATAACGATCCACCCCAACGCCCACTACCATTCCGGCGATTGGCAGCAGTGCAGTCAGCAGAAACCAGATTTCACCATGCTGTGTATAAGGCTCTAATACCTCCAGTACAGGCTCCGCCCACGCGTGATAGATTGAAAACAGTTGCCACGAATTGCTCCACACTTCGGCTGGTTGGCCGCCAGAGCCTTGTAACCCCACAATCCATAAACCCAGGCCACATAATAATGATAACAGCCCTGTCAGCATGAGCGGAAGCTTGCGCAGACTGGAAGCACGTGCACTCCAGACACCGTAAGCAGCAAAAATCAGACCTATAATCCAGGCGTATAATATCATCATCACAATGACCGCAGTATCCGTCACACCTTCGCGCCTCAGCAAAAGCTGTACATTAGACGCCACAGCCATACTCCAAAATACATTAAACATGACTGAAAACAATCCAAACATAAATGTACCGCCCAGCCACGGCCAAAACCATGCTAGCCGCATGGAGGCACCTGTTTCTGGCTTGGTTATAATTCCCTTTGGATCAGACATGTACATCCCCCTATATCTTTTAAATGAAATGAGCCTTTAAGCCACTGCTTTTTCATTGTACAATTATGGTAAAGATTAGTATACGAGATTTTGTTTTCACCATAGAGAAGCACACCCAAAAAGGCCTTCCTTGGAGGAAGACCTTCTGGATATTGAACTTAATAATTTTATATCGCTCTTGCCTGGATCAAAAAACGGTGTTGCTTCACGTCCCAATACCCATCACGTTGAGTGTCTAGATGTAGGCCATACAGCTGTTCTATATATCTCTCTGGTTGAAAATCAGCAATCTGCCATTCAATCGCCTTTAAGTAGTAGACAAGCGCTCCGATATCGTAAAACCGCTGTATCGGAAACTGTTCCCGCTGCTCCACGATTTCGAAGCCGTTGCTTTTCAGACCGGTAATCGCTTGAGAAAGGGACCAGTCTGCATACTCGCTATAAGGCGCTTCCAAACGGTCATTAATGCCCACACAATCCAGGCCCCCGACCTGTTGGGTCAAGAACGTACCGCCCGGACGCAAAATACGCCGCACTTCCGCTGGAGAAAATGCCTCATGCTTATTCAGCACAAGATCGAACCCGTTATCATCAAATGGAAGTGAATTGTCGTCATCTATAGCCATAACACGCACACCCAGCGGCTCCAATCGTTCCTTGGCAACAGGAATATTCGGTGCATACGCTTCTGTCGCACATACGATCTCTGGAAAAGGACGTAGCCGTGACAGAAGTTCTCCTCCGCCCGTTCCCATATCCAGCATCGCCGTGGATGAATGGATGAGCGTCATGGCCTTGCTGGTATAAGACCAGTCCAAGGGCTCGCTCGCTACGCGTCCTGTATCCGAGATGAATGAGAAATCCCACCCAGCAAAGGACTGCTTATGGTGCTCCTTCCTGAATTGGGCTGACATTATTATAAAACTCTGCTCTCTTTATGTTCTGCGCTCTATCTCTCTACGCCTCTACGTCTGCCCAAATCAGGGGGAGCCCTTGCCTGCCATTCTGTGCTGTTTTAAGGAGCTGCTGGTAGAGCCTTCGCAAGCTCAGGTGTCATGTCTTTTGGATTTAATAAATAATAGCCTGTGTGAGCATTTAAACCATATAAAGGTTTGATTTTGATCTGTATCAGGTAAGTGCCTTTCTCCATATCCGGAGTATAGTTATAGGATCTGCGGTTTTCCAAAATAGCTTTCCAGAGCTTCATATCTTCAATGACGATTGCTTTATGCTTCTGCTGTATATCTCTGAATAAATTGACGTCTTCGATATACTGACCAGATTGATAAGGTTTCATCTCCTGAGAAACAATTGGAACAGCACGCACAGAAAGTATATCCTTCGAGGTGACCATTACCTTGTCGGCATATCCCTTCTGTTTCAGCCAACCTTCCAGTTTGTGAAAGGATAAACACCAGTTAAATGCAACATTACGAGCCCATTCCGGCTCATATTTGGAAATAGAGGAAGCTTTATGCATAATCTCAATATTCCCCAGCGGATAACTTCCAGACTGCATTTCGCTATAGCTCATATCCAAAATTTCTTCTTTCAGCACAGCTTCAAATTCGCGAATTTCTTTCGGATCAGTCAGTATCACCCTCCGTTCCTCATCATCCCCTGATTTAATGCTGATCGTCTCGGCTTTGCCATCCAGCTTATCTAAAGTGTATGCTACCGTTTTGTATGGCTCAGACACCATGACCTTTGCCAGCGCTGCCCGGAAAGGCTGCTCGGGAAATGTATAGCTTCGGGTCATAATCGAACCATCATCAAGGCGATAGGCAATGGATATCATTTGCTGAGGTTCATTTTTGGACCCGGACATCTGTCCGGCTGAATGTGCCAGCACAAGCTCACGTTGTAGATTCAGTACAGAAGCGATAAAGGCTTTATCCTGCGAAAAATAAAGTTCTTTTCGTGTAAAGCCACCCTCCAAATACAAACTTGGTCCGGCATAAACTTGCTCCACGGAATGTGCAGTTGGAATTCGCTCTTCGTAACCTACCCAACTTGAAGTCGGCATGTACATTGCCAGACCTAACACAGCGGTGTAAGCGACCAATTCCAGCAAAGCACGGACACGTACAATTTGCCACGTCTTGCGAATCACCATCTCCACAGCGATATAGCCCAAAATAGCTCCAAGTATATAGCCGAAGATAGACCAGTCTTTACCTTGTCCGCTTACATTATTAAAATACTCCCCTACTAGCAGCATAGCGCACAGCATCACACCTGCTTTAAATAAGGGCTGGAAGAAGGTAAATGCCATTGCTTGTGTTGCCTTCTCTACCAGCCGTTTGCGATACAACACATAGCTCAAGATCACAAACAGCAAAGAAACACCAATATAAACAAGCAGTTCAATATATGAAAATGGAGTTTTCAGCAATTCCGTAAAGCGAATAAACGGCGATAAAGAATGCCAAATATTAATGTTACTACGTAACTCCATGCCATTACTATAACGAACTATTGTTCCACTGACCTGATAGTAACCGTACAAATGATGCCCCAGAAAGCCACTAATCATGGATGACAGAACGAAGGGGAGCACCATCAAAACGTACACTACAGCAGTTTGCAGCAGCGATTGCCCTACGCAAATACCTACAAACACAGTAAAAGCGAAAAGAAAAATGCTAATGACCGAGACGACCAATGCCCATGATCCAACATCATTCATGTGAAAAATATAAGGCAGATCATTCGTGGCGTTAACCCAAGCCGTCACTCCCGCCGTGAGCCACACGGGTATGAGCAAGAGGATGAGACCACTGATCAAATGTGCCGTTAGCAGATGTTCCCTGCGTAATGGCAGACTGTGATACAAATCAGATGGCCCCTGCCGCTGAATAAAACGAGTCAACATCACACCTGCCAGCACTGGTACGGTCAATAAAATCATATTTTGCAAATCATTACCTGAGTTTGCACTATCGAACAGGCTTCTCAAAACCGTAGGCACCCGTTCGTGTCCGATACTCATAAATAACGGCAGCGGCACTGTAAACAATAATCCCACCAAGTACAACAGACCGATCCAGCCATGCTGTCTCAGGCTTTGGCGAATCACGCCGCCGCTACAGAAGAATCGGTTGGATGTCATAACCTGCGTCCTCCATTTCATAAATGAAAATTTCCTCCAGCGTCAACGGCAGTAAATCGAACACATGCGGCTCATACGCCTGAATCGTTTCTGTAATCTGCTCTCGTTCCCCCCGGATAATAAGCAGCAGAACACTGCCTCTGCGCTCCTTATGTACAACCGGAAGTTGTCCACAGACGGCTTCCTCATGCGTGCTGTCACGAAAGGCAACCTGCACCTTATGCGTATCGGACTTGAGGTCGTCAACCTCTTTTTCCAACAACATACGTCCCTGATGCATAATGCCGACATGATCACACATGTCTTCAATTTCACGCAAATTATGGGATGAAATCACGACGGTCATCTCACGTGCGGCGGTTTCCTGGAACAGCAAATTTTTGACCATCCGTCGCATCACAGGGTCCAGTCCGTCGATCGGCTCATCCAGAATCAGCAGCTCTGGCATGCAGCTCAAGGCAAGCAAAAAAGCGGCCTGACGTTTCATCCCCTTGGAAAAACGGTGAAGCTTACGCTTCGGGTCAAGCTTGAAAATGTCGGTAAGCTGTATGTAGCGGCCCTCACTCCAGCTCGGATAAATGGAGCGGTAAAACCGGGCCATCTGGCGAATCGTCGCTTGCGGAAAAAAATAAGGGGTATCCGGCATAAACAGAATGCGCTGCTTGACTTCTGGCTGCTCATACACCGGCTGTCCACCGATTAGCACCTTGCCAGTATCCGGTCTGTAAATCCCGGCGATGATTTTGAGCAGCGTCGTTTTACCTGCTCCGTTAGAGCCCAAAAGTCCAAAAATAGAGCCTTTCTTCACCGTGAGGGCGAGCTGATCGACAGCCTTTTCTTCTGTAAATGTTTTTGTGACTTCCCTTAATTCAATCAAGGGACATCCCCCTTTCCTTCAATTGCGTAGCTTCCACGTATAAGGCGTCCACTTCCTGCTGCGTAAAACCGAAATGGACAGCTTCGATCATCTGCTTCAACAGCGCCGCCCGAATCTCATCCCGCTTCATTTGCTGCGGCTGATGCTCGGCAGGGGTGACAAAGCTGCCCTTGCCTTGGACGGAATAGATGTATCCTTCGCGTTCCAGCTCTCGATACGCCTTCTGAATCGTATTGGGATTCACCGTAAGCTGAGCGGATAAAACCCGTACAGAAGGCAATTGCTCATCCGGCTGAAGAGATCCGTATACAATCATTTCCTTTACCTTGTCTATTAACTGTTCGTAGATCGGCTTACGACTGCGGATATCCAGCTCGAACATAGACTTCCTCCTTTCAAGACTTGATCAGATTCATCTGCATCCTTTAAACTGTTCTAACTGTACTATTATTAATAATACAGTTAGAACAGTTTGTCAATCATTTCTTTAGTTATTTATTACAGAAAAAAAAGACCAACTCAGAAAGCTGGGTCTTGAAATCATCGTTAACATTCCACTTGAACATAAAAATAGCCGTGATGCGTTAAGCACCACGACTGGCTATTTCTTTTAGCATTCCGTCGATTCGTAAGATTCGTCACGGCTTATATTCGCAGGTGCTTCCCCTTCCGGTAGCATAAGATCTAGCTGAAACCGGAACGTGGCTCCTCTGGCCTCGTCACTATCCACATCAATGGAGCCGCCCATCAGACTGACCAGGTTTTTGCAGATGGACAGCCCCAAGCCTGTTCCTCCATATTTCCGGTTCAGTGCCGGATGAAGCTGGGAAAAGGGCTGAAACAATAGATGCTGGCGATCTGCGGGAATACCGATGCCAGTATCGGTTACACTGAACTCAATCAAGCATTTCTTTGTACGGCTGCTGTAAGCCTTGCTCTCGGCAAAGATGTTTACACGCCCTCGCTCCGTAAATTTGATTGCATTGCTCACCAAATTCACCAGCACCTGCCGGATACGCACATGGTCACCGACAAGGACCCCCGGCAATTCCTGATCCACGTGCCACTCCAGCTCAATGTCTTTTTCCATAGCCTGCTTGAGAAATAGGTCCGCCACACTGCCCATCATATCCTCAAGTTCAAAAGGTTCGTGCAGCAGCGACATTTTGCCAGCCTCAATTTTGCTCAAATCCAGTATTTCATTCAATATCTGCATTAAAGCACTACTGCTATTGGTAATAATATCGATATAGCTTCGCTGTTCCTCATCCAATTCAGTGTCCGCGAGCAGTCCAGCCATTCCGATAATTCCGTTCATAGGTGTACGAAGCTCATGACTCATCACAGAAAGAAATTCTGACTTGGCCCGGTCGGCCCGCTCGGCGGATTCCTTGGCCCGGATGATTTCCTTTTCATTCGTTATATCTACAAAAACCATTACGGCCCCTTTACGCTCCCCATTATCCATCAGGGGACTGATCCGATAAGAGACGAGGAAGCTGGACCCGTCTTTTTTCCAAAACACGGCTTCCTCAGCCTGATAAGAAGCGCCACTGCGGATCGCCTGAAGAATGGATGGCTGCTCATCCGGGTAATGGCTGCTTATCTCATCGACATGGCGGATCATATCTGTGTATGTTCCGTTCAGTGAATTTTCGGCCCCCACTCCAAACATGGAAGCCGCCGCCGGATTCATAAAACGGACATGCCCCTCAGTACTCAAGCCCACAATGCCTTCGGATACGGCGTTCAGAATGAGTGAATGCTCATTGCTAAGCTTTTCGATTTGGGCGATGTAGCTTTTGAGCGGAGTGACATTTTCAAAGATGCCGTAGCAGCCCACAATTTGCTCATGCACAAAAATCGGGATATTAGTTACCTTGATAAACAAGCGCTCCCCATCCTTATGTATGAACTCTGATTCATAGGTTTGCGTTTCTCCCTGCTTGGCCAGCTCCATATGATGCCTAATCTTGTCCCGTTCCTCGGAAGAAGCCATCACAAGAACTCCAGTCCCAAGCAGTTCTTTCCTTGTATAACCAATAAGTTCCTCCAGACTGGGATTCACGCTCAGGATTTGACCTTTCATATTCATGGCGCATATGCCGAGCGGGTTATGCTGAAACAGCGATTTATAACGATTTTCACTTTCACGAAGGCGTTGCTCCATTTTTTGGTGCTCCGTGACATCCTGTACCATACCGACAATTTGAATCGGCTGTTCTCCGCGCTCGTCCATTTCCGCTTCCCAGGTCGAACGCAGCACTTTCTGTTCACCATTAGGCAGTACAATCCGATAAAAGGTTTCTTTATGAATCCCTTTTAAAATGACGTTCGTAATGATCTCGATCATTCGCTCTTTATCCTCTGGATGAATAGCATCCAGAAAAGAATCAATGCTTGTCTCGACCGGCTTTACGCTAAAGCCAAAAATGCTGCGGAATTCCTTGGAAAAATGCAAAACGTCGTTAACCAAATCCCAGTCCCATGAGCCAAACATCGCCAGTTGCTGAGCTTTTGCAAGATTTTCCTCGCTCTTCTGGCGCTCGGTGATGTTGCGGCCGATGGACAAAACTCGCTTGATTTTGCCTTCCTCATCCCGAATGATGCGGTATGACACTTCCAGCCACAAATAATGCCCGTCCTTGTGACGGACACGACGCTTCATAATACCTGTTTCCTGGAAGATTCCATGTACTCTCATATAATCGGCATCTTCTGCATGATAAAATTCGAGCCGTTTTTTGCCGAGCATTTCCTGCCTAGTGTAGCCAAGAAGTTTTTCTACCGAAGGAGAAACATATTGAAGGTTCCCGTCCGGCGTGCTGAACGAGATCACATCCGGCGTATTTTCTGTAATTAGCATGTACAAGTCCTCATTGTCCGAGAGTACCTGCTGCATGTCTTTTTTCTCTGTGATGTCCATCGCGTAGGCAATCAGATACGTTTGACCCGTAGCCGGGTCATCAAATATCGTTAATTCCAGCGATAACCAGACGGATGTTCCCCGCTGATGTCTTAATCGAAGCTCTGCCTTGTACACTTGATCCGTAGCTTTCAGCCAGCCCGTATAGGCGTCCTGCAACGCTTGTCGATCTTTATCTCCTTTATACAACAAATGATAATATCGGGTTTTCAGCAATTCCTCCTGCTTGTATCCGACCTTGTGACAAAGGGCCGGATTGACATACAGACATTTTCCGTCCCTGGAGAAAATGGCTATCCCTGTCGGGGCATGATTGTACATGTGTTCCAGCAAAGGCAGTCGTTGAGCAGCAGAAAACACAATAAATCTCCTCCTTTGTGGTTTATGAGGGCGCAGTCTAACATGCATGCACAAAATTGCCGATGCAGTGTCATCGGCAATCTTTTGAATTATTTTTTATACCACTCGACTCAGAAAATGACGCAAAAACCGCTCCGCATCCACTTCAAGTGCCACGTCAATACTAGTCTGTGAATGAGCTTGATCCTTTTTTACTCATGATGACCTCCACAGTAGAACAGCATTCTTTTTCATTATACACAATTGAATGCTTATTCTCTTGGTCATGAGGTTCTTTATCTAAACACGATCAAAAAAAGCTACGGCAGTTGTGCCGTAGCTTTTCCTTCGGGGCTCTTCCATTGCTTAAGCGCACATCTTCTGTCCCAATCCTAAGGCTCGATTCCCCACACCAGCTTATCATTATGGAATAATGTTACTTTATTCCATTCTGTATAAGAGGTTTTGGTAGGATCGAAGGAATAATCATTGGATTCGTCCAGGTTAGACCAGTCGCTTTTGTTGATACGGATCTGAATATCACCTGTTTGCGCTCCAGCTGCAAGCGTACCGGCAGCAGCATTGAAACCAATTTCGATATAATTGTCAGTAATAGTTCGCAGCACATTATCATTGCCTACTTGCGCATAGTCTACTGCGGATTGCAGCTCTTGGCTGCCATCTTTCGTAAAATAATACCGGACTTTCAGCTCACTCAGCATCACGGGTGTTGTACCTTTATTTTTCAGATTTAAGAAAGGCTTGACTGCGTTATTAGCTGGATCGGTATCCCCGGCCCGATACATTACAACCAGATCACCCGCTGGTTCTGTAGGATCTGTAGGGTCCGTTGGATCTGTAGGTGTTCCTTTTGGCTCAGCGCTTACCGCAGTGGAATCCTTGCTTGTTCCTTTCGTATTCGTAGCACTTACAACATAGAAATAAGTGGTTCCGTTGGTCAGACCCTTATCTGTGTACTCTTTCTCAGTAACAAGAGGCGCAACGGCTGTAAAAGGACCTGCTTCGCTGGTTGCACGTTTTACCGTGTAGCTGTCGGCCCCAGTGGACGCATTCCAAGTCAGCTTCACTTCCGCATTCCCCGCTGTCGCCTTTAAGCCCGCTGGTACTGCCGGAGCGGCTGGTGTAGGAGTTGTTCCGCCACCAGATGAAGGGACAATCGCTGGATATGCATTTTGCACAAGCATAACAAACTGATCATGGAACCAAGCTCCTGAAATAGGTGCATTCGGTAAAGCATCTGTTAATGTGCCATCCTTGGTTGTATAGGTAGGATCACAATATCGGTCAAAGCCTTTACCCTCATCGTTCGGAATAAGCGAACTGGAACCATCGGAATCACCCGGAGGTTTCGCCCATACATAAGCATCGACATGGGAAGCTGGAGCTGTTTGCGGCGGCGTACCCATACCTGCTCCGCTGTTATTACACCAGTTGCCACGATGCGAGCGTTTGTCTATACGGCCTGAGTTCACATAGGAGTTAATATCACTGCCGACAGCGGCAGTCGGACGGTTAGGTCCTCCCCATCCGTTACGGCCTGTATCAATGAGCATACCGAGTGAGCTCGGCCAACCTGCGTTTACAAAATCTCTATGCAAGGACTCTGTGAAATCCAGTTCATCGAAGTTAGGATTCCATTCGTAGTACTTGGACGATTTGATCGGCTGTCCGCCAATATTCAGGTTTGGATCGGGCAGATTAGGCTCTGTCAATGGGGAAGAGTTGGCTGTATTCGTGATAAAGCCGTCCACGCTGGACAGTCCTTTGCTCGTATCTGTGAAAACATTCGTGAACAGTGTGACGGTTGCTGAACGGTTGTTATCCCAACCCAGCCAACCGGAGTGACCGATATCTACATATTTGTAGACGTTCGGAATCGCGTTCAGCTTGTTCATGGTATATTTCACGCCAGCTTCATAAATCCCTGTAGATTTGGCTTGAGCACATTTGGGATCATTCAGATTCGTTATCAGATTCGGCAAACTGTCCGGCTCAATAATCGCTACAATGCGGATATCCTGATACTTCGGTTTGGCAAAAATAGCAGCAATTTTATCGACATAATCCTTTTTGTACGTTTCCAGACCCGCTTGGGTCAACGGCAGCTCACCGTTGGAAGCCAAGGCTTTACAATCCCGTCCGGGCAGATCATATACAATAAACTCTGCCGTAATCGGTGTGTTGCCTTTCTTTTGTGTCAACACTTGATCCAGATGCGCTTCCAAACCAAGCTTGCCTCCACCGCCGTTAATAGCAGCGATGCGATCGAGCCATACGGCAGTCGGGAACGTTTTGATGGTTTGCATTTTCGCTTTCAGTGTAGAATCTGTAACCTGGGCAATCGATGTATCGACGCTAGCCGCATAATCAGGACTAACATATTTGGTTGCCCCTTGATAAGGATTGTCCACATGGGATTCTGCATGTATTTTATCCGTAAATCCTGCACCTGGTAGAAAGCTGCTTGCGACGAGTGATAGCGCAAAAGCATACTTCATGCCTTTACGAAGCACTTGCTTTGTTTTCAATTGCTTCACCTATCTTTCCGTAGATTTTGTTGAATCTTCCTATGGCGGCACCTGATTGTTACATGATTATGTGTGAGTTACGCCATCTTTCTCCAAAAAAAGCGGCGTTCTTAGCTGCTAAGGTAAGCGCTTTCTATTTTTTCACGCGCTTACTTCCTCCCCTTTTTGTCACCTCCTATGTTAGATTATAGTGGGCTGGAAAACTGATGTAAATTGAATAAATTAAGGATTAAATTATTAATTAGGCACATGAATTGCCACAGTACCCGTTTTTGCTGTCTCCCCACTTCCCAGGGCCGAGTCCTTCATAAGATGAACTATGCCTGCTGTGACAAGCTCTCCCGACCTACGGGATCGACACCAAAAAGCGGATTTAGAAAAAATTAGGCTATTTTCTTTAATTTCCGTCAGCTCAAATCGACAATGATAAACTCCAAACTCCGTACTATGCCAAATCGTTAAATCTATCGACACCAATAGGGTATTTTCAGGCTCTCATCGCCATGAAAATACCCTATTCATCGTAGTGCAGCCTCACGGCCATTCATCATGCATGTACATGCAGTGAGCGCTCATGCCATTGTACCAAGCTGCCAGGCCTAGCTAGGCTACTCCTTTTCGCGTTCCTTGCCTTTGTCGGATTCGCCCGCATTTTTGTTGGCCGCCTCCCGATCCAACTGCATTTCCTCAATCGTCTTGACCTTAAGCCTTGCCGCTCCCTCATACGCACGAGTTGGGATCAGATCGCCCGCAGCTAAACGTTGACGCGCCTCGGCAATTGCCGCTCCGTATTGTGGAAGCCACGCTTCCTGCGCTACCAGCATTTCATCGACCATTTGCCAGATTTCCTTCGGATTACATACCGCACCCACCAGTGGGTCCATCATGAACGCCTGCCGCAACAGCTTGTCGTCCCCATGCACGGCAGCTTCAACTGCCAATCGCTGCACGGAAATGCTAACATTGCAGACAGCCGCAGGGCCGAGCGGCAGTTCACCCACAAGAGGCATGGAAATGCCGTTACGATCCACATATCCGGGCGCCTCAATAATCGCATCATCCGGCAGATTGGAAATCACTCCGTTGTTGACGACATTAAAATGTCCACGGTATACACGTCCTGTTTCCAGTCCTTCGATAATGTAGGAGCCATGCTCCTCACCGCGTTTTTCCGACTTGTACTCCAGTGGATCTTCCTTCATCCAGTTTGGAAAATCTGTTTCAAACCAGTTGCGTCCTTCCGTACATACACGCAGATAGCCTCCCGTTTCTCCATTAATCCAGCTTCCCAGATCAATCCAGTCGAGAATTTCATCCGGACGCTTCCGGTACCAGGGAACATACTCGCTTAGATGGCCGTTCGATTCGGTGCTGTAATAGCCAAAACGGCGAAGCATGTCGATGCGTACCTTTTCGGTGCGGCTATATTCGGGATGCTTTTCAAAAGCCTCCAGCAGTCCAGCTGTCAGATCCTTGCCTTCATGTGACGCCTGAATGTACCATGTCTGGTGATTGATTCCGGCACACACAATGTCCACATCCTGCTTCTCCAAGCCATATACTTCAGCAATTTGGTGATGCCCATGCTGTACACCGTGACACAACCCAATCGTACGTACACCGCTGTACTTGTTGCAGGCCCAGGTCATCATCGCCATCGGGTTCGAGTAGTTCAGCAGCAGCACATCTGGTGCGCTTAGCTCGCGGATATCCTTGCAGATCTCCAGCATTTCCGCAATGCCACGCTGCCCGTACATAATACCTCCTGCACACAGCGTATCGCCCACGCATTGATCCACGCCATATTTCAGCGGAATGTCTACATCGGTCGCAAACCCTTCCAGCCCGCCAACCCGGATCGTACAAATCACATATTTGGCATCCTTCAAAGCCACTTTCCGGTCCGTGGAGGACTGTATTTGAATAGACAAACCGTTCTCCCGAATATCCCGCTGGCACAGCTCAGTGACCATATCCAGATTGTGCTGATTAATGTCCGTAAAAGCTACTTCAATCTCGTTAAATTCCGGCACCGTCAACAGATCTCGCAAAATTCCACGGGTAAAGCCGATGCTCCCCGCTCCAATAAAAGTCACCTTAAATGACACGGCATTCAACCTCCAGCGTTAGATGTGTAGTATACCGTCATTGTAGCAATTTGCCAGAGGGAAGCGTTATCAAAATCATGACCAGATTCGCGTTTAGGTGTCAAAAATCCTAACTTAACTTGCCGCCTTATCCCTCTTCATCCTCCGCATAGTTCCACACATGGCGTTCCACGGCAGTGCGGTATTCGACAGGTGTCTTGCCTGTGTGCTTTTTGAAAAGCATATGGAAATACTGCCTGCTGCCCACGCCTACATAATCGGCAATTTCGTGAATGGGAATGTCCGTTTGCTGGAGCAGCATTCGGGCCTTGTCCATCCGCAGCATCGTCAAATAAGCGGTAAGCGTTTGTCCGGTATGTTTTTTGAAAATGCGATGCAAGTACCCCGGATGCAGATTCACCGCTGCTGCCATATCCTTCACCAGAATTTCCTGGTCATAGTTGAGATGAAGAAATTCGATACATCGTTTAATGTAGACATCCGTTTGCTGCGTGTCACTCCGTTCCGTTTCCTCACGCAAACGCGCAATTCGCACGAGCAATTGCATAAACAGCAGCTCAGCCATTGCACTTGGATGCTCTTTTCGCTGATCCAGCTCCAGCACGAGGCTTTTCAGCGTATAATACACCTCTTCCGGGTCAGACAGCACCAGATAAGGAAATGGACGCGACATGAAGGCAGTGACCTCGTGCTCTTCCCCTGCCATTTGTCGAATAGACGGACCTACTCGCACCCCTTCCGTAAAACCGAACTCTACATTCAGCATCCGGCATGGCTGCTCTCCTTCTACGACCAGTCGATGCGACACACCCGCGTCCAGCATAATAAACTCTCCCTTGCGCAGCGTGATGCTTTCTCCTGCCTTCTCTCCTGTCTGTACATCCACCCGGCACAAGCCGGAGATCATGTACATAATTTCGGTAGAATGATGATCGTGATACGGCATGGTGTAATCGTGCCACTGCTTGTAATAGTAAGCAAAAAAACGGGGAATATAATCCCCGTCACGCAGCCGTGGCTCAAACAGACTTCCGTTCATCCCCCCACCTCCGCAAAATAGATCAGGCTAACACGGCAACGTATCTGCAACCGCCTATTTTCACAGTTTAACAGACGATGCTATGTAATTCTATTTCGCTCTAGTACACTATCTGAAATCCGGTGGAATACGTCCTGAAGATACCCGGAAACACAAGCACATTGTTAATCTGGTTGGGATAGTGGCTGCAACCCGTGGCAAGTACACGAACATGCGGGATAGCTTGCTCAGGCGCAATCTCCGGCTCTGGATTAGCCATGGCAAACACAATACTGTCTACCGCCTTCCCTTGTACATCTGAGGCATTCTCAATTAAATTTCCGAATCGACTTGAAGGACTCGGTCTGCTGTGTGATGCCCTTCTCTGCCGCAAAGCGCTCGATGCTGGACGCGCCGAAGAATCCATCGATGCCCTTCGTTCTCTCAATGACATAAGTCGCATCCTCCGGCTCTGCAATTGGTCCGCCGTGGCAAATAATCATGATATCCGGGTTCACAGCCCGACCGGCTTTAATAATCGCCTCGATTCGTTCTACACAGTCGTCTAGGGTCAGCGCTGTTTTTGCACCAATCGTGCCCTTGGTCGTCAAGCCCATATGCGCAACCAAAATGTCGGCTCCCGCCTCCGCCATAGCCTTCGCCTGAGCGGGATCAAAAACATACGGAGTAGTCAGCAAATCCAGCTCATGGGCGCTACGGATCATTTCAACCTCAAGGTCGTACCCCATATCGGTTTCCTCCAGGTTTTGTCTAAACACCCCATCAATCAAGCCTACTGTAGGGAAGTTCTGAACACCGCTGAAGCCCTGCTCCTTCAATTGCTTCAAATATACCTCCATCACTCTAAACGGGTCGGTGCCGCATACCCCTGCCAAAACAGGCGTATGCTTGACGACCGGCAGCACCTCGGCTCCCATTTCAACGACGATTTGATTGGCATCTCCATAGGAAAGCAAGCCCGCCAGCGAGCCGCGGCCCGCCATTCTGTATCGGCCGGAATTGTATACGATCAGCATATCCGCTCCGCCCGCTTCACTGCTTTTGGCCGTAATGCCTGTGCCTGCCCCGACACCGAGGAGAATTTTACCCGCCTTTACCTCTTTCCTGAATTTAGTCATAATTTCTGATCTGGTCAGCTTATTCATTTCGTATATCCTCCTTATTAGATTCTTAGGAATTTGATGCTTGCATGAGAGCAATCAGTTTTTGAGCTGCGGCCTCTGCAAAGGCCGGATCGTTGATGGCGCAATCCAATTCAATCACTTCAATAACCGAGATGTCGACATGCTTACGCAGGGTATCGAACAGCATTCGGTCCTCCTCCAGGCCGTAGAAAGGCTGCCCCTCCACATCAATTGCAGAAATGCCCCTAAGCGGCAGCATTAGCACGGTGCTTTCCTTTGCCATGTTCAGCTTCTCCGCAAGCTTCCTGCCGATCTGTTCATTTTCTACCACCGTAGTTCTCATCAGGGTTACGGTCGGATTATGCTGATAAAACTTATGATCCTTGAATTTCTCCGGCACGGTATCTCTCGGCCCAAAATTGCACATATCCAAGGCGCCCACCGAGACCACCTGCGGAATGCGATGGCGGCCTGCAGCCTCCAAGCGATGCGGCCCTGCATTCAAGACACCGCCGATGATTTCATCCGCCCACTCCGTCGTCGTCAAGTCCAATACCCCTTCAATGAAGCCCGCCTCGATCAACGCCTCCATCGACTGCCCTCCGATGCCCGTGGCGTGGAACACAAGCACCTCGTAGCCCCTTTCCTCCAAATATTTTCTTGCCGCTGTCACACAGGGCGTGGTTACTCCGAACATCGTGGCTGCAACCAGCGGCTTCTTCTCCGGTTCATGCGCATGTTCAAACTTGAGCATTCCCGCTATCGCAAATAACGCATTTGTGAAGATTTTCGTAGAAATCGAGTTCAATCCTGCTACATCCACCACAGACGGAATCATGACGATATCACTCGTGCCTACGTATGGAGCTGTATTTCCAGAAGCAACGGTCGATACCATCACCTTTGGAACGCCAATTGGCAGGGCTCTCATGGCCGGTGCGACCAGTGAGGTCCCGCCAGTGCCTCCAAAGGAAATGATTCCGTCAAATTTACCCTGCTTGTACAACTGTGGTACCAGCTTCTTCAGGCCTTTGGACAATACCTCTGTAGCCAAAGCCCGATCCTTCCTTGCCGCAAGCTCCTCCATGTCCATGCCTGCGGCGCGAGCGACTTCCCGATTGGACACATCCGGAATAAAGGCCGGCTCGAATACGCCTGTATGAATCATCAAGGTCCCCATCCCAAGCTGCTCTGCAATCCTCTTGATGTAAAGGTACTCATCGCCTTTCGTATCAAACGTTCCAGCTATTGCGATGGTCTTCATTCTGCTGCCTCCTCGTATGATCATTTAGTACAATGTTCGATCGCAGGGTAGCATGCTGATTTTTTCGCTAACAGAAAAACCAGTATGATCGCTATAGCTTCATCATACTGGTCCTGTTTATTCATGAAAACGCTTTTATGTTCTATGTTTTTGTGTTTAGGTTAGATCTGTACTGCTTGGGTGAGCAGCCCTTAAGCTTTTTAAACATTTTGCTGAATTGGGCATAATCCGGATACCCTACCATCCCAGCCACCTCGGATAATTGAAGCTGCGGCGCATGGAGTAGCGTGACAGCTTTATTTATGCGGAAGCTCACAAGATAGGTCTGAAAGCTGCAGCCAACCTCCTTTTTAAACAAGCTGCTCAAATAGCTGCGCGAAACATGAGCAACCTTGGCCAGATCCGAAAAAACAATTTCACTGCTGTAGTTTTGTGCCACATACTCCTTGACAAACTCAACGTAATCATAATGCTTGGTGATGCCGTTCAGCATTTTGGCCATAAAATCGTCCTCATCTAGCTTGCCCAGGCGCTTAAAATCGCGAGTAATTGCCGTAATTGACTTCTCCGAAGGAATTCGTTCAAAGGCAGATCCGCCAATATAGCCCATAATGTCTGTGTTGTTGCTGTACATGTACTGGACATCGACCGGCGTCTTTACCGGACCGCCGTAAATCATCTTGATCAAATCCGGCTTAAGGTGCTTGCAGGCATCGAAAATACGCAGCGCCTTTGATTTGGTAGCCTCTAAGGATACAACCTTCCGCGCGCCCAATAATCCGCCCTCGGTCAGGCCGAGATGAGCACAGATTACATCTGCCCCCGCCTCAATCATTTGGGCCGCTTGAAGCTCGTCAAATACGAAGGCCACCGTAAACAACTCCTGTCGATGGGCCAGACGTATGGCCTCAACCTCTCTGTCATAGCTGATTCCGTCTTCCTCCAGAGCCTCTCTGAACAATCCGTCCATCAGGCCGACAGTCGGATAATTATTCACTCCCGAAAAGCCTCTGCTCTTGATTTCCTCAATATAATCGGCCATCTCTCTGGTTGGATCATTCGCATTCAGTCCAAAGAGCACGGGAGCATGCCTCACCAACGGCACAATTTCTCTTGACGCAAAATCCATCACCATATCATTACTGTTGCAAAACGGCAAAAAGCCCGCCAGAGAGCTTCTCCCCATCTGGCGAAACTTGCCGGAGTTCAGCATTAATATAAAGTCCGCTCCGCTATGAGCTGCATACTTGGCTGTGATCCCTGTGCTTGTCGAGACGCCGATGATGTGATTACCCTCGTGCAGCTGTGATTGAAGACGCTCCAGTATGGCTATTCTGTTCAAGCTCCATCAGCCCCTCATCTCTACAGATTTCTCGCCAGGCCCAGCTCATCGTAAGACAGCCTTATGATTCCGCAGGAACCATCCTCATTGTCCTCTTATTATAACATGCCATTTCATGGTCACCTAAGCTCAAGGAATACCGCCGGATGGTCTCAACAAAAGCATGTGGGCAGTCGGCACTCTCAAAGGCAGCCATTTAGACCGCCTCTATATTGCCTCAGCTTGTCGAGAAACTCAGGTCATTTTAAGACCTTGGGTTTCTCGACAAGCTGAGACACGGATCAACCGTGACTTTTTCTAACTTTCAGGATATTAGATAAAATTTTCGAGCCGCCCTGCCTTGTTGGGATCACAAGTCAGCAGCGGTTATAAACACCCATGTCGCTTGACATCGGTTGGTTTCTTTTTAAAGATATAACTATGTTTATTGTAAAACTGTTAAATTATATGGTATTGATTTAATATATAGTTTTGTACATAATAGATTTGTATTGTAATTGGTAAAAAAGGAGGCTAGTGGTTTTTGTGTAATTTTAAAAACATAATTTTGAGGGAGATGAATGGATTTTGAAGGTCAAGAGTTTATGTATGTGGGCTGTTGTAGGCATGCTTTCGTTATCGCTAACTTGTTCAGTAGGTGCAGAACCACTCCAAAATGAACAGTTAATCAATCCGTCGATGACTAAATCCGACAATGCTATATTAAGCAATATCATCAACTCGCTGGACCCCGAAGACAGAGAAAACGTTACATACATAGATGAAACGGGCAAAGTGCTTGTAAACAAGGAAAGTTTAAGGCAGGAAGTTATCCCCCTGGAACCGGTGAGTCAGGTTACGTATAAGAATTCGAATTCATCCCTCACTTCCGTAACTGATACTACGTATAAAAATAATAGGTATAAAGATTCAACAGGGCAGCTATATACTTTACCCGTATTACAGCCTAAACCAGCGTGTATGGGTAATCACTCATTAACACCAATGGATTTTAGCACTAACTCCGCGAGCTTCCCTGAATGTCGAGACCTGAGAAACGGGCCGTATCGTTCAGTATGGTCACATATAGGGTTTGCATGGGCTAGTACACGAGTTCATTTACCAAGTGCTAGAGAGATTCGTGATAATAATAGTGGATATAACGGAAGCACAGGATTTATCTATATGGGTGGTTGGAGTAACACCAATAAGGCAGTAGATGTTGGTTTGCAGCATAGTACAAAATATAATGACTGGGCTCCTTTCATGCTCATTGAAGGTGTAAAGACCCCTTATACATTTACGCCACGCTTTGAGCCTGATCAGGAAGTACAAATGAAATTTTATGTCCCTTCTGACGGTAACATTGCCTTGACTGTAACGGGTTATGCAGACGGTACTAAGATCCAAAGAAGCTGGGTTAAGCCCGCTCCTGGTTGGACTGCGACTGGTAATGGTAACCTTATCAAAAGAACGACAAGCATAGGCCAGATACAAGATCGACAAGACTATTATGATGGTTCTTACATCAGAAAAGTTCGTTGGGCTACATCCTATATCGGTACAAATTCAGAAGATAATATCCCTTGGCGAAACAGCCAAACCTATGATTATTGTTCTATGCCACGGAGTAAAGTTGAAGTGGATTACGTGCACGGAGGAGAGGAAACAGACAGTATATTTTTAGACTGAATTTTATGAGAGGGGCTTTTTTGCCCCTCTCTTTTAAGGAGGAAATTTTGTGGGAAAGATGCTGTTTAGGATTCTGCTTTTAAGTGTAATGGTATTTTGCTTTTCTCAACCCTATACAGGAAAAATGTCAGCTCACAGTATAGAACCAAGCTCTCCATTTTTAAAGATTAACAACTACTATGTGTTGTTCACAGCCCCCAAAGCCCCTTATATTGATAAGAACAATCGCTATATGGTGCCTTTGAGATCCATTAATGATTTGTTGGGAGGACAGACTACGTATAACCCAACTTCTAATACGGCTACAATTAAGTTTGGAACACACAAGGTTGAGTTTAAAATGAACTCCACTGAGATTGTTACCGACTCGAACACGTCCGTGATGGATACCGTCCCTGTGCTTTATAAAAATGCGATGTTTGTCCCTTTAGGGGTACTTACCAAGAACTTAGACATACACCAGGAATGGGATCAGCAAAATAAACTGTATTCCCTCTCTGGGAAGGAATTAATGAAGACACCTATGATGGAGAATGTAGAAGATTTGGATCATTTTAGAGAACAAGTGGATAATGAAAATGCATTCCAGTTGTTATCGTACAAATTGATCATGGGAGAAAAGATTCATCTCTCAATCACAGCTAAGAATATGACAGGGAAAAAGATTAGTGAGGGCATTGAAGATTTAAATACTACTTTTATTTTTTCTGACAACAGCACGGCGGGCGAAAATAGAAATCGTAAAAGACCCAGTATAGATAAGGATGAAATTGTAACTCGCGAAGATGACATAGATTATGTGAAAACAATAGAGAATAATAAAATGATCAAACATGAGCTGTCGTATATTCTCTTTAAGGGAAGAACGCTAAAACCATAAGATCCCTCAAGTAAAATGGTACTGTTTTCCTAGCAGATGAATCGTAAGGCTGTAAATTGAGTTAAAAGTAAAGCTGATGATCCAAGATAAACGAGCGTATCTATCCACGATTAAAGCCTTCAAAGCTTTGATTCATTCTGACCAAGGAACCCCACTATGCGCATCCAGATTTTCAAAAAATGGTGAAGCATATGGGGTTCCAACAATCCATGTCCAAATAATCTAGTCTTTCTTTAGAATGGTCCTTTACATAGGGTACATTTAACCCTGGGGTAGCCCTTTTTATCATCATAAAGCTCCAGCATCACGCCTGCAAATCTATTTATCCAGCTCCAGCCTAAGAGCTTTGCTTTCTCAACTGACCATAATATAAATCACTGTAAAAGCCTTTATGAGCCAGCAGCTCATCATGCGAGCCCTGCTCCTCCAGACGACCATCCTTCAAGACCAGAATCCGGTCAGCCTGACGAATGGTATTCAGTCTATGCGCGATGACAAAGCTCGTTCGCCCTTGCATAAGCCGCGCCAGTCCTTCTTGTATTTTCATCTCGGTAATCGTGTCGATGCTGCTGGTTGCCTCGTCGAGTACAAGGATCGAAGGGTTAGCCAAAATAGCACGGGCAATAGCCAGCAATTGTTTTTGCCCTTGGCTGATGCCGCTGCCGTTAACCTCCAGCACCTTCTCATATCCGTCCTTCATCCTCATGATAAAGGAATGGGCATTCGCCAGCTTCGATGCTTCCTCTACCTCTTCATCAGTGGCATCCAGCCTGCCGAAGCGGATATTTTCACGGATTGTCCCCTGAAACAGGAAGGAATCCTGTAGCACAAACGCCATACGTGAGCGCAAGCTTTCACGCTGTATGGTGGTAATGTCGCGCCCATCTAGCGTGATCATTCCCTTGTCGGGACTGTAAAAACGGGATATCAGCTGAATCAGCGTTGTTTTTCCTGCCCCGGTCGGACCGACCAGCGCGATCATCTCACCAGGCTTGGCTTCAAAAGAGATGTCTTTCAGCGTAGCGCTCTCAGCATCATAGCCGAAGGAAACATCGGTAAACCGAACTGCACCCTCGACATGCTCCAGCTCTACGGCGCTGTGCTCGTCCTTGGACTCCTCATCCTCATCCAATATTTCAAATACGCGCTCAGCTCCAGCAATAGCGGACAGCAAGGTATTCCACTGGTTAGCCAGATCATTCAGCGGTCTGGTGAACTGGCGGGCATACTCTACAAAGATGATAATCGTTCCGATGGTAATAGAACCGTGTATGGCCAAAATCCCGCCGATTCCTGCCACAATGGCAAAGCTGAGATTGTTCAGGCCGTTCATCAGCTTGGGGATAAAGCCGGAAATCGTTTGTGCCCAGAAGCCCGACAGACGGATACGGTCATTACGTTCACTAAAGCCGCGAATAACCCTCTTTTCCTGTGAAAATGCTTTGATAATTTGCTGCCCGGATAACGTTTCTTCGATGTATCCGTTCAGTTCGCCCAGATTCTTCTGCCGTTCCTTGTATAAGGGACCCGTGCGGCGCGTAATCCAGCGCATCCCGACTGCCATCAGCGGCACCACGATAAAGGTTAGCAGTGTCATCAGCGGACTTAGCCACAGCATGACTGCGAGTGTACCCACCAGCGTCAATACGCTCGAAAAAATCTGAATGGCTGAGCTATTCAGCGTAGAGCTGACATTTTCAATATCATTGGTCAATCGACTCATAATCTCTCCCTGCTGACGTTTACCATAAAAAGGAATCGGCAAGCGATGCAAATGTGAAAACAGGTCGAAACGCATCCGGTACACGGTCTCTTGGGCGATTTCGATCATCCAGATATTTTGCAGCCAGGAGGTCAGCGAATTGAGCAAATACACAGCCCCCAGCCCAATGAGAAAATACATCCATGTGCGTCCGCCCATACCTTCCAGAAAATGGTCCACGGCAACGCCGACCAAATACGGACCCAGCAATGCCAGCCCGGAGCTGAGCAGTACCATGAACAGCACCAGCATTAGCTTGGCCTTGCGGCGGGCCAGATACTCCCATATCCTGCCCAGCGTGCCGGACCAGTTCTTGGCCTTGGCCTTGCGGCGTCCCTCTGCTCCTGCTGGGTTGCGCAGCACACCGGACGGCGGTGTAGGCTGACGGAAGGGATCAATGAGTTCCTTGAACATGCGACTCCTCCTTTCTGTATTGTGATTCATAGATGCGTCGATACAGCTCCGAGCTGTCCATTAAATGCTCATGACTTCCACTCGCGATCAGACGGCCTTCATCCAGCAGTAAAATCTGATCTGCCGTTGCGGTCGAGCTGATCTTCTGCGTAATAAGAAAGGTCGTGCAGGACAAGCCCTCCAGCGCCTCCAGCAAAGCCGCCTCTGTCCGCACATCCAGCGCACTGGTGCTATCGTCCAAAATAAGCACTGCCGGATGGCGCACCAGCGCGCGAGCAATAGATAGCCGTTGCTTCTGTCCACCGGACAGATTCACACCGCGCTGTCCCAGCATCGTGTCATAGCCTTGTGGCAAGCGTTCAATCATATCGTGAATTTGCGCCATACGAGCCGCTTCCTGAATCTGCTCCAGACTGGCATTCTCCAGCCCCCAAGCGATATTTTCCCGAATCGAGCCAGTGAAAAGAAGCACCTCCTGCGGCACGTACCCAATGGCCTCACGCAGTATGGAAGCGTCCAGTTCCCGCGCGTCCTTGCCGTCAAAGCGCACCCGGCCCTCATTTTCTTCATACAAACGCGTAATGAGCTGCACAAGTGAGGATTTACCCGACCCCGTAGCCCCCATAATAGCGATGCGCTCACCCGGTCGAGCCATAAAGGAAATATCCTTTAGCACCGCGAGATCGTTGCCCGGATAGTGAAAGCTCACCCGATCCAGTTCCACCTGTCCCTCGATTCGCGTGTTATGTGTTGGAATAGACTCCCGTTCTCCGTGGTCTTCATGAGGTGTCTCCAATACCTCACGAATCCTTGCCGTGGAAGCGGTCGCCCGGGAAAACACGACAACAATCCCCGACAAGGCAGACAAGGCTCCAATCGTCCGCAGTGAATAATTGACGACAGCGACCACCTGTCCCACACTGGCATCCCCTGTTGCAATTTGCCCCCGTCCGAACCAAAGCACGGCGATAATTCCCGCATTCATCGTAAACAAAATGAACGGCATCGTCGTTTCTGTCCAGCGCAAAGCGGAAACCGTCCCTTTCATCAATTCGCCCCCGTAATGGGCAAAACGCTCGATTTCATGCCGCATCCGCACAAAAACCCGTATGAGCCGGATACCTGTCAGATTCTCCTGAATCACCCCGTTAACATCATCCAGACGACGCTGGACGCCCTTAAACAACGTGACGGTTCGCCGCATCATCACCAGCACAAATACGAACAGCACTGGAGCCATGACCGCCAGCAACAGTCCAAGCCTGAAATGCACAACCAGCGCCATCACGATGCTGCCAATCACCACCAGCGGCACCCGTGTCATAAACCGCAAGCTCATAAACACCGTATCCTGCACCTGCGTAACGTCTCCCGTCAAACGCGTAATCAGCGATGAGGTAGCAAAACGTTTAAACACCGGATAGGAAAAGGATTGCACCTTATGATACAGCCTTTCCCGCAAATCATAACCAAAGCCCTGACTGGCATGGGAAGCAAAAAAGGAACTAGAAATCCCTGCTATAAAAGCAATAACGGCGCTTCCTACCAGCACACCGCCCCATAACCAGACGACGGACAAATCCTGCTGCCGAATGCCCTCATCAATAATTTTGGAGATCAAATACGGTTGCGACAATTCCACCGTCAGCTCCAGCAGCATCATCACGAGAGCCGCGATGGCTGGAACCCGGTATTTTTTCAGAAAAGAGAACATCATCCCCACTAGCATTCCTCCAATTGCTCGACAGCCGTCCTTCCAGATCAGCGTGTGATCATCATACAGCACTATATTTTATTATACCCTTCTGAACGCCCTCCTTCTAACTAATAAATGAAAGATTTCTGCTGCCACAATTAAAAATATGCAAAAAAGAGAGCACGTAAATACGGCTCTCCTTGCGATTCCATTGTAATCAACCTACTTGTCGTTCCCAGTGTTCATTATTCCTCTGCTGGTACTGCTGACTCTACCTCTACTTCCTCCGTATTCATTTGCTTCCCATCCATCTCCGATGTCTCTGCCTCATCCACCTCATCGCTGTTCTCTTCTTGAATTACGGCTCTTGGCGTGTAGAGCTTGGGAATCGGTACATTCGCCCAATCCATATCGGATGCGAAATAAAAGCTCGTATAGGATGGCTGGTTATAGCCCGTATTTTGACGCGCCACATCCACCCGATATTGCGGGTCATGCATCAGTGTATACAATTTATGCGTCGTAGGCTCAGTGCCCAAATAGATACGGATCGCCGAGCTATCCGCTGTGCGAACGAGCATTTCTTCCCGCCAATCTCCGAAAATGTCGGCTACCAGCGATGGCGTTCCTTTCGTATAGTTGTTCGTTTTGGTTCCAGTGGCGGTCAATAATGTTCCTCGTTTCCAATCCTCAATGGTTGGGGTAACATCAATCGCGCCGTTTACGATTTGTGTGGTCATATCGGCTGCCCATTTGATACTCATATTAGTGCCAGGCATCTTGGTATCCAGTTGCTTGCCGGCAGCGGTCCATAAGCCCATGGCCCAGGTTTCCAGCCCTCGCTGATCCGGGTCTATGTCTCCGATCATTCCCCGGCCTGTATCCTTGCCGGAATATCCGCCGTAGATGACTTTACCCGTTTTGGCATCCCGCAGGGAATAACCATAAGGAGCATAGGTGCCGCCCTCATGCACCATAAAGATTTCTTTGCCCGGCCGATCCGGGTCAATATCCGTCACATGCAGCGCATCGCCGTGACCCAAACGGGCTGTTTCGCCGGGAATCGCACTTTCGGGAGGCATGACATCGAACGAGCTGTACAGCAGGCTGCCGTCATGGTCGATGGTGGCAGAGCCGTATACGATTTCGTCCTTGCCGTCACCATCTACGTCTGCGACGCTCAGCGAATGCGCTCCCTGTGTGGTCAAGGTGCCGAATTTCGGGTCCGTTCCATCGCGCCCGTGCGGACTATCGTTAAACGGATTCGTCATCGGTGCCCAGCCGCTGTCCACCATCCAGTTCTTTTGGAGATGGCGACCATCCCATGTGTAGGTGACCAGCGTGGAACGCGTATAGTACCCGCGTGCAAACACAGCGTACGGTTTGCGGCCGTCCAGGTAGGCCACGCCTGCCAGAAAACGATCCACCCGGTTGGCGGGTTCAATCCGGGCCATGGCGTAATCGCCCCACATGAGGCCATCGTCATGACGCTCTGGCTCATAGCGGACGGTGTCCAGCTCTGCTCCCGTTTTTCCTTTGAAAATGGTCAAATACTCCGGTCCATCCACAATGAAGCCTTCAAACTCTCTCAGCTTGTTTTTGTCGCTCCGCGCAGGCGCGTATACATCCATAAAGTAGTCCGTCAGGCTTTCCGCATCCTTACGGGATAACGGATAGCTATACTTTGGAGCGATACCAAAGCATTCCTCCAGCGTAGCGGGCCACTGCCCTTTGACCACTTCTTCATGCTTCGTCCAGTTCATGAACATGTTCACCACATGCTCGTAATAATCCGTGCGGCTTAAACGGTAATCGTCCTTATGCGTAATCCCTGCTTTGCGATCCTCACGGGGCAGGGTAATATAGGTTTCTTTTTTCGGCTTGCCCTTCTTGTCAAAAGTAATCGTTTTGGTACCCGGGGCCGTTTTGAACATCAGCTCGGCTTTGCCATCGCCATCAAAATCGTACACCATCATCTGTGTATAATGGGCACCTGAACGAATATTCACACCCAGGTCGATCCGATATAACAGCTTGCCCTGGGCTGTATATGCATCGACATACGTATTTCCGGTATAGCCCTTCTGAGAAACGTCCTTGGAGTTCGACGGGTCCCATTTTACAAAAAATTCATATTGTCCGTCTCCGTCCACATCCCCCACACTCATATCATTTGCAGAGTAGGTATAGGACTCACCTGCGGGTGTTACGCCATCGGCGGGCTTTTGAAGAGGCAGCTCATAGTAGCCCTGCTGCCACGGCGTCACTTTGGCGCTGCGATCCTTTTCCCGTCCATTCACGACCGAAGCTACTCTGTACACCGCTTTTCCGGTTCCTTCTTTATCCACATAGCTGGTGCTGTCGGTTACCGTCGCGATCTTTTTACCGTCACGGTATACATTAAAATCCGCGCCTGTCAGCCCCGTTGGGCTGTAACCATTCACTTCCTGCGCCAGCAGCCGCCAGCTTAAAAATACACCCTCCGGTGTCACCGCAGCCACCAGTCCCCGATCCAGCTTTTCCAGTTGGATGCTGCCACTTCGGTTCTGTTCGACAGCAACAGCCGATGCTGCCTGAAGCTCCGGTTCAGATGGAGCTTCTGCCGCCATCCCCACCGTTGTACCCGTCATCGCCAGCATCGTTGCCAACGCGGCGGTCAAGGTTCCCTTTCGCCATGCGCCTTTCCTTTGAGCCATCCAAGTCGTCCTCCTCCATTGTGTTGTGATGACAAGCAAATACCCAAAATGATTGCGCTTACATAATTTAAATTCCTTATTATTATAGTTTTGCCGTTCTCCCCAAAGCGTTTAAAAATCCGATGACTTCTCTTCACAAATCCGTGTTGTTTGCCGTTTCGCATAAAACAGCCCCCACCAAGCCTGTACGAACACGGCAAGATGAGGGCCGAAAAGTATTTACAGAGTTATGTTAGTGATATCCGATAATTTGAGCGACAACTACCAATACTGCACCCAGTACGAACCAGACAGCCAGTAGCGGCCAAAAGAAGCGAACCCATTTCTGATACGGAATACCCGATACGGCCAAGCTCCCCATTAAGGCTGAGGAAGTAGGCAAAATCATGTTCGAAAATCCGTCTCCCAACTGGAAGGCAAGCACTGTCGTCTGGCGTGTAATGCCGAGCAGATCAGACAGTGGCACCATAATCGGCATTGTCGTTGCGGCCATTCCCGAACCGGAGGTGATGAATACGTTCATAATGTTTTGGAACACATACATGCCCAGCACTTGTACCGATTCAGGCAAATGTCCCACCATGATCGCAAGGCTGTTAACGATGGAGTCAATCACATTCCCGTGATCCAGTACAACCACGATGGAACGTGCAAAACCGATAATCAGCGCACCATAGGTGATATCCTTGGCTCCTTTGGCAAACTCTGTCGCAATGCGACTTGGCCCGTAGCCTGCGCAAAAGCCGGAAATGACTCCCATCGAAAGAAACAGGGCAGCCAGTTCTTCCATCCACCAATCCTTTTTGGACACTCCCCAGATCAACGTCGCAAAGCTTACGACAACGGTCAAGATGATCAGGATATGCTTAAGCTGTATGGAAGGCAGATTGGATAGATCCACCGGCTTGTCTTCAGCGCTCTTTTCCAATTCGTAAACGAGGCTGCTTTCCGGGCTTTTCTTCACTTTGCTGGCATAGCGCATAATATATAAGCTCGTAATGACGATCAGGATGACTAACAGGATGGCACGAAGCCACAGCCCTGAAAAAATAGGGATTTGCGCAATCGCCTGTGCCAAGCCGACATTAAACGGATTCAGCAGCCCGGCAGTAAATCCACAGGAAGCCCCAAGTGAAATCATGGCCGTACCCGTCATCGCATCAAACTTCAACGCCCGGGCGATAGCAATACCAATCGGCACGAATACCATAACCTCGGTGGACATGCCCATCGTAAAGCCACCCACGGAAAACAGGGTAATAAATACCGGAATCACCCATATCCCTTTGTTGGAAAAAGACCTCGCTACCCTTCCCGTCACAGCCTCAATCGTCCCCGAGGACGTAATAATCTGAAAAACACCGCCGATGATCAGAATGAAAAAGACCACATCGGCAGAATCGACCAGACCCGATACGATGGATTTCGGAATATCCCACAGCGTAACCGGATTCGGATCGACATGAGCGTACGAACCGGGGATGAGAAGGGTTTTGCCGGTTGTTTCATTTTTAACCCGTTCAAACTCTCCGGCGGGCACGACATAGGTCAATATCCCGGCCACTAAGGTCAGAAAAATAAGAATGACAAAGGTATGCGGCATTTTCAGCCATTTTTTCGGGCCGCTCGGTACGGCCGTGTTGCTACTCATTCGGATGCTCCCCCGTTTCTCTGCGCTTGCCACTGTTCAAATTCAGTCCGTACCTCTCTCAAAGCCAGCGGATCGGTCACGAGATCATAAGCCGTTAAGGCCAGCGCTTTGGCGGCATAGTTCATTTCAATCATGCCTTCCTCCGCTCCCGCAAGCTGGGCAAATTCCGGCGTATGCGTGGATGCGTCACCCAATCGGATGTAAGGATGAATCGCTGCGGTAATCTGGCTGACATTGCCGATATCCGACGAACCGATGCCCCCTTGCGCAGGCGGCTCGTGAACCTCCAAACCGAGCTGTTCCAGATTGTTCTGGAACAAAGCGGCCAATCTCTTATTCGTATTGCGCTCCGCATAAATAAGTCCCTCGGCAATGTCCACGGTGGCGCCCATACCTTCTGCCGCCGCACGAACAGCGCGATACACCTTGCTCCGCACTTCTGCCAGGCCGTATTTATTTTGCGCCCGCAAAATAAATACGGCCTCGCACAGCTCCGGCACCACATTCGGGGCATCCCCGCCCTTTGTAATAATGCCGTGGATACGCACGTCGCTGGTGACAAACTGGCGAACTGAATTAATCGCCACAAAGGCATTAATCATGGCATCCAGTGCGCTGATGCCCTTCTCCGGGGAGGAAGCGGCATGGGCCTGCTTGCCATGAAACGTAAACGTGGCGTCTACGCAGGCCAATCCCCCGCGCAAAACCATCGTTTTGCTCTGCGGATGCACCATCATTACGGCGTCTATGCCGTCGAATACGCCATGCTCGCACATGATGATTTTGCCGCCTCCCTCCTCCTCGGCTGGTGTGCCTAACACCACGATGCGTCCGGGTAGATCCGGCATCGCTTCCTTGAGGGCTATAGCGGCCCCCACCGATGCGGTACAAATCAGGTTGTGTCCACAGGCATGTCCGATGGCTGGAAGTGCATCATATTCAGCCAGCAGAGCGATTGTGGGTCCGCCGGATGTCCCTTCCCATTCCGCACGGAAGGAGGTCTCCAGTCCGGCAATGCCTTTTTCCACAGCAAAACCAGCCTGTTCCAGTGTATGGGTGAGCCAGCCCTGTGCCTGATATTCATGAAAGCTTAGCTCAGGATGTTTATGTATTGTTCGGGCAAGCTCCCGTAATTCGTGATCCTTCGTATCTACAGCCTTCATAATCTTTTCATGGGATGGCGTTTTGCCATTATGTCCGTTCGCTGTTGAGTTCATCAATGGAATGCCGCCTTTCATTCGTCATAACGAATAAATATACAATCAATATTCAACATTGTATAAGCGAATGCCAGTGAAGTAAATTTAATATTTTTTGGGTTTACCCTTAAAATTATTTTATATATGACATGACATCTCTTGAAATACGTCATTTCACACCAAAAATTACGTATATTTGCTGCCTTTATCACGTCAAGAATGGAGCATCCATTCTACAAATCTTTCCACTGCCATAAGATGACTGGATTTATTTTTATACAACATCCATGTTCGACGCAGGACAGGCTCCCCATTCTTGCGAACTAAGTTAAATGCATATAATTCATCCTTTGGAGAGACAAATATTTCGGGTACGATGGAATATCCCAATCCGTGTCGGACCATTTCCTTACAGGTTTCGTAGCTGTCCACCTCCATGGAAACTCGTGGCGGCCTGCCCAGCATCTCACTCCACCACGCCTGCACCGATTCGTTAAACGAGGAATACATGTGGCCGGAATGCTGCGGCTTGCCCGGGTCCTTATAACGAATCATTGGAAGCTCCGGCAATTGCTCAAGCTCTACGGCCTCTTGGGAGATCACACAAATATGCTCCTCCGATAGAAGCTGCTTTCCCTCAGACCAAGGGTAATCATTGCGAATGACGCCCAGATGAATTTCATCTCCACGGAGCATTTCATAAATTTCTGCGCTGAGTCCGCAGGTAACCGAAAATTGCACGTCAGGATAAATATCTTTAAAGCTTTTCAGAATCGGCGGCAGCTTGTAGTGCCCGTAGTAGCTTGAAATCCCTAACCGCAGCGTCCCTTTTACCTCACCTCTCAGGTGAATAACGGCTTCTTTTAATTCGGTCAATTCTCTTAAATTTCGTTTGGCATACTCAGCCAGTCGTTCCCCTTCCATGGTCAGCTTCGTCCCTCTGTTCCCGCGTACGATAATCGGCACCCCGAACTCCTTTTCCAATTGGTTCAGACGGTAGGTCAAGGCGGGCTGTGTAATATACAAACGCTCAGCGGCACGTTTCAGACTATATTCTTCTGCAATGTAGCACAACATCAGGCAATCCTTTTCATCCATCATCGTCACTCCTTTCGTTATATTGTTCCCTTGTTCATACGTTCTTGTGTTCTCCGCAGGAAAAAAGCCCACAGACGTATCGGTCTATTATACCGCATGAAGGGCATGGGCAAAGACCCGGTTAAATCCGGCAAAATGATCCCTGTCCCATCTCCAATCCGTTTTTGCAAAAGGAACTCGATTTTAAAGCGACCGCTTCGCTTGTACAGCACCCTTCCGCCTACTCCGTTTTACATGTACATTTTTTCAGTTCAGCTTACATAAAAGAAGCTCACCGAAGGATGGAAAGCATCTCCCATCAAGTGAGCTTCTTTTGGGGTCTTAATGTGGAACAAAGGAGCTGAAATCATCCCGGCTCGACTGGTCTGCATGATAAAACACTGCATCCCCATCCTGCAAATGAAAGGGTTGCCCGTACGGATTTTTCACTTCTCTCCGGTAGCCTTCCAGTTGCCACTGGTTCAGCAGCGGGCCGTTAATATACTGCAAATGTGGGTGCTCGGTATCCCCCTGACGGAGCGACTCCACATTGAAGTTCACAATGATGTAGCCCGTTTTCTTGAATATGCTCGCATGCTCGTTTAGCTCCCGGCGACGGCTTTCTTCACGTAAATCCGTCCCTTTAGGAACCACGTATACATCAGCAGGCAGGCTATATTCGCCATACCAGCGCTGAATCGACGCATTGGCACGATCCACATCGACTCCATCCGGCAGGTCCGTCTTGGGACCGATCAAGGTACGGACCGCCGCAGGCAGCACCAGCCAATCATAGCGGCCGATCCACGTCTTGCTGCGCGTGATACGCTGGGCATACAGGGAAACATAGCGTTCCAGCGTCGAATGACCCTGTTGTGCTTCACTCAGCTCATGCTTGTATTGGTAGGCTGCTGTATCCTGCATTTCCTCCGTCGGTACATTACGCAGCCGCTCATTTAAAATGACATATCGCTTCTCCCGATCCTCCGCCGATCCCAATCGGATGAACTTGCGGCTTCCCACATGTGTATACAGTTCTACCTCTTCCCGCTGACGACCCTCCTTGCTCACCCAATAAAATGATGGCGTGATGCGGATACCGTCCTTAGCGCTGAACATATTCCCTTTCGTTTTGAGGTCAAACTTGAAATGGTAGCCTGTCTTGATCGCCACATTTGGGTAGCCTTCATGCGGATGACTGCCGGGACGGACAGGCAAGGTAAACGGCTCCTGATTCCCCCTTGGCAGTCCGTCGATGTTGCCTAGTCCCGTCCAATAGGACAGACCGCTATGCACCGGGCTTCCTTTGCGCTGTCGGAACACCCGCTCCCAATGGTAGTCGGCAATATCCGTGATATGAAAATCATACATCCGTCCGATGACCTCGATCTCTACCACATCATTGGCGACATGATGCGCGATATCCGTATTGGCATGTCGCTGCTCAGTGAAGCCGTCCGGTGCGTTTTCCGCAATAGTCCGAAACTCGACGGTATAGTTCCCTTCATCCACCCATACGGGCAAATAGAAGTCGGTGTCCAATTGCCTTACCGGAATGTCGATCCAAGTTCCACGCAGATAGAACTGCGTTTTCCCCTTGTCGTACACATCAAACGGAAATCGCACCTGCTTGGTTCGCACATATTTGGCATACTCCCGATCACCATAGCCGGGAATATTCAGATGCGGGCCGGCCGTTGAGATCGTCACGCGGAAAGGCCGTTCCAGAATGAGCGCCGATCGACCTTTCGTCGGTTGGGTTTTCTGGTTGTGAGCCGCATCGTCTGATACGCTTGAAAGATTCACCACGGGCGTATGGACAGTCACGGTATTGATCCCTTGAATCGGCAAAATTTTATCTGCACCGCCATTGATATTTCCTTTGAGAATCGCATAGGTGATATCACCGCTACCAGGCGTATTGGGCTTATTTGTCTTGTGCTTTTCAATCACATGGCCCGGACTGTAGAGGGTATCCGGCCCGATTTTTGCGGGTTCGGGGATTTTCCCAGGAGTTGGGCCTTTTTCCTTGACACGCTGGTGGTCCATGATCGTTTGACCGTTGAATTTCACGGTATCGTTCTCCACTTCCACGTCTGGTGTAGCCTTCTGGGCCACAGGCTCCAATGACCTTTGTTCATTGGGCACCTTCGGCATACTCTTGCCGCCATAAATATAAAGTGATCCGCCGTCGATAATGCCCGGTGAAGGAGCCGGATAGTATTTCCCGTTGGTCGCAGATTCCAACGCTGGCGGCGTATAATTACGCGGTGGAATCGTAATGCTTCCTCCCGGCAGTGCATAGTTGCGAAGCTGCGCGTTCTTGATGCCGTACACTTCGAGGTTGTCGATCCTCCAGTAAGAGTACGGTTTTACAATTTCGTATTTGTAATACTCCACGACCTTCATATGCCGGGTATCGTTGATATCCTCCCATTCCAGATCATACGTGCGCTTCAGCTTGACGTTGTAGGTGCATTCGCCTTTGAGCTGCTGGAAGGTATTCTGGAACAGGTAATTTCGGGCCAGCACGTTTCCATACAGGCTTTCGGAGGTTGGAATGCCCTTGGCTACATCAAAATGCGACGCGCCCCGCTGATCGGCTTTGATCACAGCCGACACCATCGGGTCGAGGTATTTATCCGACTGGCTGCCGCTAGGCGTAGGTCGAGTGCAGGTGACTCCTGCCGGGGGCTGCTCTATCGTCTCTAGCTCCTTATAATATAAGTAAGCTGTAAATTTCTCGAAAGAGCTGTTATAGGTAAATCCGGGTACATTTCCCGGAAAAATGTCTCCGCTCGGCGGATTACCCGTGGTACTTTTTTTGTAGCCAACATACTCATATCTGGGATCGGTTGGCGGGGTGAAGTCATACGATTGATCCGGTTTCAGCTCATCTTCTATTGGTGTAAATACGTAGTTAAGAGATTTTCCATCAGTAGTAAAATGCTTGACGATGAGTCCGCTGTCCAGTTCTATTTTGAAGAGGATGGGCTGGTAGATACGCCAGGCTTCGACCTCTTTGGCGCAGGTGGGGCAGCTTTCTTCCTTGATGTTGCGAGCCTGATCTACTGGATCAAGTTTCATGTTTACAGTTATTGGGATGATAGTAGTTTCTGAACCAATTCCCTGTTTTTGAAAGGAACGGATATCTGAATCTTTTGTCCCCTTACTCATATGTCTCGCATATTCCTCATAATTATCAGATCGAGATTTAACAAAATAGTCACCATGGCTCATATAATCAGCTGTCGTATATAAGCGAGCGGTAACGTTCTTGATTTTACGGCCCGGAAACTGAAACTTGTAAGTGAAAGTCGCTTCACCCTGCATACCCTTTCCGGGCTGCTTCTTTTGGGTTACCCATTCCCCGGCTATGTTCTTCCACATATCGAAATACATCATGCCGACAAAATAGCGATCATTTTTATCCGCATAATAAGACAATGGTGTGATTTCCGTATTGGCTGCCGCCTTGTCGGTGGGTAAATAAAAAGGAGGGATCTGCAACAATAGCAGTACCCCCACCAGCAATATGGCCAAAATGAGCTTGGTGTTACTCATATGATTAATATCCTTTCCACGGATTAATCATCATCGGGATATAGTTCCTCGATGCGAGGTCAAAACCAATATACTCAATGTCTTGTAACTTAAAGGATTTATAGTTTTTAATCCCTAAGTACAGCTCATCAGCAGACGAATAGATCGGGTAATAAACCATTTTCGTACCGTCCCCGTTATCTTGCGTCATTTGTTCTAGTACAGGACGAAGACGTGCGTCTTTATTCTTTGTTAAGTAAAAAACCCCTCCTGAAGTAGAATTTGTTTTCACTCTCATCTGTAGGTATGGTACACCTTTAGAAGTTGTGTAAGGCTCAATTGAATATATATCGCGCAGCATCTTAACAGGCAAATCATATCGTTTGAAAATCACCACTTTATCGTATGGCTGGCCAATAACATTTTTTAAAAGACCTGGTGTTGTACCAATAGCCTTCTTATACGGCTCAATGCTCACCGCCTGATGCCCCGTATCCTCCAGCGCAGCAATCTCCTTCTTCCCAATCCATACCCAGCGGCTAACCTTATCCCATTCCACCGTCTGTCCCAAGCCTTCACTTACTAGCCGCAGCGGTACAAAAGTACGGTTCTGTTTCAAAATAATCTTCGTCTCATACGTCTTGGTCTGTCCGTCCACGGTAGCCGTGTTCTGTCCAACCGTCATGTTGACCGCATGTGCGTCATTCTTAATCGACACGGCCAACTGACCACCATTTTTTTCCCAGCCTACCTTAGCCCCCAGCGCTTCGGATACAAAACGAATGGGAACCATCACATAATCGTTCTCATCCTGAAAAGGCTTAGCGTCCGGGAATTGAATTTTTTTCGCATTCAATAAGACTTCAATCGGTTTGGGGCTGCTTGCTGCTTCCGTCGTAGGAATTGTACCTGTTGCTCCCCAAAGTAACGTGACTGCGGTCAAACTCAACATCCATTTTTTCATACTCATCTCTCGATCCCCTTTGTCTGCTTAAACTATAAACTATGTATACCAAGCCAAATCCCACGAACTTATCGCATCCCCACTTTCGGAAAATACTGGATACAACTTATATATTATATGTTTTCCCTGTCACAAAATCTATAAGAAAACTTCTAATATAAAGCATTCTAAAAAAAGCCAGGCTACATTGACCAAAGTTTTATTCCCCTAATATTCAGAAGACTAGCTCGTTCGAGTTATTGCCTTTCCCCAAAATCTCAACAAAAAAGGGCTGCCTCTCCCCTGTTAAGGAAGAAACAGCCCGTGTGCTTCACGCGCAAAATACGATAAATATATCAGTTCATACGATAATACTTGTTCCAGCATCATCCAATATTTCTTACATCATAAATCATAACTGACTAAAAATCAAACGTTACTTTTTTCTCACGAAACATCTCAAAGATCATACATGCACACCTGAACTCCCAGCTTGATATAGCTGCTCATACACGCCATATGATTGATGCATGCTATTTTCCGCCTTCACGCCTTCCTGCTCCAGCCCGAGGCTTTTGAACAGCTCCGGTATACACGCCTGCATGCTATGACACAGCCCCACCGTACGGACGCCGCCGTATACGTTCATCACATTCGTCAGTACAGCCATCGGGTTGGTGTAGTTGAGAAACCATGCATCCGGGCAAATCTCACGCACATCTGCGGCAAAATCGAGCATCACCGGAATCGTCCGTAAGTTGCGGAAAATACCACCAATCCCGACTGTATCGGCAATCGTTTGGCGCAGACCGTAGGTTTTGGGAATTTCAAAATCCGTAATCCTTCAGCCTTCCGGGGCCAATATCGAACAACGCCAGCTCAAAGCCCTGCAAAGCAGGTGTCAGCATACAATCATCAAGCACATTTTTGGCAAATGCCGTGCTGCCTGCACCCAGAAATGTAATCTTGCTCATGCCTTTTCTCCCATTCACATTCGTTTCGCAGCTTTGTACTCCAAATGCAAGAATACCCACCGCTACTCTCCCCTTTGCAGGAAGAAAGTGATGGTGGGAAAGGTTATTTAACAAGAGCTATTCGCTGTTTACTCCAGATCGTGATCCCCCTGCTGATTTAGCAGAGCTGACAGGAGCAGGTGTTTCAGGTGTTACGGAGTTAACCGGAGTTGTTGGCGTTTCCGGAGTACCGGAGTTGACAGGGGCCCCCGCCTCGATCACGGTCACCTTGGCAATCGCCTTCAATTCTGTTCCTTCTACATTGCCCTTCAATTCAAATGAACCCGGAGTAGCATATTGTGCAGGATCAATATTTTCCCACTCTACAGCTACCCACTTGGTGGAGCCTTCTCCATACGTAGCTTCCACCACGCTCGGCAGTTCAGGTTTTTCACCCGCACGTGTCGTCACGTTTACTTCTTTTATAGCCGTGATTTTCTCGGCTCCCGTCAGGCTCTGTGCTGTACCGGAAGCCAGACCTGCTACCTCGGAAGCATTCAGAGCGCGGCTGTAGATGCGGAATTCATCCACCAGACCGTTAAAATACGGATCAGGGTACTGAGACTTGCCAATAAAATTATTTTTCGTCTGGCCCAGACTGGTAGGATTCAAGGTCAGGCTGGTATTGCGTCCCACTTCTTTACCATCCACATACAAAATACCTGTGGAGCCCGAAAGCGTGACCGCAACGTGCTTCCACACCCCTGTCGACAGCACAGGAGCCTCAATCGTCTGTTCCTGCCCCTGCCCGTTGCCTTGGTTGGTAATCGCAAACAGCATCGTATTTCCGGCTTTGGGCGTGAGGAACATATATTCATTCGTCCCGGAGCCGAAGTCAAAAATCCGTACATAATCGCTCAGGCTGTTCGCCTTGACCCAACCGGATACGGTCAACTGCTGTGTCCGGCTCACGATGCCCGCTGGAAGCTGTACATAGCTGTCCTTGCCATTGAGGCTGACGGCATTGCCTTTTTTCCCTGCAGCCCATGCAGCCGTACCCTTCACGACAGCATCATTGTGACTGTCCGACGAATCCGCAGCAACAGAACCGCTGGTTTCATCAAACTTATACAACGCAAGCTGTTCAAGTAACGGAGCCGCCGGTTCTACGATTACGCTCACTCTGGCCTCCGCAGACAACAGCGAATCGCTGGCTGTCAGCTTGAATATATACGTTCCCGGCTCGGAAACGTCCACCTTCGTACGCAGCGATGCTTTACTGCTAAATGTGACCTTGGCATTCTGTGGCCCTTCGACCAGACTCCACTCGCTTGTAACCTTGCCTTGCGGAAGTCCATCATCCACAGCCGTACCTTTCAAAATGATTGGATCCGGCAGCTTCACCTTGGACGCTTTACCCGCATCTACGACAGGCGCCTTGTTCGGATCAGGCGTCGTTGGTGTCAGCTCCACCGTGTAGGAAGAGGCTGTGCCCATATCCAATTTCAGCTTGTTGGTAGGTGCATACGCATTAAATTTACCTTGCGATTGTCCGCCCACCTTAACCAAATACGTTCCCTTCTTCAAGCCATCAAATGTAACGTACGTGGAATGTGCTTGGCCTGGCGTTTGATTTTTCAGCTGGAGCCATACATAATCCTTGGATGTTGCCAGCTTGGCTTCTGTATATTGGTCCCTGTCCAGCTCGATATACAGCTTTTCCGTGATCAGATTGACCCGCTTGAACAGGCCGTCCAACGGCTTGATCGTATACACGTTACCGCTTTTGCTTACCTCTGCACCATAGCCCGTCAATCCGAAAATCGGGTCCACTGCAATGTCGGCGCTTAGCGTTTTGAGCGCACCGAACAGTCCAAGATCGGCCTCGCCGCTCATGCCGCGCCAGCCGTTAAAGAGCGGAACATTTTTACCGCCTCCGGTGCCGTTTGTTCCTTGGTTACCTTTTTCTGCCTGATAAGTCCACGCGACTGCCCCGATGTTGTCAGGGTCGGAGCTGATTTGCCCCGAGTTAATCGCCCCCACATTAGCGATTTTAGCTGCATAGGACAGACGCTGCTGTTCCTCGCGGTGATTGTCCTCATGGTGCCGAATCCAGTCGTCCATCGCATATCCGGCAAGCGAAGTCGTGTACTGGAAATTAAACCAGTTCTCCCCGGTAATCGTCACCGGATCGGTATAGTAGTACCATACTGGCATATGTCCGCGTGCTGCACGGGTTTTGGCATTGATTTTACTCATCATTTCCAGCGCCTTGCTTTGCTCGCCCTCTGTATCTATATTCTGCTTGGCTAACGTATATACGGCCTCTTCCCCAGTGTTATCGTAGCTGTATTCGGAGCCGTAAGGATATTTTGTATTTTTAAAATTGTTATATTTTCGATCCATTTTTTCCCTGAGATCGTTCGCCTCATCATCATAGCCTTCATCATGAAGTGCCTGGATAATATCCGGTGTGGTCAGTTCGCCCATCAAGCCCGTTTCCCAGTTGTACGCGACTGGCCCTTCGTACAATGCTTTGAAAATGTTATACGCCCGCAGCAAATACGTTTCCTTCGGCTGCTTGTAAGTGACAAGCTCCGGGTATTCCTTCGCAATCTTGTACATGCTGAAATAGGTGTTATACACATGCGGGTAAGCGTACCCCCGATAGGTTGGTGTATCGTTCGGCTCTGGCATCAGGAAATCATGAATCAGATAATCCTCATGATGACCGTTCATCAGATTCGTCCAGATCGCCGTCTCCAAATAATCGTCTACCGCCCGTACCTCTTTGGCAACCGGAGACAGTGTGTTTTTCTCAGCCAGGAACTGTCCGTGAGTCAGCCCCCAATCATCACCCCAGCCCCAATATCCGTTGAAAATGTTACGCTTGGATTTGTTATGCATCATCCAATCGTCAAAGACCTTGTCGCGCAGATCACCCGGTACATTCCACTGGGTTTTATCTACCATAAACGTAGCGTGCCGTTGCAGCGCCAAATCAATCGGCTCAATAGCATAAAACTGTAAAACCGACTTGTTGCCGTTTCCGTACTCCACCGTGATGAAGTTTGGACCCAGCTTGGTGAATTTCAGCTCATAAATGTGGTGCCCTCCAGTCTTGCTGTCCGTCTGCGGAATGACGGTTCCATCTGGATAGGTTACCTTGCTGATCGCCTGCTTGGTGCGCAGGTCCACTTTTGCCTTCTGATTCGTAGGCACGATCATGCCCGGTACAACCGTTGTATCCACCAGGTTTTCTTGATACAGCGTATCCTTCACATCATGCTCGTCCTTCACCGCCAGAAACTTGAAGCCATAGTTGCGGCTTTGGCCGGGGTTCAGGACCAGACTTGTGTTGGGCAAATATCCACGGTTGGTGGACTTAATTACGTTGGAGTGAATATAAAATACATTCAGTCCCTCCAGCCATTTGCCTTCATTCGCCGGATTCCAGGCCCATTTGCTGCCCGGATGCTCCTCATCCCGCCAGTGATCCTGATACTCGAAACCAGCACCCGTCGAGGAATCAGGTATCAGCAGCAGGGAAGAGCCAATGCCGCTGGGACGTCCAGCCGTAATATAGGAGCTGTTGTTGCCGACAAAGGAATGCGTCACGACCCTCGTTTCGTAAATCGCATCTCCGTTGGTCCATTGCTCATTAAAAGGCAAAGGCAAACCGAAATCGCCAATCTCCAACTTTTTGCCACTTGTGTTCTGTACCTGTATATTCCACAACACCGAACCGTTCGACTCTGCCGAATACGTTTCGATGACTTTGAAATTGCGAATGCCTTCTGCGTTGCTTGAATTCTCATACGTAACGGTAACGCGGTTGCCACTGGTCGTGATTTTGCGCGCGTCTGCCGACTTGTTCGTCCAAGCCTTCGTCCAGCTGCCTTCGTCCAATCGGTACGTGAACATCAGTTCACCGAGCCATTGATGATCCGCCGTATTCTGCTCGGGTGTTACCGTTGCGTTCATCACGTACTCTGTCGGGAAGGCATCTCCCTTGATACGGATGGATGAAATTTCGCCATGCTCGCCTGTCTGAATCGTTAGCTTGTCATTGGATAGTTCATAGGCCTCCGCCGTATGCGTCCCAAATAGTACAGAACCCGCGGTTAAAAACAAAAATGCCGCCAATATTCCTTTAAATTTCATCAACACGCCTCCTTTTGGATCCTGGGGTCCTGATTTGCTTGCCAATCACCTGAACTCTCTTCATTTCGCCGCAACCTCCTTGGAAATGTAAGCGCTACAACTCCATTGTACAAATACTTGTCCATTGGTAAAATCAACATTTTCAACCGATTTATATAGGATTTCAACCTAATAGGGGGATGAGTGCAAATTGTTCTTCCGATCGCTGTTGTAACGGGATTTTTTTATTGGAATAGGGATGTAAAGGGGAGAAGCCTGTAAAAGTTACAAACCAGCTTTTCGCGAGGCGTGTGCTGATGTAAGTAGTTTATCAACGGCAATTCAGGATCAATTCACCTTCGAATCACGATTGGCAATCTAATCAAAATCACAGTTGGTAAAAATATGTATAGCTGAATGAGAATCATAGGTGTTTGGGAAATTCCCGGCATAGATGATTCTTTTTATTTTTGACTATGGACAGTTCCTACGTTTTGATAAACTTGATAAGAACAAACAAAAATAATGGTTAATGTAACGAAAATCGCACCAATTAAGCCCATTTCCTTGAGTTTATATTAACCATATTTCTCGCTCAACTCCTTAATCAATAGAATTATTATTTTATCCAGTAGTGTTACCTTTTACTTGCAGGGACCATCTTCTTTTTAAAATAAAGTGATATAATGCTTATTATACATACGGTTGTTTATATTTCCCAGTAAATAATATTGCAATCTCTATATAAGCCGAAATAGGAATGGAGTATATCATGATCATTAACAAACAAGAATTTTATGTGAATGGACTAAATTATACTGTTAGATCGGCAATCGACAAGGATGCGGCAGATTTATCTGAATTAAGATTACAAATTGATGGAGAGACAGAGAATTTGGATAGAGAGCAAGGGGAGGCATTTATAGATGCATCGGGGTTTGAACAGATTATACAAACGGACACTGTAAAACCAAGAAATTTATTTTTAGTTGCTGTAGTTGGTGATCAAATCGTGGGGTTTTCAAGATGCGAAGGAGTTTATTTAAATAGATTCGCTCATAAAGTAGAATTTGGAGTCTGTGTTTGTAAAGAATTTTGGGGATATGGTATGGGAAAAAATCTGCTGAAAGCATCTATCGACTGGGCTGATTCCAATGACATTCAAAAAATGTCGTTGAATGTTTTAGAAACAAACGATAAGGCCATTGCACTGTATAAACAACTGGGGTTTGAGATCGAAGGTATATTAAAAAAAGACAAAATTCTGTCCGACGGTAAGTACCACAACACAGTTATGATGGGACGATTCAATGAATAATTTCAGCAATAAAGCTCCTGTGAATCATCACGGGAGCTTTGTTGTGCATGTTATGCCTTTTTACCTGTAACGTTTAGGATTATCTGTCTGATCAAGAATAAACCAAGTTGAACAAGAACGGAGTGGGCGGAATGGTGCTGTACAAGCGATAGCGTTCGCCTTTGTGCCCGGATTTCAACCTTCTTGGCTTGATTAAGAAATCCGGGCGCAACAGCGATGAGAAGCACCATCCGACCACGTAGTGGCGCCTCATGTACATTTTTAACTCAGCTTATAAAAAAAACTTTATGCAAATAACGCATAAATATCAATATGTAGCTTCCGCTTGACGTATACTTGCCTTGGGTGATGGATTTACGTGAGAACAAAGACTTAACAAAATAGTATTCATAGGAGGCATAATGAAAATGATTTTGGAGGATATGTATTATGGGAATTGGCATCCCAGTGAACCTACCGATCCTGAATCTCAAAAAGTGAATCAAAAAATTAGTGAACATATGGAGATGCTGAAAAATAAATTATCAGAAGTCGATTTTGAGCAAATGGAAATCATATTTGATTTATTGAACGAGTCCACCTCCCTGCACTCCGCAGCAGCATTCATCCACGGGTATCGAACGGGAGCAATGACGATGATTGAGGTATTTAGCGGAGAAAAGGGGGCGTGGTCAGCTAAAGAATAGGAGCCTAAAGCCAGTTTGCACCACGCCCTGAAACCTGCTCCATACTTCCTGCCTAAAAATAGGTTCATGCATAGGTCCGGCGGGGGTAACAGCGATGGGAAGCACAATCTGCACGCGCAGAGCCTCCCTGACACACCCCCACCAGTAACTATTTTTAAGCCTCCACCCGATTCAAAAACACCTTCGTCCGCTCCAGCTGCGGATTACCGAAAATCTGCTCAGGCGTGCCAGACTCGGCAATCTCTCCGTTGTCCATAAAAATCACACGATCCGCCACATCTCTCGCAAAGCTCATCTCGTGGGTCACGATGACCATCGTCATATGCTCCTCAGCCAGCTTTTTAATGACTCGCAGCACCTCGCCCGTCAGCTCGGGATCAAGGGCAGAGGTCGGCTCGTCGAACAGCAAAATATCAGGGTTCATCATCATTGCCCGTGCAATCGCCACACGCTGCTTCTGCCCCCCCGACAATCGGGATGGATACGCATCTGCTTTATCCGCCAAGCCGACTTTAGCCAGTAGCTCAGCGCTTTGACGGCGTAGCTCGGCCTTGCTCGTTTTTTTCACCAGCTTTGGAGCCAGCTCCAGATTATCCTGCACCGTCAAGTGAGGGAACAGATTAAAATGCTGGAGTACCATGCCCATCCCGGTAGTAATGCCCTTAATCTCGCCTGCCGGGGCATACTGACCATTTTCCACCAAAGCTTTATCATGAATGCGGATCGTCCCGCCCGTCACATCCTCCAGATGAACCAGACTGCGAAGCATCGTGCTTTTCCCCGAGCCAGAAGGACCGATGACCGCAACGACCTCACCTGCCTTGACGTTAAAGCTCACTCTTTTCAGAACGTCGAGCTTACCGAACGATTTTTTCAAATCGATTACTTCTATTGCGTTAGTGTTCATATCCCGACATTCCTTTTACTCGAATTTAAAACGTTTTTCCAGCGCTCTAAAGAATAGCGTCAGCACCAAGGCCAACAACAAATAGATCATAGCCGCTACAAAATAAGGCACAATCGTAAAATCACGGTTCACAGCCGTATTGGCAAAATGCAGCAGCTCCGGTACAGCTACCGCATATAGCAGCGCCGTATCTTTCACCAGTGTTGTCGCCTCATTCGTGACCGCTGGCAAAGCAATCCGTACCATTTGCGGCACAATAACTCGAATCAGCGTCTGCGACTTGCTCAGGCCCAGCACTTGAGAAGCTTCGTATTGCCCCTTATCAATCGACAACATCCCGCCTCTGAAAATTTCAGCAAAATAAGCCGCATAATTCAGCACAAACGCCAGCAACGCAGCCGTTGTCCGATCCAGCACCAGATATTCCCCGATCACAGGCAGCATCGGCAGACCAAAGCAAAAGAACAGCAGTTGCAGCAGAAGCGGTGTGCCCCGTATGACATAAATGTACGTATGCATCAGCCAGGCAATCGGCTTAATCTGGCTTTTCGCCAGCAACGTAACGATAAAACCCAGTGGAATGGACAAGATGAGCGTGATGAAAAATAAAATAACGGTCATCTGCGCCCCTTCGAGCATAGGCTTCATAATTCGTAAAATATAATCCATACTCATAACCTTCGACTCCTAAACCCTTAGTTCAATACACTACGTATTAGTTCAATACCTTATCTTCACCAAACCACTTTTTCGAAATTTCAGCAGCTTTGCCGTTCTTGTGCAGCTCATCCAAAGCGGATTGTAGCTGCGTCAAAAGCTCTTCGTTCCCTTTTTTCACGCCGATGCCGTATTCCTCAGGGGCCAGCGATTCACCAAGCAGCTTATACGTTCCAGGCTCTTTGGACATATAGTATTTGGCTACCACCTCGTCAATGACAACCGCATCCAGACGTCCGGTTTTCAGGTCGGTCAACGCGAGTACATTATCGGGATACTCAGACACCTTCACCTTGCTCTTGATCGGGTTCGCATCCAGTGCATCTGCTGCCGAGGACAATGTTTGAAGACCTACGTTTTTGCCCGCCAGATCGTCCAGCTTCGAGAGGTTGGATTTGGCCGGGAGCGCGATCACCTGACTATTTTTCAGATATGGCTTCGTAAACAGCACCTTTTCCTTGCGCTCATTCGTAATCGTATAGCCGTTCCAAATCAGATCAATACGGCCGCTGTTCAGCTCGGATTCTTTGGAAGACCAATCAATGGGCTGGAATTCCACTTGCTTGCCCATTTGCTCCGCAGCCGCTTTGGCATAATCAATATCAAAGCCGGTTAGCTCGTTATTTTCATCTCTAAAACCCATTGGCGCAAATTTATCATCAATTCCGATAATCAGCTTGCTGTTATCCTTACCACCGGAGCATCCGGCCAAAACGATCATAATCAATCCAATCATCATTGTGAACATGGCAGTTTTTCTCATCTTATTCCCTCCAGCAATGGTAACCTCCCTATCCACAGGACAGGCGGCAAACACTTTAGTTCGTTAACACGTTATCAGAGTATCATCATAACATACCGCAAGATACTCGTCGAGAGGATGGAGCGGAATCTTAGCCTTATAAAAATGGAAAACCTGTGACGAACATTTGACCATTGTTCTATAATGTAAAACCTTACCTTGACACGTCACCTAAACCGTTTTATCATTCCCAGGGTAGAACCTGAACTGATCCGTAAACTGGACATACAGCAACGTACGCTATTCCGTCAATTGGTATTCAAGCAAAATGCCTCCTCAATAACTGAGATTTGTAGGCTATTGAACGCTGGTGAACGGACGGTAAGAGAAAAGATTAAAAAATGGATTGAAGAAGGGTTCCTGGAACCAAAAGATCCGGAAGCGCAACGTATCCGTACCATCGTTCTTTCAGTCCAATATGAAGAGCTTGCCGTCGATATTCGCAATGAATCCGAAAAATATCAGTATCTTTTGGGTAGTAATGACTAAATGGACAGTATCCACCATGTTTCATTTGTTTCAATATGGATAACACAAAAAAGAGAGTTCCGCGAAGTTTAATCGTGGGACTCTCTTTTTTTGATATCTATTCTTTTTAAAAAAACTTTGTAGCATTCTCACATTACGAAGGCTTAGTCCGTCTAATTTACCATCTGCGGCGTTCGTCGCCTCTCAGGGGAAAGTCGCTTAGATCTCCGAGTTGGTCATGCGCATCTTTGTAAATTCGGATCATAGCTTGTACCTTGTTAAAATCGCTGTCTTCCGGGCCGAATCCTTCCATATACATTTTTTGAATGATATTCTGGAAAAATTCGATACGCTGGCGGATGGATTCCTGCTCCATATGCAGCACATCTTCAAAGCTGTGTGCCCCAGCAAATTCAGACAGCTCATCTGGCTCCTGCTCTTGATATCGCTCTCCCCGGGTTTCGGGATTGAGATCAATAGAGGTACGCAAGGCTGACAACAAAATATTTTCCCGTACCAGCATGACATGAAAATCCTTGTTCTTAAACAGGTCTGCCACGATCAGACGGCACATTTCCTTATTTTGCAACAGAATTCCGTCAAAAGGATGCAGCGTCCACACACCGTAATTAAAAAACAAATTAAAATTAAAGCTGCTGCTCCCATACTGATACACAATGTTGATTTTCGATTCGTCGATGATTTCAAATGAAAATTCCAGCATGCATTCTCCTTTAGGATTCCAATATTTAACTCTATCCTATCAGAAAATGCATGATTTTCAATAAAAAAATTTATTTCACAGCATCATTGAATTCCACGATAGAATCAGCTTGTTCACTACTGGCAGCTACAAGCAGATAGACAATCACACACCCCAAAATAAAGGACATCATACGCTCGTTCTCTCCTTTGTCATTTCACTTTTTAAGAGTTTATGCACGAGATGGCTATGTATGATTATCATGTCCGTTATTAGTTGCCCCCAAACCAAAAAAGACGCCTTTCAGGATCACTCTGGCGTCTTTTCAATAGGTTAGGTCTATTATTTTACATTTGTAAAATCAGTTCAGAAACGAGCTTAGTCCTTCGGAAGAATCTTTATCCTTCAAACTCTTGGGCTGTTCCTTCCCCTCTATACCCAGACGTTGGCTGAGGTCGGCATTGATTGCCGTCATTTTGCTCGTATAATCATGGCAGCTTTCAATAATTTGACGGTTGGATTTTTCGGACAGATCCAAAGCAGATACCAAATCTCCAATCGCCTGATTCACAGCCTCCAGTGACATCGAAGGCTTGCTAAGCAGATCTGTCGTTCTCTCGGTCGTCGTTTTGAGAAGCTTGGCATTTTCCTTGAATTGATTCTCAATCGTACGATTCGTGGCATCCACGGCTGAAATGATTTTGTCCTGGTCGGCCAGTGCCATCGCAATCATAGCTGATACAGTGATCAAATTCGACGTTTTATCAATGGCATTATTTACAGAATCAATCAGTTTATCATTATTATCATTAATAATATCCGTGGCCGCAATCGCCTGATTGTAGAGCAAAATCATTTCGGTCATCGACTGCGTGCGAGTAACCACCTTGCGCAGTCCCCGTTCCAGATGAGACTTCCTCAATTCATTCTCCGGCTTGGCAATCTCAGTCTCGAACAGCTCCTTCAACCGATTACCAAAGGCGATCTTCGTCTGCAAATTGTAGATTTCCTCAATGGAAGCCTTTTTCAACTGCCTCATGCTGACAATATTTTCTTCCAGATTGTCCTTACCGTCTCTCAAGGCTGTAATGATTTGCTCGATGTTTGTTTTGACCGACTGATACTTGTAAATGTAGTTCTTCAGCGGGCTTTTCCGTAGCAGCTTGCCGAAAAAGCTCACATTTTTGCTCTGCTGGAGCGTTTCACATTCATCCCGCAGCTTTAAGATCATGTTCGATACCTCAGCCCGGTCGCTGGACATGAGATCGTTCACTGGACGATCCAGCATTTTAAGAGTCTGTCCCGCACGCTCCTGCGTTTTGACCCCTAGCTTCCCGATGTCGTCCATTAAGGTATCCAGGCTCATGACATCGCTCTGTGACACCTTCTGAATGAGCTGAGAAGCCTCCTCGGTCACCTTTTGTTCGTCTTCTTTTTTCAATTCAGCCCATGGGGTCGCCATAACGCTAACCTCCTATTCTACACAATAACCGTTAACCAACGGCTAATAGTTATGGTTCAGAGCAGCTATGCTGCTGATTTTTTTAAAAAACACCCTACAATTCGGAACTGCTATACCGCTGGTGAATCAGCTCGGCTTTGGTTTGTAATTCAAGCAGATCCTTGTGCTCCACCGTGGATACAATCACCGATATCTTGCTATCCACATCCCGCAGGCCGTTTAATAACGTTCTCCGGTTGGTTCGCTTGGCATCACCGCTGAGCCGGAGAAACGGATTAATCAGTCCGTTCAGGTCCTTCAAAATCAATCTCCGAACTGTGTGGTTCACTTCGCTGTTATTTAATTCATGCAAAAGCGGAATCACCCGCTGCAAACGTGCGAACAGAGCCAATGCCTTCTCGACGATCTCGTTATCGAGCGAATCCTTTTGCCCCTCGGAGATCACCATATCCTCCAAGACCTCTAGATACTCCATGACCTGAGCAAATTCGCTGCTCACCTGTTCAGATAAGCGTGGTTTTCCAGTTACAGGCTCCGTTGGTGCCGAGGCTTCCTTTTCAATCTTCTGTGTCTCAACAGCTTGTACCTGCTCTACCGGAATAACGGAACCCGTGAGATTGGGTCGGGGATGGCGGATAGCCATAACAACATTGTATCCCCCTAAACAAATGACCGGAATCGCCAAACACACAAACAACGGCAGCCACAAGCTCAGCAAAAGCGCAATCAGATAGCTGCCCACGGCAATCGTGGTTCCCCACATTTTTGACGTCATAGCTTGTACCTCCTGACGTAAACCCTTTTCATATTGTAGAAAACACACTCTACCTGTGTCAATGTAAGGATTTACGTATGGTGATCGGCTGTTCGATATGACTGGCTAGAATGTCGTATTGCGGATGAAGCGAGCCGACCTCGTGGCCCAAAGCCGATTTCACCGCCAGATAAGGAAAATTGATGCCGGACAAGCAGGATACATGCAGCCCGCCAGACATCCGCGGATTGATCTCCAGCAGCTTGGGACGCTCGTCGTTATATTTTACCTGAATGTTATAATTGTACGGAATGTGATACGCCTCAGCCACCTTATGCGCCACATCCAGCAGCTCGGTATGCTGCTCCAACAACCGTAATCGCCCTCCCGCCTTCCTGCGTGGAACTGCTGCCAACAGCTTTCCGTTTCGATCAGCCAGACAATCAATACTGTATTCATAGCCCTCCAGCAGCTCCATCACCATCAGGTTGGGGAACGACTCTGTGGATGACAATACGCGATGTGCCTCCTCGAACGAGATATGATTCAGCGCATGACCGAACAGTTCCTCCAGTGGGTTACGTTCGTTGTCGATGATGCGAAAGCCCATTCCGCCCTCTGCATTACATGGCTTGAAGCATACCTTATGCCCGCGTGCCGTTAACGTTTCATAAGCGTGTTTAAACTGCTCCGCATTGCTGGCAATGGCATAATCGGGAATCGCGACAATATCCTTTTGGCGAATGGATTCGTAAAACAGATCCTTTTCCATTAACTGCCTCAGCAGCTCGGTATCCCGGCATACGATGACCTTCGTTCCGATTTCGTCGAACAGATGAAGATTTTTGCTAATATCAAGCATATTCCACCGTGGAATAAATACATCAATTCCGTGACGCTGACAAAAATCCGCACAATAACGTGCATACTCCACGCCACTTATGCGCGGCTCCACCTCAGCCACATCACTGGCCTGTAATGCCATATGCTGCGGGTCCGAGTGCGTCGCATAGATTTCGAACGGAATACCGTCCTCATTGTTACGAATCGCATTCATATAATGATACGCCACCGAAAACCAGCGGTTAAAATACACCTTGAGCTTCTTCACAGAGCCTTGCCCCCTTCCTGTCTTGAAATGAACTGTATTTCATGGACATAGGCCATAATCTCGTCCGCAGCATATACCCCCGACACATCCGTAAAACGGTAATTGACCTCCAGCTCATCCCGCAGCTGTTCCCGGTACAGCTCGCCATGACGTGGAGCAATCGCATAGTCGGCATAGTCCAGCAGACAACGGTCCAGCAAAGAATCCCCGGACGCTACAACAGGCCCTCCATCCGTGAGGTTACGGATATGCTCCACGGCTGCCTGTTTATTCACGGCCGCAGGCACCAGATACACCTTGCGCCCTTGAATGGATACCTCCCAGCCCATTTCACGCATGATTCGCGCCTGCTCCAGCACCTGCTCCAGTGGCATCCGCTCCCGTTCAATAACGAATGCGTAAAATAACTCGTCGCAGAAACGCTCACTTCTAACCCAATCCTCATGCAGCACCTGTCCGAATACACGACGTGCTTCTTCCGCATTAGCACCATCTCGACGTACCTGCTCGTGAATGCGGCGATTCCACTCCCGATCCACCTCGCCTCCAACGATGATGTTACCGCCATTACTGGTCACGGCATACGCCGGAACCAGCTCCGTTTGAAACACCGTGATCCGTCCATACTGTGCCATTGTGCGAGTCGTCACAGGCATAAATATCACGTCTGGCGGCAGCGCCTTCAGCAGTTGGAGGGCCTGTGCTGAAATAAACGCCGCTGTTTCCCCTTCAATGTGCTCCGCAGGCAGCAGCCCAGGCGACTCCAACGGCACGCCAAGCGAGCGTTTGGAGTAAATTAGCGTCTGATCCAGATCGCTTGCGTAGATCATTCTTGTCCTCCCTTAAGCGGCTTGATGATCCCACAGCAGGAATAGGTCAGACCTTCAAACACCTCGACAGGCACTCCCCGGTCCTTTGCCAGCAGTATAATATGCCGAAGATTCGGATTATCCTCACGGTCAATCAGGATTTTCCATGGCACCCTGCGCAGCAGTACACGGGTCGTCTCCCCCACACCGGGCTTGACCAAATTGATATCCTGAATACCAAAAGCCTTTTGTATCGCCTCGATATCCCGTAAGCCCTGCCACGTCACCACAGGTGGATTCGTTGTCATCTGTTCAGCATACGTAGCGGCGGTTTCAGCCACATGTTGAAAGTAACCGCAAACCGTATCCACAAACGTATTGGACTGGTCGACCGACCGCCAGGATTCATAAAATTTGGCCCCATGAAAATCGTCTGGGCCTATCAGATCGTCGCGCAATACCGTCCGGCTCATCAGACCCGAAACGGTCGAATTCAGACATGCGCTCGGGATCAAATAATCTTCCCGCGTACCAAAGGTATCCGAGCAGCTCCCCGGATCGGCTAGCACCGCCAGATCATCATTCAGGTGCAGCCCGTAATCTGCGTTCATCTCACGGCAAGCCTCAATCAGCACCTGCCGAATTGCCCCTTTTCCCGTCCAGCCATCGACAAATTGGAGCTCCATATCCAGCCCGTGCTGCTGTAAAATATACAAAATAGCATTCCGGTCAATGCCTTTGCCGCGAATAATGGAAATGCTGTAATGCGGCAGGGAAACACTGTACTTCCAGTCAATGTACCGCTTGATCAAGATACCGATGGGCGTTCCTGCTCTGGCAAGCGACACAATCGCCGTGTTCAGACCCCTTTTTCTCACAATCATTTCAGCCACAGAAGCTGCGGCTAATGCGACTTTTTCGGCCGATTGAGCAAGCGTTTCGTGAAACAGTGCAATATACTCCGCTGTAGGCTCATATTCCACCGGAAGCATTTCTGAATAATGGACGCCTGACTGAATCGCCTCTTCACGATCCTCGGTCCCCTTTTCCAACGTAACGCGGCTCAAATCCTTCAATAAAAAAGTAACATCCGATGCAGGATAGCTCCCCAACGGCTCGGGTGGATGAATGTTCTTCTGCTGTATTTGCTTCATGAGTGTCTGCTTCATATCCGCGCTCCTTTACTCTCCTGCTCAGCTAAACGATTAAAATAAACAACATGCACTTGGTCGCAGCCAAGATGGGTCAAGGCATCCAGCATGGGCTGCATTCGCTGCGCTTCTGATTCCCTTTCGATCAAAACAAAGATCTCGTCATACTGACCAGGGTCTACATTATAAATAAAATTGCGTACCGTCCCATCCTCAGGCGAGGGATAAGGCACACCACAAGCTACGCCATATCCCTCCTCACGATGGGGGTAAACCGGGCTACGCGTCGTCGACTGATAATACACTTTCGGGCCTAGCTCCGCTGCAATCCGCATTGGAATGTACATAAATTCCCCCGTGCCCATCACCAGCGTGCGCTGCCCTGAACGAAGCTTCTTCAATCGTTCCGCAGTACGCGTAATCTCCGCATCCAACGCAGTATTATCAGCCGATTGCAGGCCGAAACGACCTGTATATTTCAAATAAGGAGCCTGATTGGCGTATCCGTCCGTTGAAATCGAGCTGTGTACTACCCGTTCAAAACCAGACGCAGCCTCTGCAAAACAGTGGTCAATTATTCCAGAAGCATCTGTCGTATCCTCTGCTATGCTGGTAGCAGCATGTTCTGTGTGCCTGGCTCGCCCACCGTATTCTGCGTGATCCAGCATTGGCACTCCCTGTACCTCAATCTTTCCTTTGAGCAAGCTTAAAGGCGTAATCGTAATGCCCAGCTCTGCCTCCAGATCGGTGAAGGCCTGCTCATCGCTGTCTGTCCGCCAATCCAATAACGAAGCAATCACATATTGCTTTCTTGGAAAATGTGCCTGAATATCCCGAATAATATTAAGGGTCGTTTTGCCCGTCGTGATTTCATCATCTACCAGCACAATGGGGCCATCTCCCTCAAATACTTGCTCATTCAGCGCATAGCAGCGATGATCAACAGCATGCGAATGCTCTTCTTCAAATCGAATGATCGGCTGAAGACCCGGAATATCCTCGCGTGTCGTATGAATATACGAGGCACCGTCCGCAAACACCTGATACATGGCGTGTCCCAGCGCCGTAGCCGTCTCGGCAAAGCCAACAAACTTGATCGGCTCCGCAAAGGCCAAACGTTCTTCCATCAGCTTACGATAAGCTTCTTGGGCATAGTGCGAATCCAGAAGTCCCTTCACAGCCTCTCCAATCAGCTCATCCATCTGTTGTCCTGCCTGTGGGACAAGCTCCTTGTACAGCAGTATAGCCAGCGCCGCACCACTCAACAAAGAGGTGTAAGGGTTCACCGGAATATGCTTGCCCAGCACCTTGCTGACAAACAAAAACGAACGCTTCTTGTTCACCCGCGCCGCCATCGCAAACAGCTTGTCTACTGGAAGGCAGAATGGATTATGTGTTTCCGTAATTTTAACGCTGAACTGCTCCAGGATCGGCAGCAGATGTGTTTTCGTGGTTGGGTAAGAGACTGACAAAATGTTGTTGTTCATGTAACACCCCGTATACTTTTGATCTGTTTATAATACGATAAGCCCAATTTAAATGCGGCTTAATTTCATTCATTTTGTTGGCATAGGTGCTTTTGAATACACCCAGACTACCGTCATTACGCTCCACAATCGCGAGGGCATCCATGTACTCTTCATGTGTCACTGCGTACATGGCCTGTACCGGCTTAATATGGGAAGGATGGATGATTGTTTTGCCGATGATGCCATTTTCCTTGTCCATCATGACCTCTCGTATTAGTCCGTCCACCGCATCTGAAATGAAGTCCATTCGCAGATTGCGTCCCTGCTTACCAAATGCATCCTCAAAGGGCGACACTCTTAATTGAGGCTTAAATACACGTTCCCGATGGGAGAAATATTCCCATACTGGGCCGGAAATGACATAATCCGAATCTACCCGTCCAAACAAGTTAATAATATCAGCGATGCAATCCCGAATGACGGCAATTTCATAGATTGTAATATCCGGGCTACGTCTCAAGCCGAACAGGCTGGAAAAATCAGTTGCCCCAATTCGTACATTCAGCACATATTCCTCATACTCATCCAAAATCTCTTTGATCGACAGCAGCTCATTCCAGCGGGTTTCCCGATAAATAATGTTGGAGCTTTCGAGGATCGGTAATCCGTACAGCACAGGGATGTTCCGTTCAGCCTTACCCCGGTTATATCTGGCAATGAGTTCAAAATATGCTCGTCCATTGTGAGAAGAAAACTTGGGCAAAACAAAGCCTGTCAGCAGCGACAGAGATTCTCCCAACCCGTTCAGTAGCCGTTCCAACTGTTCCACAGATCGCACACGTACAAACAGCAGCGGTAAACTCTGTTCACTCATCACGCCTGTCCGTACATACGATAATAGTTGAAGCAACTGCTGTGTCAGCGACTGTTCTGCCTGCCCGACCTGCTGATCCCCTATGGCATCCTCCAAATCCAGCATGACCGTCGTCAATCCTTCATGTTTTCCATTCTTGATCTCTTCCGCTACTTCCGAACGGGTCGCAGGCATGTACAAAGCCGCTCCTACCGCATAAGCCAATACACTTTTTGGGGATCGGTTATTAAATTCGGACGGCGGCGTACAAAAGATCGCTTCTACTTCCTCAGAGGTCAAATCATTAAAATATTTCAGGGCCTTCTCCTCCTCTTGCTCTTTCTTGCCTGACTGAAGCCCTGTGCCTCGGGTATACAAGAAATCCCCCCTTAGGTTCAGGAGGGATTTCGCTATACTTTGTACATTAAGCCTCTTCGTCGGCCTTTTTCTTTCTTTTCGCCGAGCTAATCACCATTGTGCCTACAAAGACGGCAATCAAAATGCCGAAGAATAAAACCTGCGACATATGAAAGCCAAAAGCAGCAGCCAGCATCTTACCCCCGATAATGGCGATCAAAATAAAGGCTGTCTGTTCCAGTTCCGGAAATTTATCAATGAGCTTGAGGAACACTTGTGCAACACCGCGCATCATCAGAACGCCGATAATACCACCCAGGAACAGAACCCATACCTGTTCACTTACACCAAAAGCGGCAATGACACTGTCAATACTGAAGGCAATATCCATCAGCTCTACCATTAATACGGTTTTCCAGAAAGAAATAGGTTTGTTCTCCACTTCTCCATCCGCTTCGGACTTGAATAAGCCCTTATATGCAATATAAAGAAGATAGGCCGCACCCAGTACCTTAATCAGCGTGAACTTAATCAGGAATGTACCCAAGCCGATCGCGAGGAACCTGAATATATACGCTCCCAAAATTCCGTAAAACAAGGCTCTCTTTTGTTGCTCCTTCGGTAAATGCTTAACCATAACTGCGAGAACCAAGGCGTTATCCGCCGACAAAAGACCTTCCAGCAAAATGAGAGTTCCAATAATCCCCCAACTCACCGGGTCAGAAAGTGTAGCTACAACATCACTCCATGAAAAAAAATGGCCGTAGTTCTCGCTGATATTTTTAAATAAATCATTCAACATGAAAAGAGTGCCTCCGATAATTCAGTTTATTTGCTACCCTGCGACCAGCGCATGCCCCAGTTATATGCACGATCCAACTCACGATGGCCGCCATAGAACTGCACGAGTCTTTCAATGCTGAACGTTTCATCGTTCACGTTTTGGAGCATGGCAATCGCACACATCCCCTTGCGGTTGTCATGTTCGTTCAAGTGAACAACAATGTCCGGTCCGTCCTTCTGATGCAACGTGACCACTCCGTCCGCCTGCGACCAGTTCGTAACCCCTTCATAGATAAAGGTAAACACCAAAATTCGCTTGATTTCAGAAATTTTAGCGCCGTTGATGCGGAGATTCTCCCCTGTTTTCACAGACCCTGTACGGTCGTCGCCGTCCAAAGCAATGTATGGGAAGCGATTCAGCGAGCCGAAAGCTTCACCCAGCGCCTGAACCACCCCTTTATCTCCGTCCTTCATCTCATACAAGCAGCCCAGATCCAGATCGACACCCTTGGAGCCACGACTGAAAAAGCCCTTGCTCTGCTGTACCTGATTCCAGTTCAGATTGATCAGGAGCTCTCCTAATCCACCTGAGCCTTTTTTCAGATTGATGGTGTCGCCCTTCTTCTTCAGCTCAATTTTGCGCAGGTTCAGATTCACTGGTGTTGCAGATGGCTCTGGCTTCGGAGCAGGTGGCGCTGGCGGCGGTGTTGGTGCTGGTCGAGGCGCTGGAGGCACTGGCGCCGGAGGAGCCGGATTATTTTCCACTTCAATCCCAAAATTGACGCACAACGCATCCAATCCACCGGAAAAGCCCGCGCCAATCGCGTTGAATTTCCATTCCCCGTTATGGCGATACAGCTCACCAATGACAATGGCCGTTTCCACTGTAAATCCGCTGTCCAAATTAAGCCGCAAAACCTCTCCGCTAACCGGATGAGAAAAACGAATGAATCCGCCTTGAACCTGTCCAAAATTTTGCCGTTTCTGATCCGCATCATAAATCGTCAGCGTGAACGCAATCTTCTCAATGTTGGCAGGAATCCGCGTTAGATCAAGTGCAAATTGCTTTTTGTCACCCGACTGTTGTCCGTCTGAATACGTGATGAAGGGCGTGGTCGGATTGTTGTAAAAGATCAAATCCTCATCGCCTGACACCTTTCCTCCAGAGCCTAACAAAAATGCCGAAGTATCCAGTTCCAGTGTCGCTGGGGACTCCCAGCCGATCCCTACGTTGACCTGGGTCAGACCCGGATTCGTTTTCGTCAAATCTGCCTTCTGTCCCTTTACTACGATAACAGCCATGATTGTGTCACCTTTCTGTCCGTTTGTCATGTGTCAGCGCATGCAATTTAATGGCCTAAAAAAAAGGGTAGCGCCCTATGGACACCACCCCAAGTGGATATTATTGAGCGTCCAAGCCATAGTTTTTAGCAAGCGCACCCAATCCACCAGCAAAGCCGCTACCGATTGCCTGGAATTTCCAGTCCGCATTTTGACGGTAAAATTCACAGAATACCACGGCCGTTTCAGTGGAGAAATCCTCTCCCAAATCGTAGCGCAGCACTTCACGATCCGTCGCTGCATCTACCACACGTACGAAAGCATTGGACACTTGTCCAAAGTTTTGCGCACGCGCCTCGTAATCATAAATGGTAACCGTGATCCCGATACGGTGGATGTTCGCAGGAATCTTCGCAAAATCAACGATGATTTGCTCGTCATCCCCATCCCCTTCACCTGTGCGGTTATCGCCTGTATGGGTCACAGATCCTGCTCCGCCGTTTGGATTGTTGTAAAATACAAAATCATCCGCAGCTTTTGCTTTGCCGTCTTCATACAGCAGGAAAGCCGAAGCATCCAGGTCAAAATCCGCGCCACCGCTGTATTTATTCGTATCCCATCCAAGACCTACGACAACACGGGTCAAGCCGGGATTGGTTTTGGTCAGATCAATGCGTTGTCCTTTGGAAAGACTAATAGTCATACCGCATACCTGCTTTCTTTGTACAGATTTTAGTTACGCCAAACCGTAATCGCGAGTCAATCCTGCAAGACCATCCTGATAACCACTACCGATGGCACTGAATTTCCACTCACCGCTGTTACGATACAATTCGCCTACAACAACGCCCGTTTCGATCGAGAAATCTTCTCCCAAATCAAAGCGGATCAATTCTTCATTGTTCGCTTCATTTACGATACGAGCATAAGCACGGGACACTTGTCCAAAGTTTTGGCTGCGTTCTTGTGCTTCATAGATTGTAATTGTAAAAGCGATCTTTTCTACGTTAGCTGGCACGCTGCCCAAATCAATTTTGATTTGCTCGTCATCTCCGTCGCCTTCGCCAGTACGGTTATCCCCAGTATGGACGACAGAGCCGTTCTCATTTTGCGGGTTATTGAAAAAGACGAAGTTCTTATCCGATTCTACTTTACCTTCTGCATTAGCCAAAAATACAGATACGTCCAGGTCAAAATCTTTACCGCCATCGTATTTATTCGTGTCCCAACCCAAGCCAACCGTGATTTTGGACAAGCCTGGATTTGTTTTCGTCAAATCAATCTTTTGACCTTTGGATAAGTTAATTGCCATGATAAGAACCCCTTTTCCATAATTAAGTTTGGTATTCGTAAAATAAAATTACATGTAGCGCTGAGCCAGCACATCAATATGTACGGCATTCGTGCCTTCACCGATGGCAGCAAACTTCCATTCGTCGTTATGACGATAGAGTTCTCCACAAACCAATGCAGTCAGCCCTTCATAATTGTCAGATAAATTAAACGTGACCAGTTCCTTGGAATTAGAACCGTCCAGAATGCGGATATACGCTTTCTCGATCATGCCAAAATCCTGTTTCCGGTTTACGCAATCATATATATTTACAACAACAAGCACTTTGTGGACACTGGCAGGAATACGTGCCAAGTCAATTACAATTTGTTCATCATCACCGTCACCTTGTCCAGTCAAATTATCACCGGAATGTACGATTGAGCCACATGGGCTTTTTTTATTGTGGAAGCATATTACGTTATCCGACTGAGTCAGTTTTCCGTTGGCGTCCAACATAATGGCAGAAGCGTCACAATCAATATTCGGTTGCTTCTTGAAGCCAAAAAATCCTTTGGACTGCACAGGGTCCCATCCCAATCCAGCAATAACTTTGGTTAGACCTGCGTTTCCTTTGGTCAAATCAATTTTCTGGCCCTTAACCAGATTAATTACAGCCACTGATTAACACACCTCCCTTCCGTAAAATTTACAGACTAAATTCAGACGGATTCAAACCCAGCGCACCGCAAATTTCAGCGACAATTCGTTGTTCATCTGCATCAAAGTCACCGTCAGCAGCACCAATGGCACTACATACGCCAACGACGAGTCGGCCCACTTCAGGCTTGCCTTTCAATTTGCCAATCGCTTTGAGTGCTTCCTGTTTGCCGATTTCAGGCGAAAATTCAAAGTTCGCTACATAGTGATTGAAACGGCTAATGACCTCGCCCATATCAAACACTTTCAATTCTTCACTGAGATTTATGTATCCGGCCATCTTTGATTTCTCTTCCGGACTAATGGTACCGTCAGCAAAGGCTACCAGCGCACAACCCGCAACAACAGCTTCCATGAAATCTTTATTTTTAAACTTCTTAACCTGGTCTCCAAGACCCTTCTTAGTCGTGCTCAGCCAATTTTTAAATGTACTCATGTTGCCCTCCACAAAATCGTATTTGGGTGAAACGCATACTAGTTAATTTCTTCCTTTACTATAACCTGAATTACGATCTTTTTCTACAATAATATACAAAAATACGGTAAATCCGGTCTATTTTTTGTCGGTATCCTCTCTATCTTTAGCCCTATTTTCTGAAAAAAGACCCTCTTCCATCATCTATCATTTGGTACCCTAATTGCAAGTCCATAGATACCACACAGATATAACCATATGGATTATGAAGCTAAATACAGCCCTATTCTTCTAGATGGATTGACAGTTTGAGAGGAACAAGATATCATTCTATCAAATCACAAGTATTTCGCTAGGAATAATATAAAATAGTACAGCTAATTTAGGAGGAAATTTCACATGACCGCACCTTTGACTAGCCTAAGATCGTCCTCTTGGAAAATAATTCCTCTATCCGCCGCTCTACTCATCGCTGCCTTTTCCAGTCCTGTTGATTCCTATGCCGCACCCGCGGCAGCCCCGGTCGTCCAGCAAGTAACCAGCTCCGCTTCTGGCTCTGTTACTGATTCGGACCACCAGCTCACCTATCTAAAGGACCGTTTTAACATCCAATTATCCTCATCCCCGACAAGAGGGGAATATATCGCTTCTCTTGCCACTGTGCTGAACCTGAACAGCTCAAGTACAGCTTCTGCGGACAAAAACACCGCCTTTACAGGCTTAAAGTCAAATGATCCGTTGTATGCCCAAGCGGCAGCACTGTATGCAGAAGGTATTCTGGATAACACTGACATAAAACCGTCTGTTCCCCTGACACAAAATGACGCGATCCGTATAGCTGTAAAAGCCGCTGGATTGACTGAGTTGGCTGCTACATACCCTGCGGATAAGGCGCAGGCCGTGCTAACAAAATCGGGGATTCGTACATTGGCTCGAACTGCTGAGACCCATCTGGCAGTCGCTGTAGATACAGGACTGCTGCCGCAAAGCGCGCTGTCCTCCTTCCAGCCGGGCGAGCAAGCCGATGCGTCATTCACCGCCGAGGTGCTAAGCCGTGTGCTGGCATTCCACGGCGAATACAAAAATGCCATCGGCCAAGTGCAGGACGACGATATTTTTGCTAAAATCCATCAGGCCTATAATACACAGATACTCGTCCAATCCCCGGAGCTGCAAGCCCTGTTCGACACAGGACTTCAGCAGAATCTGTTCACAGGCTACAATATCAAGGACAGCCGCTATGATGCCCATTTTGATCCGAAGCTGTCCCTCACCTATGGACACAGCGATCTCAAGCACGCGATCCAACTGATCGGGCTGCTTCGCAGCGAGGGTATTCAAGCCAATGTACAGCTAGAGCCAAAAACTTCGGCTTTTGTATACTTGAAAGAATGGGGACAGCCTGTCCAGACCGAAGACTATAAAGTCGCACAAAGCAACAACGGCAACTATATCGCCTACTCCAAGGAATATGACCTTGCCCTCGAATTTGCGACGATCGGGCAGAAGAATCGTTTTGACTCCATCATCAACCAATACGCCAAAAAGAACAGTAAAGACCAAGCCGGTCTGATCGCTCAGTCCTGGTGGCAGCCGCTCTATTCCTCCCTGTCCTCCCCCGGCTCAGCCTACACGGAGATTGCGAACAATCGGGTCAGCGCGGGACGCTATTACGCCCAGTCTTTTTCGCTGACGGACAAGGCTTCCTCCATTGCCGATGGCTTACGTAAGATCAAGCCAGGTGTAGAGGTGGAAAGCTACCACTTCTGGGTGGATGCTCCCTTTTATCGTTATTTGAACGGGGAAGCTCAGTAAAATTTAATTTAAAAAACAAAAGGCGCAGCCTTCCAATTCAGTGGAAGTCACTGCGTCTTTTTTCAATTAAGAAACAAAAAAATCTACAGACTTCTCCAGCTAGCGAGTTTTACAGTTTTCAACTGCCACTCACCGTTCCAGAAAAAAAGACTGTAGATTGTATAGATACTCCTATTCGAGTTGCTAATGTCGTTTCATACCCTGGACCACTTCTATTTATAGTCCTCCCAATAGCTGTATTCCATTTCATTCTCACCTTTGGTGACGATGATCATGTTTTCGATATGTCCGGTTTCCTTGTCAGTTCGGTAGATCATGGTGCGGGTTTCGCCTTCATCCGATACAGAGAATAGCACCTGGTCACTGATCATACCGCCACCGATGCCGACGACATGCTCTTCCCAGCCGGAGGCTGCGCTGGAACTAATGCTCGAGCCTGCGTCACTAACGCCAGTCCCACGCGACAAAATAAGACCTATGCCATATCCGGTGACGGTCTGGGCCGTTTTACCCAGAGCGTGCTCTCCGGCGGATTGGGTATGCTCTTGGACCCAATAATCATATTTGTCGGTATTTTGCTCGTAACTGACAATATTTCCTTTTTTATCTATATAAATATCCGTTTTCGTGCCATCCTTCCCCGTCAGCTCGGTGACGGCAACGAGAGAATCGGATGTGATCTTGGACGTTTCTCCTGTATTGTAATCTGTGCGGGTAACTGAATCCTCATATTGCAGCCGCAGGACGTTCATCTGGTCGTGGATTTTCTGCATAGCTTGCTTGTCTCCAATCGCCTCGGCATCTTTCAGGAGTTTGTCATATTGCAGGTATTTATCGGCGTCAGCCTGATCCCAATCATCTATGCTTTTGGGCGACTTGGAGGCATCCCCAGCATGGTTTCCAGCTTCTCCATCGCCCTCCAGCGCTGCACTTGCGCTCATAGCCGCCGCCAGCGCGGTCCAGAAGCCACGCGGGTTATCATCCGCGTTTCTAAACTTCGAAGCTATGCTTTTCAGCTCAATTTCAATGGATTGAACCTTGTTCAACACGGAAGAAAGCGTATATTTAGCCGTTCGATAGTCGTTATAAAAGCGATTTCTCTCCATACCGTCCCACTGGCTGTGAAGGCTGTTCATTGTGCTATCCAGGCCGTTTAACTGGTTATTCAGTGTTCCGTGAGCATTGGCAAATTGGGAGGCCACGTGATCCAGTTGCTCCGGTGTGACTTGAATTTTAGTTATGATGATCACATCCCGTCTATGAAAATAGGAGATAGGCATTATATTTTACAGTAATCCTTATTTTATATTGTAAGCTATAGAAGACAGACATTCATGAGGATTTATACGTATTTGTATATTCAGAAGCAGTTCCTTTGATATAATGAATCCATATGAGTTCATTTCGACAATACATTATTGAAAGTCAGGTGTAAGAACATGTCAGACAAAAAAATTATCTTTTTCGATATCGACGGTACATTACTGGACGATGACAAAAAAATGCCACTAACGGCTGAAAAGGCTGTCTTTGCTTTGAAAGAGCAAGGTCATGAGGTAGCCATTGCCACAGGACGCGCGCCGTTTATGTTCAAGGAAATCCGTGAGCAGCTGGAAATTGATTCTTACGTCAGCTTTAATGGTCAATATGTCGTGCTTCGGGGAGAAGTGGTTGCTACCAATCCGTTGAACAGAGAAGCTTTGCAAGTGATGACTGATATGGCTCTCACTCATAACCATGCGATCGTATATATGGACCATGCCAACATGAAGGCTAATATTCCTAACGATGAGCTTGTACAAAAATCACTTCAAACGTTCAAGGCCAAGCTGTCGGTTGGATACGATCCGCTTTATTTTCAGGGAAGAGATATTTATCAGACGCTGTTGATGTGTACGGTAGAAGAAGAACCCTTCTATGAAGCAGTATTCAAAGCTTTTGACTTTGTACGCTGGCATCCGAGTTCTGTGGACGTTGTTCCTCACGCCGGCTCCAAAGCAATAGGCATCCGCGAAATTACGTCCAGACTGGGCATTGCCGATGAAAATCAATACGCTTTTGGCGACGGCTTGAACGATGTGGAAATGCTGACGGCTGTACATCATAGTGTCGCAATGGGTAACGGCTGTGATGAAGCCAAGGCCGCAGCTAAAATGGTCACAAAACGCGCAGATGAAGACGGCATTTTGTACGGGCTGCAAAAGCTTGGCTTGTTATAAGCTAACAGGGTTGCTGACTGACTGGGCCATGTTTAGGGAAAAATAAGGTCTGTTTAAAGACTTACATCGAGAAAATAGGGGGTTGTCGTTGGAAATGGAGACGGAAGGCTTACGCAATGTTGAACAGCTAGCCATGAAGAAGTACAAAATTTACAAGCAAAGCCTGCTCCGCTATGTGGCTCGTTCCATGCTGGCGAGTATGTTCATCGGGTTCGGCGTGATTGTGGCCTTCAAGACGGGCAACTTTTTTTACATGGAGCAATCTCCATTCACTTATCCTATGGCAGCGCTCACGTTCGGGGCGGCCATCATTCTGATTGCTTACGGCGGCGGGGATTTGTTTACAGGCAACACCTTTTATTACACCTATGCTGCGCTCCGTAAAAAGCTGCGCTGGGGACAGGTGCTTCGGCTGTGGGCTGCCAGCTATGGCGGTAATTTGCTGGGTGCCGGGGTGTTCGCACTCCTTATTTTCTTAACTGGGCTGTTTGAGTCCTCCAATGTGAACAGTTTTTTGCTGAACGTGGTGGAGCACAAGATGGAAGCGCCCGCAATGCAGCTGTTCTTCCGAGCTATTTTGTGTAACTGGCTGGTCTGCCTTGCCTTTTTTGTTCCGATGTTTATGAAGGAAAATGGCGCGAAGATGTTTGCGATGATGCTGTTCGTATTTTGCTTTTTCATTTCGGGATATGAGCATAGTGTGGCTAATATGTGTACTTTCGCCATTGCGCTCGTGCTGGACCATCCGGGTACGGTCTCTGTTGCTGGTGTGATCCATAACCTCGTTCCGGTTACGCTCGGAAATCTGGTTGGCGGTGTGCTGCTGATGGGTGTGATGTACTATTCGGTGAATCTCCCGTTTTTGGACGAGGAGGAGCATTAAAAAAGAAGCCGTGGGATCTAAGCATTCCACGGCTTCTTTGCATTATTTTTAGTTAGAGCATGCAGCGTCTACAGGTGTTTACGTGTCTGTTATCCTTCTTGAGCAGGAAAATGAATAAATTCCTCCAGCTCCTTAAACAGTTTTTTGGGATTAACGGTGTCGGGTACCACCAGAGTCAGCGGTTCATCCAGCTTTAGCACATACATGCCCAAAATAGATTTGGCATCTGCCATGCCGCTTTTGCCATGAATCCAAATATCATAGGTATAATTCGAAACGATTTGATTGATTTTTTCAATATCCTTAACGTCTTTTACCTTGATGGGTGTCATCATTGCACAGCACTCCCCTGCCTTGAATTGGGACTTACGAAACAAGCCTCAACCTCACTTTACTCCATTTGTGAATAACGTAGCAAAATCTTAATTTAGAAAATGATATGCGGCGCGGAGCTGATTTTCCAGTAGCTGCCGACCTTTTCAAAATTCACGGTGATTTTCTCGTTCGCCTGCTTGGTTCCTGCCGGATAAGGCACAGTCAGCAGATAGCTGCGCTTAACCGGAGTCATCGTCACCATTTTCGCTGTAGCCCGATTGAACTCCAGCAGGTTACCACCATCTGCGTTCAGCTGAGCTAGTTTTCCGTTGGCTTCAACGAAAAATTTGCTGACAAATTGCTCACTGGCCTGCTTGGTGTAGGCCTGCGACAGATAGCTGATCAGCTTGGTCTTGGTGCCTATGTCCTCGGACAGATAGCGGTAGCTTTTGCCGTTCCACTGGAACGATTCGCCCACCGTGCTGCCACCGCTGATCGCGTACAGATAACGTGACTGCGCCTCCAGCACGAGCGGAATGGCGCTCTCGTGATTCAGCTTGTCCAGCTGCGTTGGCTTCACGCTGGCAGCCGCGGCTGCTGCTGGCGCCGAGGTGGACGGCTGCTGCGGCTTAGACGGCTTCGCAGTCGACGGCACGGACGGAGCAGCCGCTGGCGCTACCGGTGCGGATGGACGCGGTGCTGGCGCAGACGGAGCTGCTGGTGTAGCGGCCTTGGCGGAATCGACGGCTGGAGCCGGGGCTGATGTAGCTGGAACCGACGGCGCTTGTGCCGGGGCCGGCGTCGTAACCGACGCAGATGCTGCTGGCACCTGGGCCGGGGCTGCTGCGGCCGGACTGGCAAGGCCCGGCTGCGTCGCTTCCGCTGGAGCGGTCACGACAGGCGCGGCGGCGGCGGCCTGCGCCACGCTCATAAGTGCGGCTGCAATGCACAGCGCGGATAGCTTCGTATTTATTTTCATACCTGTTTTCATCATTACATGCACCTCCATAATCATATACCTGCATAAACTGCACACGTTTCTATTATAAGAATCTCCTGCCACAATTGGGTTGCTAAATTGTTTCTATTTGCCTTGATTTGTTCATTCTGCACGAAGTTTGTCCGTATTTGTCGGGCACGGTTCTTTTGACTGCTTCACCCGCTTTGCCTCCACCTCTTCCAGGGATCGTGACAGCTGCTTAACAGACCGGTCAAGCTGCTCCAATCTGCGGCTGAGGGTGACAAGGATGTATTTTAACAGAATCAGACTTAATGCAGCAGGGAACCCGACATTGGTTACGAGCGCAATCATACCTTCGGTCGTTAGAGTAGTCACATATCCCGCCTCCTTTTTCATACGTATATTTCACCAATAAGAACTAATGTTCCCTTTTTTATGAAAATCATACGTTGGCTCTCTTCTGAAAAAGAAGGCTGCAAAGGTGATGCCACATCTAGCCTGTCAATCTCTGCTCCCGAAGTTGTCGTTCTCTTTTTTGCTCCATAACATGCTGGCAGTATAAGCCCACCAGCATCAGGTTAAGAGCGCATATGGAAAGCCATCCTCCCAAGCTAATATCAATCTGCAAATAATCAAAATCGGAAAAAGACTTGCGCTCAAAGCGGGCTGCCACCATGTTTCCTACCTTCTTGACAATGGGTACAAAATCGGTGAGCTGGTGTACGTTCATCATGTAATCACGGACCTCTATTTTTAGCAGTTCCACTTCACTCCACGAAAACGGGTAAACCCATAGCAGTTCATTGTTTTCGTTGGTAGAGAAGGCTACGACAAAATCGTTTTTGTTCCCGCCCTCCCATTTGTCCTGAAGCGCGAAGCCATAGTCCTGTGTTTTATTCAAGCCCACATTAACAAAAATCAAATTGACCTGCTTCCATGACTTGGTTTTTCCCGGTTTTTCCGGGTTGGGTACAGGCTTGTTCAGTTCAGTGTTCATGCTCGCCAGCATACGTAATGCCTTTGCTTTGTTAGGAACCTGACCGATAATACGGTGAATATCAATATAATTGAGTACAGCCTTGGGGTACTCCGGCAGGTCGGAGTATTGCTCCACGTCTATATCCTTATGTCTGAAAATGGAGTAGGAAGCCTGTACTTTGTTCAGATAATCATGCGTCGAAGCACTCGGTGTGCCATAGGGCCAGAACCATTTCAGTGTCGCGGTATTGTTGGGCCAGCTATCCCCAAACGTGCTGCCATCGGGCGCACGATCCACACGAATCCATCCGTCATCTGTGGTATAAATGGAGTTTTCCGCTTTGTGATGCTCCCAGTAGCCGCTATGTCTCGTACACTTCTCTTTACCATTACTGTCTTTACTACAGCTTTTCCTAGGCGGATGCCACTCATCCCACTCTTCCTTATGGTGCCAATCTGTGACTTTGCCGGACCATACCTCGGTATCCCAAGTCTCTATGCGGAAATCAATGTAGATCGTCACAGCCGTCAATACAGCACTGAAAATAGCAGTCCAAATGATCGTTTTCCAGCGGGTCCCGGTCAGTAGCTTCACTGGAATCAACCCTACGAATATGATGAGAGGGATAAACCAATACATACAATGATCCCCCTATTTCAGACGGATTTCATCCGCTTTCTTCTTGGTAAAAGCATCCTCGGTTTGGTCAGAAGTTACGATATATTGGGACATATCATATGTTTTCATATTAGTCAGGGAAGCCATAATAAAATGTACCTTGATATACGTGTTATATTCCCGCACGATATCCATCATTTGCTTCTGGTTGTTATCAAACTGCTGGCGACTAGCGGCAATTTCACGCTGTAGATCCGTATAAACAGATGTGGCCAGACGGGGATTTTGTTCATGCACCGCTTGATACAGCAAATTCGTATCATTATATCGTCCGGTAATCATTCCGGTATATACCTCTTTGACCTGTCCAGCCTGTAAATCCGTGACCTGCGTCATTTCCTTAAATTTCTTCCACATATTATCGTAGCTGGACTGGTTCGATAGATATTGAGCCTCAATTCTTCCTTCCAGCTTCACAGCCGTATTCCGGTGACTCCAGATCGAACCTACCGTAATCACGCAAAATAAAATAATGACGCCCATAAATATAGCAAAACCAATCAACACTTTTCTTCCCATTCGTCATGCGCTCCTTCTATTGTTGTCATTCATAGAAAATGTGTATTACTTTGTATTTTATCGGTAGATTCCTGCGTGGATATGAATAACACACCTTATCGGATCTACTACATAATTACATGACAAAAAGAGCTCCGATCAACCCGGGGCCCTTTCCGTTTTTGTTCATTCTCGTTTCATTTCGACCTTCAGACCAACCTGTAAATCAAGGGGTGTATATATTCGGCTGCGCGGGCTTCGACATCCCTTCTCCCAGATAAAACCCAGTGTGCGGCGGCTGATTATAGGCCAAGTTCTGCCACGCTATACTCAAACGATACAACGGATCATGCATAAGTGTATAAAAACGATACTCTGACTCATACGGCGTTGTGTAGATTCGTAGGGCGGAATTGTCGCTTTTGCGCCAAATCACTTCCTCGCGCCAGTCGCCAAACAGATCAGCCTGCAAGGATGGTGTTCCTTTCGTTCCGTTATTGGAGCTGGTGCCTGTAGCCGTAAGCAAATTGGAGGTAGTCGAGTTGGTATAGTTCCACTTGTCGATTTTACCAGCGCTCGATGAGGTATGATCCAGCAGCTCACGCAGCAGATCGCCATCCCACCAAATTCCAAAGTTAATGGAGGACGGCAGCGTATTCGTAATAAGCTCTCCTTTAGCCGAACGCACGCCGATCCCCGGCGCCCATTGCTCGTTTCCTTTTGTACGGGGATCAATGTCTGCCGACATGCCTCTCCCGGTATCCTTGCCTGTATTTACGCCCCATAAAATGTTTCCATTACGCGGGTCATACATGGCAGCGCCGTAGGTCGCATTTTTGTCCTCGTTTACCTTGAACACTTCATAGCCTGAACGGTCCGGGTCCAAATCTCCGACATGAAGCGCATCCCCATGTCCCATGCCCGTGTTAGCCAGCTTCGCTCCGTTATCGTCCACCACCAGCGAACCGTACACAATTTCATCCTTATCGTCTCCATCCACATCCGCCACACTCAAGCTATGGTTGCCCTGTCCGGCGGTTCCGGCATTGATCGAGCTGCTGCTATCAAAGGTCCAACGTCGATTCAAGCTACCATTACGCCAATCATACGCGACCAGAACCGTTCGAGTGTAATACCCCCGTGCCATGACTATGCTCGGCCGTACACCATCCAGATAAGCAATCCCGGCGAGAAAACGGTCCACCCGGTTGCCATAATTATCTCCCCAGCTGGATACCGTTCCCCGTGGCGGCACATAGTCAATTGTGCTGAGTGCTTTGCCCGTATCGCCCGAGAACACGGTCAGAAATTCGGGCCCGTCCAAAATATAACCACTGGCATTACGATAATCCGCCGAAGCGTTGCCGATGGTTACACCTGTGCCGTCTTTAGTGCCGTCTGCTGTTTTGCATACGATTTCCGCCTTGCCGTCTCCGTCAAAATCATAAACGAGAAATTGCGTGTAGTGCGCTCCAGCCCGAATGTTCCGGCCCAGGTCGATTCGCCATTTGCGTGTTCCATCCAGCTTGTAGCCGTCCAAAAATGCATTTCCCGTGTAGCCGGATTGCGAATTGTCCTTGGCATTGGAAGGGTCCCATTTTAACACAATCTCATACTCGCCATCCCCATCCAGATCACCTACACTGGCGTCATTGGCATTGTACGTGTAGCTCACATTATCCGGGGTTGTACCGCCTGCAGGCTGCTGGATGGGAACATCCAGATAGTTGTTGCTCCAAACCTTTACCGCAGGAGAAGCAGCCTGTTCTGTTCCATTCACCACGGCACGAACCGTGTACGAAGAGGAAGTCGTACCTGTCTTGTCCAAAAAGTTGGTTTTCGACGTAATCGGCGCATCATTGACCTTGCTTGTCCCTCTGTACAGATTGAAGCTGACCGAATCCGCTTCTGTGCCCAGCAGCCGCCAGCTCACCAGCACGCCCTCTGGCATCTTGACCGCAACGACTCCCCGGTTCAGCTTTTCCATTTGCCTCGTAGATGCAGCAGAGACCTGGCTATCCATCGGGGGGACTGTTCCACACAAAATGACACCGAGACAGAGCAACGCGGTATACCGAAATCTTTTTTTCATCTGAATCCTTAACTCCTTTCATGGTTTGTTTTTTCAATAAATTTATTTTATCTGACTGATAGATTATTGTTGTTTAAATTTTATGTTAGCGCTTACATGAAAGTAAAGGGACGCATTCGCCCTTTTTGTTCAAAAATCCGAGCTAATGCTTTAAAAATCAGAGGTCCATGAATAAGCGTTCTTCATCCGCTATGCTTTGGATATCCTCTGAGCTAATGCTGATATATTGATAGCCTTCTGCCTGTTGTTTTTTCAATGCCATTTCTTTCATAAAACGTGGGCTGCCCTCCCCGGCATCCTCGTCATAAACGAGCAATAAACCATCGGTTTTGCGGAAAAGCAGTTCATCCCGTGCCTTGAGCTGCCATATTCCCTGATAAGGCTGGCGACTGACGACTCCCACATAGTCAACTCCCTCACAAATCTGCTGAAAATACTCCTTTTTATCCTCCTTCCACTTTTCCTCCATATTTTGATAGGCCACCATAATCGAGCATTTTAAGTGAGGATACTGCTGCTTCAGTGAAATTGCTACTTCACAGGCCCACAGATCCACTCCGTACTGACCCGGGGTAATAATCCACTCCAGTCCTTCTTCAATCAGGGGAATGAGCCTGCCTGTGATCGCCTTTTTGATATATGGAATGCCTTCGTGCTTTTGGTTGAAAATATTCAATTCATGGGCACGGTAGCCCGAAACGAGCAAATTTTTCATCATCTCAACGTCCTTCTCGAATGGTCATAATGGTTATTGTACCACTTGCAAGGAGGCCGCTACATCACTTAGTTCTTTGGAGAGCTGAGTGGATATGTCCAAAAAGACGAGCCTCGATCCATGTTTGCTGGATGAGATTCGTCTATTGGAATTCGCTACTGGTTTCGTGTTCATGCCGATCTAATCGGTCTGATCGCAACAGCCGCACTGGCTCAAGCGACATGTACAACACCCTACCGTACATTTCTGAAAATTCCATTGAAAAATTCTAGGAACTACTCCCTATGAACATTATTCATTTTCATATCAGCCAACTTGTGGGGATTGCATTCATTCCAAATGGTGTACACAAAAAAGTCGAAAGAGCTTAAAAAGCTCTTTCGACTTTAAGTGGTTTATTCTTTAATCAATTCAATTCAATTCAATTCAATTCATAATTCAATTACTCAAAAGGATATCGAAGCCCCCACTGTGCGCGAATCTGATCCATCAGCTTCATAATGCCCAGTGATTCATCCAAAGATATCGTGGAACTTTCGAGCAAGCCTTCATTCAGGCAGCGCCCCACTTCTTCTGCTTCAAAGGCATACCCTGTGGAAGCTCGGTCATCCTGAAAGGTTTGTACCTCTTCGCCGTCCACATGTAAAGTAGCCGACGTGCTATTCAGGAAAGATGGAATGCGGATATATCCCTTTGTGCCATGGATATATGCCTCATTCGTCAATCCGAGACGAACCGCCCCATTGAGCACAGCCGTACGTCCATTTCCGTAATCCAGCAGGATGGAAAACGTCTCGTCAACACCCGTTTCCCCGATATGAGCGGTACTCCATACATGCTTGGGTTCAGGACCGAACACCATCGAAGCAAAAGAAACCGGATAAATTCCCGTATCTAATAAAGCACCTCCGCCCAAATCGGGGTTCAGTAGCCGTCCCTCGGGATTCCAATCTACGCGAAAACCAAATTCCGCCTTAACCAGCTTCACCTCACCAATTCGTCCCGCGTCTATCCACTCCCGCACTTGGCGAATCGGAGGCAAAAAGCGTGTCCACATCGCTTCCATCAGGAATAGCTTATGTTCACGTGCTAAGCCGATCAGTTCCTCCAGTTCCCCACTATTCACGGTGAAAGGCTTCTCACACAGAACGGCTTTCCCCGCCCGAAGAGCCGTCAGAACATTTTCTTTATGAAAAGGATGAGGAGTGCCTATGTATATAGCATCTACCTCGGGATCTTGAGCCAGTTCCTCGTAGCTTCCATAAGCGCGTGCAATTTGATGCTTGGCTGCAAATTCGGTAGCGCTTTCAATAGTGCGTGATCCTACAGCGTACCCTTCCCCGTTCGTAACATGCGCCAAATCCGCGACGAATTGATCTGCAATCCATCCTGTGCCGACAATTCCCCATTTGATCTTCTTGCTCATACTTGTGTCCCTCCCTGCAATATGGTCAACGTTGACTTACACAATCCCCTTTATTCTAGCAAACGCCTGCCAGGAACAAAAGAATTATCTGGGCACAAATAATGAAGCCCTGCCACACGGATCTGCATGGACAGGGCTTCACGCTACTTCAATATGAATCTCTATATCACAGCTTCTATCCTACGCCTGAAGCTGCGTAAGAATTTGCGGGTCCTTGATTTTCTGATCCTCAGCCAGCAGTACAATTTTGGATAAAATCTCGGCTGTTCTTGGATCTTCATCCAGGAACGGCAGGAAGATGCGCCCACGATGCTGCGAATGCACCGGAATGATATGCAGCGCTCCCTTCGCCTGCTTGTAGACACCGCCGCTTCCCAAATGCACCGCATATTCACCAAGACTTCCGTCTACGCGCGCATAATTGCCATCCAAACGTACATTACTGATTTTCAGCAAACGCAGCGATTCCTGCACAATAACGCTGCGCATTTCAAGGGTCGTAAGACTGGCTTCCGGATCAACACCGCCCACATGGGCGACACTGACGACCAAATCTACATCCCGCATGACTTCCGAGAACAGCACGGGAGGAACTTCCTCCAACGGCACACTCTTATACGTTGTCCGATCAAAGAATTGCACCGTCTCCAGTGTAGGAGCCTCGGTATCGGCTGGTGAGAACCAATCTGCCATCGCGTACAGGTTAGCAATCAGGTTTTCGGCATAATACACCTTCTGTAGTCCTTCCTCATAGCTGACCGTCCACTGGCGACCTTTCAGCAGGGCTACCGTCTTATTCGGCTGTACCTGATGTCCTGCATATCGACGGGAAACGGTGGCACTTGCACGTTCATCTGCATTCGGCAAATACAGCTCACGGAACACCTGTTTAAACGGCTGCCGAATCTGGCGGTCAAATAAATCCTTCTGGAAGTCGCTCCAACGACCACTTTCATACAAATGGAGCGGATGAGCGATGATCAGCTTGTCCTCTTCACCTACAGGATACTGTTGACCCGAGGGATCAGCCAACCCTGATGTATCTTCATTGAAATATCCCAGGCGTTCTCCAGCCTTGAAAACTAGCGTCCGCACCAACGGAGCAAGCACAGGGTTGCCTAATAATCCCGTTAACTCCTTCATCATAAAGGCCGTGCCGGACTCCATAGAGCGTTCCAATTCCTTGCGGGCTCTACGGTACTGATCTACCAGATCGCCTTTAAGCTCCTTCAACGCAGCAACATACTCATCCTTCTTGAAGCGAGCCGGAATAGATTTCAGCGTCTTCCCTTTGCTGACAATCTCAATATCTGCCGTTCCTTCCTCATCAATGACAAGCTGTATCGTTGTAGCCTCTTCCAAAGCATGTGGCTCAAAATAAGACCGGAGATCCTCCAGCTTACGGGCTTCCATATCCCACACAAGCCGGGTTACATCATCATAGCCTGCGTTACGTGCCAAATTCCCAAGCGCAATTCGTGAAACCAGAGCTTCACTGGCCTTACGCTGTGCCCCAAATTTTTTGCTCTGTTCCAGAAACTTCTGGATGAAGTCATAACGTTCCCGTACATCTGGTTCAGGAGGTTTCACAAGAGGAATCAGACTGTAGGTCAGCAAATGTTCCTTGTTCCGTTTGTCTTCCACCGACTTTTTCATTTCACCCAGTCTCAGCTTACCCAGCGTCGCATCCGCAAATAACTGGGATCGGCGATGATTGGCTCCAGCCGAAATATATTTGGCACAGTCGTACAGCAGGTCAAATCGTTCCTCGCCCAACGTCTCATAGGCCTCATGAAACCAGTGAATATCGAAGGCTCCATCATTAAAATCCTGCGGAGCAATCGGCGAATAATGAGCTACAATCGTTTCCTTCTCGGCGGAAAAACCTTCATTGATATGCGCATGGAAGTACCATGCAGCACTGCGAAGACCTTCCCATCCAAGATAACCTGCTACAATTTCAATCCACTGTGGAGCATACATTGCCGCCTCCAGCAGACGTTTATCCGTAATTTTAGCGTTATTCAGCTTTTCCTTAAGCAAAGCAGCATCCTCGCCATCACGCGGATAACATGCCTTGAGCAGGTGGCTGAACGATTCTTTTTTGGTGATACGATCACCGTAGCCATACACATAACCACGCACGAACGTTTCCTTGTCGAGTCCCTCCAGAATACGAATGAAATAATCCATCCCTTCAATCCGGCTCAAGCCCATCACTTTTGGCGTGGCCTCGGTAGGCAAATCACCTCGAACCAATTCAACCTTCAGCAGTCGGTCAATAACCGTACGCCGTATTTCCAAAAATTCCGGATTGCTGGCAATCCATGTATTGCGGGCATTCGTTAAGGAACTCATATGTCTTCTGCTATCACTGCCAGCCAACAGTTCCCGATACACTTCTCCTACACCGATCAGCCCTTTTTCATACGCTTTAAAATAATCCTCCAGATCCAGCGGTGAATAAAAGTGATTTAATACAGCTGCCAGTTCATTATAGTTAACAAAAGTATGGAAAAAACGTTTAAAAGACTCATCATCATATACACGCCCTTTCTCCAACCCGATCCACGGGCTGGACAGCAGGTGCAGCATTCCCATGTCCTCAGCAGGTCTGCCCTTGGGCATAGCTTGCATCAATATATTCAACGAGAAATCAATGGTATCAAAGGTTTTATCACCGGGAGTGTCCAGAAAATAAGCATTAATCAGCGTGCTTACCTGATCGTTATACGTCAACTCTGCTATCCATTGCTGCATCTCGTTAATTCGATCTAAAGGATACATTTGTTCAGCGAAATCTTTACGCCATCCTTCCAGCAGCTTGTGCTTTCTCAATTCTGAATAGTCCATGTTATGATTGGAGAAATAACGGTAGTAGCGATCAAGTGTTTGATCCATAGAATCCAATCGGTCATATAAAACAAGCTCTAGCAGTTCACTTGCTTCCATGTCGCTCTCCTGCAAATAACGACTCCATTCCTCGTGAAGAGGATATAAAGACAGCATGGGAACTGCTTCCTCATTAGGCTGAGCCAAGCGTACGGTACGAAAATTAGCGCCGATTAGCAGCGTTTCTTTGTAGCCCGAATAATACTCAGCAGTATATTCTACATCACGATGCTGGTGGACAAGTTCATTCAGTCCGCTCAGGAACCGCTTCATCTTCTCCAATGAACCCACAAAAACATCACCCAACCGGAAATCACCCAGATCCGGCTGCTTCTCCAGCCAAGCCTCCTTGGCAGCAGGCTCGTACAAGCCAAAGCCGTTTGTCCCCGTATAAGCATCCTCCTGCCCCAGCTTGGACAGCAGTTGTTCCTCCTTAGCCGTCGGCTGCTGAATGATATCTGCTAAAGGCTGGATCGTTTCATACTGCTCGGCACGCTCGGGATCTGCATAAATCTTCGTCAATATTTCCAGTCCGCCCAATCGTTGCAGCTCCGCCTTTGCCCGAAGCAACCGCTCCAATGAACTATTCAGAGACTTCTCCGGCTGTGCCAGTAGTACACCAATGACACTTTGCCGCAGAGAACCTGTCTTGAGCTTCAATAGCCCCTCCATTTGCTGCATTTCCTCTTCCGCCAGCGTCAGCTTGTGCGCCTTGGCAACAGCGAACTCGCGAATGCTCATACTTTTGTCGGACAGGCTTGAGAAAATAAATTCACGTTGCACCGTATCATCCGGATTCCGCACAAATTGATTCAGCAGCTCGCCACGCAGATCAGGGCTCATTTGATCCTTTAAGGCTATGATTTGTCCAATCCAGGTCGCATCCATATCATAACTGACGAGATACAGCATTTTTTGAATCGGTGCATCCGAACGGTGATAAACGTTTACAAAATCCAGCACCTTGGAGGGCTCGGCAGACTCGCCTTTTTTCATCTTTGCAAACAGAGCATGAAGTCGCTCAAAATCCTTGCGTCGCTCTTCTTTATTCTCCAGTAATGGAGTATGCACCACTTTAACGATTCGATCCGCGACCGTCCCGCCTTCTACCCATTCGTAAAAATAATTACTTGTATAGTTCGTCAATACCCAATATTGAAGCTCCGGGTCCGCCTCATTCAGATATTCTCTGGCAATCCCCAGACGCACATCCTTGTTTTCACTGTTAGAGAGTACATAAAGCGCTACAATCTTCTGATAAGGTGCTCCCTGTTCCATGACTTGTCGAACTTGTCCATACAGATCACGTTCCTCATGTACTGCGGTAGCCCACAAGCTCATATATACCTCATTGGCATTCGCGCTAGTCAGCCATTCCTGACGCAGCTCGCTATTCGTCAATGCTTCATACGCCTGCTCAATCAGTTGGCGAACCACCCGCTGATTAGCAGACTCCAAGCCCATGCCTGTCCATACCGCAAGCGCCCGTACCACCGAGCTGTAACGAATGAAACCCTGGTCGATCATCACCTTCAACAGATATACAAGAGCCTCCGGGGTTCCTTCATCCATTTGCTCCACGATGCTTTGGCGCAATCCCTCCTGAAGCTTGGCAGCTGCCAAAAGCTCGCCGACCATATGGTAATTCTCCTTTTGATGGCTCAAGAGCATTCCTTTTATCATGGCACGCGTAAGAAGCGCAGTCTGGTTATCGCCATAAATAATACCTTTAAGCGCCTCCAACACCTGCGGATTACCGTTGTCCAACTCATAGGCTATCCAATCACTAATCGCCTCTTGAATCCGATAGTCATTCCCATGTTCATAATCCTTTTTCGTTAAATAATCTATAAGCGAGAAGCCGATCCAGTCCATTCGGATAAGCTGCACCATTCTTTTATAAATCCGCGACGTATGGAATGTGATATCCGAGGTACGGAACGGTTTACGCTCATACCCTGTACTGTAAGGATATTCAGTCACATGCTCCGTTATATATGCGAACACATCCCCAGCCGTTGTTCCAATCAACTGACGCAGCACCTCTGCCAGTGGCTTGAACAGCGGCTCTCCGCTTGCTTCTGCCTGTACTTTTAATATGCGCTGGCATTCGTTAAAAGGCTCCTCATTCTCGCGTATGTAATGAATTCGACCCAGTTCCATAACATGTTGGGCCAATTCCTGTTGTTGTCCATCCAGTTGCGCCGCGCGCCCCTTCAGTTCGGTGAAATATTCCTGCTCATTTTTCTCCTGATGCATATTTCATTTCCCCCTCTACCATAGGCTTCCGGCCAGCATTGTGAACCGTATAAATACAATCTCGTTTCCATCCTCAAGCAACAAAGGGGCATCCAGCACAGCGGCTTCCTCATCACGTACAAAAACTCTGTACAACCCGTCTTCAAAAGCCTGCATCGCCGTGTTTACTGCATCCTCCACATCAGGAACGCCATCATTATAGATGGACCCGAATCCTACCTTGCCTGTCTCGCCCTGCGCCTGAACCTCCTGCCCTGTGAGGAACGGAATCAGTGCGACACTCTCCTGCTTTTCACGCAATCTGCGGACATTCAGGACGACGGTAGCAGCAATCAGCTCTCGCAAAGTTTCAGGGGCAGGATTCAGCTCTATTTCCTGTTTTGCGAGTTCCGGCTTTCTTTTCCCTAAACTTTTTACAGTTACAGCCAGTTTCATGCCGTTCCCCTTCTTTCCTTGCTTCCACTTTTGATCCGTTGTCAGCTGAATTTTTTGACCCCTACAAAAAAACTGTTAACAAAACCAAAAACGAATGCTTGTTCGTATATTTATTTTAATATGCTCGCAAGCAATACTCCATCACCCTTAATGACTAAAATTTATAGCAGTGTATGCACCCTAAAACCTTAAAAACTAAGACTTTATACCCTGTTTTCGCTAAAAAATATCCATATAAAGGATATAAAAAAAGACCTGCACAAGGAACTCCATCTGCTCATCACAGACTTCATTACCTTATACAGGCCACAACTCATCATAAAACAACGTTTCAACTCTCGTTTTCACTTAAAATGCTGGAATGACGCTGTCCTTGTAATTATCCTCGAAAAATTTGCGAACCTCTGGACCCGTCATTCGCTTCGCCAGCTTTTGAATGGCTTCCGAATCCGCATTATCCTTGCGCGCTACCAGATTAATGGAAAAGTGAGTATCATCCTTTTCAGTAATTAGCGCGTCCTTCTTCGGTGTCAGGCCCAGTGGCTTGGCATAAGCGGGATACATGGCAGCCATGTCCACATCATCCAGCGACCGCGCCAGCATCAAGAGATCCACTTCTTTGAACACAAACTTTTTCTTGTTTTCAATAATATCAGCCTGTGTAGCATTATAGCCTACGCCTTCTTTAAGCTTGATCAGACCGTTTTGCTCCATCATCACGAGAGAACGTCCGGTATTTGCTGGGTCGTTGGCAATTGCAATCGTCGCACCTTCAGGCAGGTCTTTAATTTTCTTGTATTTTTTGGAATATGCGCCATAGATGGCGTTGTAAATCGGTTTGACTGCTACCAGATCAGACTTGTTGCTTTCATTGTATTGTTGCATAAAAGGAGCATGCTGAAAGAAGTTTGCATCCACTTCATGGGCTGCCAATGCGTTATTCGGCTGGATATTGTCCGACAGCACAACGATTTCCAGATTAACTCCGTCCTGCTTGAGCAATGGTTTTACGATATCCAGCACATCCGTCATCGGTGGAATCAGTGTCGCCACTTTCAAAGTCACTTCTTTTGGGGAAGTCGCTTCTTTAGGCTGTGTTTCTTGTGCCGCCTGCTTTTGACCGCCGCATCCGCCAACCAGCAGCATGACGACAGCAAATAGTGTAAGTAATTTCAGGTTAGTTTTTATGTTGTTGTTCCGACTCATTAGGTGAGAAACCTCCAAGTAAATTTATGATTGGGAAGAGGAAAATGAGTTACAGTGGAGCCGCTTCGCGTGCAGATTGTTCTTCCGATCGCTGTTACCCCCGGATTTTTTTCATTTAGTAGAACATTATTAGGTAAAAATCCGGGGGTAAAGGCGAACGCTAACGCTTCTTTAGAACAATTCTGCCCGCTCCGCTTTTGAGGCACTGTAAAGTCATTCTCATTTCCCATAGTGGGTGGTGCAAGTGTATTTCAATAAAGCATCCGTCTTAACGTAGCAAGCTACAATATACTATCGCTTGTCGATCCGGCGGGAAATGGTGCTTCCGGTGAACTGGATTGTTTGCACTAAAATAATCATGACAACGATGGTGAACGCCATCAACCCGGTTTCAAAACGCTGGTAACCGTAGCGAATGGCGAAATCGCCCACGCCGCCGCCGCCCACAATGCCCATCACCGTGGAGTAGGAAATGAAGCTGATGGTGGACGTGGTCAAGCCAAGTACAAGCCCGGAACGGGCTTCCACGTACAAAAATTTAAAAATAAGCTGGAGGGTAGACGCTCCCATAGAAGTAGCAGCTTCGATTACACCCTTGGGTACATCCAGCAGTGACTGCTCCACCAGCCTTGAATAGTAGGCAATGGCTACCACTGACATGGGAACCGTAGCCGCCATCGTACCCAGTGCCGTACCCACGACGAGACGTGTAAATGGAATCATAAACACGACCAGCAACAAGAACGGGAACGAGCGAATCACATTGACCAGACTGTTGAGTATGGTGAACAACAGCCGATTTTCATATTTTTGCCCCTTGCCGCACAAATACAACATCGTTCCTGCCGGAAGCCCCAGCAGCACGGCTGCTGCGATAGAAATACCCACCATGATGAACGTCTCTCCGATGGCCTTCCATATCTCGGACTGATACTGCACAATAATGCTCAACGTTTCATTCACAGGCTTCACCTTCTCCCGCTTTTGAACTGTCCGATGGACCGCCTACAGGCTGCGTTGAGAGCAGTCGCCCATCCCGCATCTCCGAAACGCGGCTACAAATGCTCCGCACCACGTCCATATCGTGCGTTACGATCACAATCGTAACCCCCAGTTCACGGTTGATCTCCTGCAACACGCCTAGAATATCCGCCGTTGTCTGCGGATCAAGCGCTGAGGTCGGCTCATCACAAAGCAGCACCGCAGGTCGATTCGCCAGCGCTCTGGCAATCGCCACACGTTGCTTCTGGCCTCCGCTCAGTTGTGCTGGATACTGCTCTGCTTTGTCAGCTAAACCGACGAATTGCAGGCATTCGCGCACACGTGCTGCTCTCTCTTTTTTCGGGACGCCTGCCAGCTCCAGCGGCATTGCCACATTGCCACTAACCGTACGGTTGTGGACGAGATGATAATGCTGAAAAATCATCCCGATGGATCGCCGCGCTTCACGGAGACGTTTTTCCGGCATGCGGGTCAGCTCGTCTCCATTTACAACCACATTTCCCTCATCCGGCTGTTCCAATACATTCATCAGCCGAAGCAACGTTGACTTACCGGCACCGCTGGCACCTATGATACCGTGAATTTCCCCTTCCTCCACTTGAAGGGACACGGATTGAACCGCTTGAAATGGGCCGCTTGAGGTCGTATAATGCTTGCTTACCTGATGCAGCATAATCATGAAACTGGCCTCCTGATGATCCATTTCTCAGGGAAAATGTAATAGGCCCGCCAGCCCAGTCAGGTCTGTACGAGCCGTCAATTCCCATTGCATTAATATAACACAGAGCAGAAATCGGGCAAAGCCTTTTGACAGCAAATTAGCGCACATCCCACACGCCCACATAAGGAAAGCGGATACCGAGCCCCCAAGCCAGCGTAAGCATCACCACAAAATAGCAAATAAACACACTATCTACAGCCGAATAATGGATCGCATAATAGTACGTGCGCTTGGTTTCATTGGCAAACCCCTTGGCCTCCATGGCAATAGCAATTCGCTGGGCGCGCCGGATGCTTTGAGCCAGCAGCGGAATCGCATATCTGCGGAGCGTAGCATACATATTCCATTTGGACACATGCTGATGTACACCCCGAATGCGGTGGGCATGTCTCAACGTTTGGAATTCCTCCAGCATCATTGGCATCATCCGCATCGCCGCCAAAAAGCTGTACGCATATTTCGGAGGAAGCCTCCATTGCTGCATCAGCGAATAAAACAGGTTTACCGGGCGTGTCGTCAAACCAAATAATAATCCTGCCGCCGCCATACTCAGTGCACGAAATCCAAGATGCATTCCCCGATAAAAGCTTTCCTGCGTAATATGGATCAGGCCCCATGTCCACCAGGTCGTCACCCCTTTGCCGAACATCATCATGCCTGTGGAGGTTGAAATAAACACCAGTATAAAGGGAGAACCATACAGCAGCAGTCGCTTCCACGGATGGCCTGACCAGACGAGCAACAGCAGCATAGCGCACGCTACATTGAACATCACGTTCGGATTGTGAATCAGAATGACGACCACGAACAACAAGGAAAACATTACAAGCTTTAATCCCGGATTAACCCGGTGAAGCCATGTTTCATGATGGGGAAAAGACAGGTTCATGCCGCAGTTCCCCCTTCTGTATCCGCCATATATCCGTGCAATATCGACGGACAATTTCCGGGTCATGCGTGACCATCACAATCGCCGTGCCCGCCGCTCTAAGCTGCTCCAGCATGTCCAGCATGACAAAGGTATTGCGGGCGTCCTGCCCAAAGGTCGGCTCATCCAGCAGTAGCACGGCTGGCTCACGGATCATAGCTGTGGCAATGCTCAGCCGCCTTTTTTGCCCCAACGAAAGCTGATACGGATGACGTTCATCCAGCCGTTCCAGCCCGAACTGTAAGAGTATTCGATCCACTCGCTCCCGGCGCTGTTTATCCGTAAACAAGCTCTCCGGCAACGAATACTCCAGTTCCTTCCGTACGGTATGCGCTACGAATTGCAGCTCCGGATTTTGAAACACGAACGCGATACGCTCTGCCAGCTGTTCCGTACCGCCCGCCTCTTTTCCGTCCACACTGTAGCTGCCCTGCGTTCGGATTAAGCGCATCATGGAGAGCAGCAGCGAGCTTTTACCAGCCCCATTTTCACCGATCACACCAATCCAGTCCCCCGGCTTCACCTGTGCTTTCTCCACATGAATGACCGGGCTCGAACCCCGAAGGCCGCTAAAATGCTCCAGCTCCAGTATAGGAGTACCCGCAGCCGCCTCTTCTACCTGATGAGAAATATTTAACTCATTCAGTTCACAGAAGATGTGTCCCTGTGCCTCTTGTTCACTCCAACGTGGTGAAGATGCCTCATTCCATACGCCCGGATACCATACACCGTAATCAGATAACGCCTGCCGATGCACATGAAATACCTCTTCCGCAGTTCCGTCTGCCATGATTTCCCCTTGAGCAGAAAGCACCACAATCCGATCCACATCATGGACAATTTCATTTATTTTATGCTCCACAATCACTAGCGTCTGATCTGCTGAAATGCGGCGAATCGTATCCCACACCTGTGCGGTGCCTTCTTCATCCAGCAAAGCCGTCGGCTCATCCAGAAAAAGCATCTCCGGCTCCATCGCCAGCACTGACGCAATCGCCAGCCGTTGCTTCATGCCCTGAGACATGCTGCCAATCGGCATATGTATCTCATCCGTTGAAAGACCGACCTGCGTCAGCAGCTTGCGGATACGAGACGGCATTTGCTCACGGGGAACCTGATTATTTTCCAATACAAAAGCCAGCTCCTCGTCCGCATACGACATACAAAACTGCGTATCGGGATCTTGGAATACGACACCCGCACACTCCGGAATGACAGCAGCATCACATTTCATCGGCATTTCTATCGTGCGCGGAATCAGACCACTCAGCACCTGGAGCAGCGTTGATTTACCGCATCCACTCGGTCCGAGCAGCAGCAGCTTTTCCCCTTTGTGGACGGATACAGACATGTTGTGAAAAAGCAGCTCCTGCTCACCGGGAAATTTCAAACGAAGACGGGTGACCGACGCCACCACATCTTCGGCTACCCAGCTCATTAGTCCAGCCCCTTATAGTCCTGTTCCGTTGCAGGTCTCAAGGTGCGTGTCACCCCGGTGACTTCCAGCGCCTTAGCCAGATAGAACGCGAACACCCCGGCAATCACAATACTGCCAATCAAGCGGAATCCGACATACAAAACATAGTTCCAGGTCGAAAGCTGATCAATATACCCGTAATTGAGGTCCAAAATCAGGGAGGCTATAGCCGATCCAGCCGCAGCCAGCGAAGTGACCCACAGGTTGGCGTTCCGATACAGAAAAGCCGCAAAGAACAGCTCTGCTCCCAAACCTTGCAGCAAGCCGTAGTACAAGGTGGACATCCCCCATTCACTTCCCAAAAAAGCACTGACCGTTGCCGCTGCCACCTCTGCCAAAATCGCAACTCCCGGCTTGCGGATAATAAGATATGCGAATGTGCCCGCCATAAACCACATGCCATACATCAATTGCTCGGCGTTCAGCCCAAGCGGTTTCACCAGATCATACGCAGGCCCCCATATTTTATAGACCAACCCAAACACAACGGCGATCACAATCGTGACCAAAATATCCGTCAGCTTCAATCCTTTAGACGCTTGTACAGCAGTATTCATGATGATGTACTCCCCTTTTCCCTTAAAATGGGCCTCGTGGCCATGAAAAAAAGCTTGTCCGGAGCTGAATCTCCAGGCAAGCTTTATGCGCAGTAAAAGGTGGATCACCATACAAAACATCATTCGTCGATATACCTCATACAACCAATAGCCTAAGCGCAGCCGTCTAGCTTGATTATAAGATATGAACCGAATCTATCGACAACCGCAAAACAAGCGGCATTCCTGTATAGTGTTCTAGGTTTCTCTACGCTGGCATTACCCAGATCAGATTTCACGGTCGATGGCAAGGGCCACCCTCTCAGCCTGACTTTCTCAAGCTCCCGACAATGCTTTTTAATTCACTATAATGTACACCACATCTATTGCTTTGACAATCCTACAATCCGGCTTGCCATACTTCCTTCACCGCAGCGCGGAACAAATCATCCAGTTGCTGATCACGTCCACCCTCCATATGCTGGAGCAAAGGCGCCTTTTGTTCAAAATAAGCTATTTGCTGCTGGATATAATCATTGACCACAGAAAGCTGTGGCTCAATATCCAGTTCCTCGCCCGCTTTTTTACGTTGCAGCAAATGTCCGATCACCTGATAAAGCTCTGTATCTGCCGGAATTAATTCCTCCAGCAAGTCTTCGAATTCCATCGGAGGCATACTGTTATAGCGTTCAATCCAGCCACACGCCAGCAACGGGCGCAGCACATAAAAATACTTTTTAATCTTCACCTGTTCTCCTTGCAAATAATCCCGATAGTTTCCTCGCGCCATATTCAGATAATGATACATACAGGACTTAGGCGAAAAAGTTAACGGCGATATAGCGCGAATCTGTTCTGCCACTGAATATGGCTCCAGATAGGGAATCGGGGATTGCAGCCATTCCAGTAAAGGCGGATTGGACTTGCGAAACAGATTGAGCGACTTTTTCAAGTCCCAGCCGTTGATATCCAGCAAATCGCTGATTGGACGCTCAATCACATCCCGTTTATCAAAAATGGACAAATACCACTCCACCGGCCTTACATAAATAAAACGCACATCGTAGTCACTATCCTGTGAAGGAAATCCCCACGCCCGACTGCCTGATTCACAGGCATATACAATACGCACCTGCTCCTCCTGCTCCAAAGCACGCAGCTCCTGCAATATCGTTTCACGCATTTCCGGTCTGATTGAATTCCGTCCATGTTTTATATCTGTCATGCTATTCCCTCCCTAACCACCGCTTTTATATCTTGATATTTCCTGAATGCTCCACATTCATTCTACGCCCCGTCTTGGCTGACGGATTCTACTTGGTATTTATATCATCCTATATTTTGCTTGCCGCGAACATGGCGAAAGTATTACAAGGATGAATAAATTCCCTTTTTCCTGCATCTCTTCCCTGTTAGAATAAAGGGATACTTATTTTCGGAGAACGGCAACAGAAACGGGGAATCCGCCATGGCGAGAGAGAGCTTTGATAAAGAAATTCAATTTCTGCGCATGCTGACACTGACGAGCGGCGCTTATAATCGGCAGCAATTTGCAGACAGACTGGGCATTTCCGTACATACCTTTGATAAAACGATCCGGCGTCTCAAAGAAATCGTTCAATCCGTGCAGCAGCAGTTACCAGCGGAGCAGGGACATGACTTCAATGAAATGCTGCGCTTCAACTACTATGAATCCGCTGATCCACTACTGCTATTCCTGTTTCGGGCCAAATCGCTCAAGGAGTCGGAAAGCGTCCGCCTAGCCCTTCTGTTGACAGCGCTACAGTCACAACCGCTAACCACCATGGAACTGCTGGATGCCTGCTGCGATGGGCTGCCTCCCGACAGTACGCTACCGGATGAGAAAACGATCCGTTCGGACCTGAAATATCTGGTCGAAGTCGGCGTGGTTCGCAAGGAGCCCGGCGGCAGACCTTACCGCTATGCTGTTCGCAATGATCTGGTCACTGGACTGACGGACGAGGAATTACTGGACCTGTATGACTTTGTGGACATTATGGCGAATACGCACCTCCCCTCTGTACAGGGATATCTGCTGCGCGATCTTTTAAAAAAAGCCATGCGTCGTCAAGCCGGAGATCAGGAAATGGTGGAACCTTTTTTATACAAATACCACTATTACTCACGCATTCTGGATGAGGCCCATATTCATCCGCTTCTTCACGCCATTCGGCAACGTCGCTGTGTGACTTTTTTGTACTTTTCGGCGGCCAAACGAAGCATGTATGGGTCACAGAACACGAATCCGCTGTTTGAAAAAGAAACCGAAGGCCGTGAGCACACCATTCTTCCCTTGCAAGTCATCTATGATCATCAATATGGACGTTGGTATGTACTGGGTCAGGTGGACGGCAAAGGGATCATGAAGTTTCGCATGGAGGGCATGACACAGTTGGCGGAGGGCGAACCCGTGTCGGAGAAGCGTTTTGCCGACCTGCTGGTCGTGTTGGAAGAAAGAACGCGGTATAGCTGGCTTGTGGATACCGGGCGCACCGTGAAGGTGCAGGTACGTTTTTTCAATCCCGAAGGTGCCAAACGCAACTTTATTCGGGAACGCGTGCTGTTGCAGGGACAATGGGGAACGATCACGGAGGAAGAAAGTGAATCCTTTATCTATGAAATTACAGTGAACGGAATCACCGAGATTAAACCGTGGCTGCGCAGCTTTGGATCAAGCTGTGAAGTGTTGGAACCCAAGCGGCTGCGTCAGGAATTCAAGCAGGAATGGAAGGAGCTTCAAGCCTATTATGAGCCTATTCGAGAAAATATTTAACTACCAAATCGTCTCGCGGCTGGATGAATCGGGCGCTTTTGCTACCACATCGCAGGAAAGAATCTGGCTCCAGTCCATGCTGGCAGATCCGTCGGCGACAGAAGCTTTTACCCCGTCTACGCTCGATAAGCTTCGGCTGATGCTCGCAGATGACGAGCCGTTGGAGGTCGATGGCAGCTTGAGGGAAAAGGCCGGCATTCCTGCCTCCCCGGTTTATCATCCGCTCCTGCGTATATTGCGTCCCATCCTGCGGTCACGCTCAGGTATCTGTATGAGCTACAGAATGCGCAACGGGCGTGTTCATGAGCGTATGTCCGGCTTTCCGTATAAACTGGAATTTTCCATGGTCAAAAAGGAATGGAGCCTGCTTTGGTACAATCGCAGGCACCGTGCGCTGATGTCCACCAAGCTGCCTAACATCGTAACCATCACCGAAGAGGAAATTCCACCTGAAGAGACCGAGAAATTCACCCAACGCATACTCGGTATTCTGGAGTCACGCAAGGAACAGGGCATTATCGAAATTATACCTGTGTACAACGGGGAATTATCCCGTATTTTATATGCCTTTTCCTGCTTTGAGAAAGAGGTGGAGTATGTTCAGGATGTGGATACCTATCGTATTACGCTCACTTTTCAGACAGACGAATGTGAATACGTACTGTCCAAAATCCGCTTTCTCGGCAAACGCGTCAAGGTCGTCCAAGGCTCCCGGATCATTTCCCGAATGAAGGAAACAACCGCCAGGGCACTTGCCAGATACGAAGAGGATTAGCCACTGGAAAAATGCTTAATAATCCTACGAAAAAAGGCCCGCACTCTGTCCATTAGACAAAAGGCAGGCCTATTCAATTACGATTTGCACTGCGAAATCATACTTTTTTCCAAAAAAATGTCTGCTGTAACCAGCTGAAAAGCACTCGCCAGGTTACGGTAAAGCTTGTCCCCGTGCACTCACATATAAAGTATACCATTCGTCGCGGGTCATTAGCTCGCTCTGTCGCTCCGCATCCTGACACGCCTTGATCCGTTCAGGATTAGCGCTGCCAATGACGGGCTGAATCCGCGCCAGATGCTTCATAAGCCAGCCAAGAACGATGGCCTCGCGTGTCGTTTCCTTTTCAGCAGCCAGCTTTTGCACCAGCTCTGCTGTTTGGCGTATATGCTCCGGCTGCCCTTCCAAAGAACCACCGCTAAAACGCCCCTGTGCCAGTGGCCCCCACGCTTGAAGCTGAATATCCTCCGTTTGGCAGTATTCCAGCAAGCCTTCGCCAAAATGAACATGCGTCCCGGCCTGCTGATTCACATGCACCGTCTGATCTACAAAATGAAGATGCGCTAGGCTCATCTCCAATTGATTAGCCACCAGCGGGCCGGCTAAGCTGCGCTCCAAAAACTGAATTTGGCTTACATTCATATTGGAAACGCCAAAATGCCGTACTTTGCCGGATGCCTTGAGCTTGCTGAACGCCTCCGCCACTTCTTCCGGCTCTACCAACGGATCGGGACGGTGCAGCAGCAGGATGTCCAAATATTCGGTACCCAGACGCTTCAGAATACCATCCACAGACTCCATAATATGAGCATATGAAAAATCAAAACGGGTCGGGAGCGTACCATCCGGAAGACAAATACCGCATTTGGACTGAATCACGATCTGCTCGCGCAAGCCGGGTTGTCCCTTCAAAATTCGACCGAAAATCTCTTCCGCTTTCCCTGCTCGATAGATATCTGCATGATCAAACATCGTAATGCCAATGGAACGTGCGGCTTCCACCGCTCTTTCTGCTTCAACTACATGCTCCTGTGTATACGGCGTACGATCCCATTCCCCGCCAAAAGGCATACAGCCAAGCACCAGACGGCTATTCGAAATGTTGCGTTTCTGTAAAGGCATAATTTTCATGTTGCTCCTCCTTCACTCTTTTTATCCGAAAATACCCATACTCAAATATCGCTCTCCTGTATCCGGGGCAATACAAAGCACCCGTTTGCCCGGTCCCAAGCGCCGAGCTTCCTGAACTGCCGTCCATATTGTAGCTCCGCTGGAAGGTCCGACGAGAATTCCCTCCTGAGCAGCAATGGCCCGTGTCATCGCAATCGCATCCTCATCCGAAACCTGTATGATTTCGTCATAAATATCCGTATTCAGTACAGCAGGAACGAATCCCGGGCTAGTACCAACCAGCTTATGCGGACCAGGCTTGCCTCCTGATAGCACGGGCGAGCCCTTCGGCTCTACCACGACAACCCGCAGATTCGGCAAATGCTGGCGCAGCACCTCCCCCGTTCCCGTAATCGTACCGCCTGTTCCCGAAGAAGCGACGAACACGTCCAGCTTGCCTTCTGTCTGCTCCAAAATTTCAATTGCAGTCGTTGTACGGTGGATATCCGGGTTGGCCTCGTTTTCAAATTGATGCGGGATAAAGCTCCCTTCGATCTCAGCCCCTAGCTCCAGCGCCTTGCGAATCGCTCCTGACATCCGTTCCTCCGCTGGTGTCAGCACGACCTCAGCCCCGTATGCTTTTAAAATATTGATTCGTTCCCTCGTCATATTCGACGGCATCACCAAAATCGCACGGTAGCCTCGGGCAGCCGCATTCATCGCTAAGCCAATCCCCGTATTCCCGCTGGTCGGCTCAATAATAGTTCCACCCGGCTTTAAGTGTCCAGCCTTTTCCGCCTCGTCAATCAAATTGCCCGCCGTCCGATCCTTAACACTGCCGCTGGGATTAAAGTATTCCAGCTTCACATACACTTCCGCATCCTGCGGTCCGGTTAATCGCTGAAGCCGTACACAAGGCGTATCTCCAATTAAATCTGTAATGCTATGTACCACTTTAAGCGTCATCATTGTATCCTCCTTGGATAGATCCATACTATAAAAATAACATATTTAACCCGCTCATACCTGTCGCTTTTGTAAAATACATAAATCTTATCTGCTTAGTATGTAAAATTCTTGCAAATGGGTCGCCAGATGTGGTTTCTAATGATATACTCGCATTACTATTTTTCAGGAGGATACAAGACATTTATGAGTACTCAAGAAAATTTGACAGCCAATCGCTTTCCCCCCTCCTTGCTATGGTTGACGCTCGGTGCCTTTGCCATCGGCATGACCGAATTCGTCATTATGGGGCTTCTGCCCAATGTGGCCCAGGATCTTCATGTCACCATCCCGCAAGCCGGACAGCTCATCACCAGCTACGCGCTTGGTGTGGCCATTGGCGCACCTGTGCTCACCGTATTAACTCACAAGGTACCGCAAAAAAAGCTGTTATGCCTGCTGATGATTATATTCATTTTGGGCAATCTTTTTTCCGTCATTGCTCCCAACTACGAGCTTCTGATTGCAGCCCGTATGGCTACCGCGCTATCGCACGGAACCTTTTTGGGAGCCGGCTCCCTGATCGCCGCCCGACTGGTTCGCCCTGACAAGCGGGCTGGTGCCATTTCTATGGTGCTGACCGGACTGGCCGTAGCCAACATTATCGGCGTGCCCTTTGGCACCTTTATCGGACAGCAGCTCGGATGGCGTGCTTCCTTTGGAGCCATCGTCGTGATCGGCCTGATTTCCCTCTTTGGCATCATCCGGTACATTCCGGTCATGCATCAGGACAAGCCCTCCAGTCTCAAACAAGAAGTCCGAAGCCTGTTTAATCCGAAGGTACTGCTGATGCTGCTCACAGGTGCTGTCGGTTGCGGTAGTCTGTTCACCGTCTTTACGTACATTACGCCTTTACTGACCGACATTAGCGGCTTTGCCGAGCATAGTATTACGTGGATTCTCGTCCTGTTTGGCCTTGGCGTAACCATCGGGAACATCGTCGGCGGCAAGCTCGCGGATTGGAAGCTGCTGCCGTCGCTGATCGCAAATTATGCCATACTGGCTATTATTTTGGCCATCCTGACGTTCACGCTACAAAGCCCGGTGCTGGCCGTCATCACTGTCTTTATCTGGGGCATTGCCGCGTTCGGCATTATGCCCGGCATTCAGGTTCGCATCATGAATCTGGCCTATGAGGCTCCTTTGCTCGCCTCTACCTCCAGCCATTCCGCATTGAATCTGGGCAATGCAGGAGGCGCTTTTATCGGCGGGGTCGTCATTAACCAGATGGGACTTGCCGCCATCCCATGGATCGCATCTCTTATCACTGTCGGTGGCCTGCTTCTCATGCTGGTCAGCTACGTCATCGACCGCAGAATGGCTGATTCTGAAGCCGTAGCGGGGATACATTCCTAAAAAGGAAGGACTTTCGTTCACTTGAGCGAAAGTCCCTTTTTAAATCATCCTCTAATTCTGGACGCTTAAACGCTGTTGAAACCGAAGTATTCTGCCTCGCACTCAGCTTAACCAATTCTCAAAAAAGTCCCGATACCCCTGCTTCATCACCCTGCTCGAAAACTTCTCCATGGCATACGACTGATTTTCCGTGGAAACCCGACGAGGTGAGGCGGTAGCCATATTGACCAGCTCGAACCAGTTTTTCTCATTGCCCGAAAAAGAGTGCGTGGAGCTGATATGTCCGTAGCAAGGATGCTCAGGCTTCACGACGATTTTCCCCATAGCCAGCGCTTCGGTCAGCGGCATCGCAAACGTGTCGAATTTGGAGCAGCTCCAGTATACTTTGGCCGTATTCATCAGCGCAAATACCTCATCCTGCGTCAACGCAAATTGGAGCTTCACATTGTCAGGGATATCGTACTTCTTCATGCTTTCCTTATAGCGTTCTCCGCCAAACACCATGTAAACTTCCTTGTCGGGATTATGCCGCGCATACTCCAATACCAGATCAGGACGCCGATTCTCTTCATCCCTTCCGATCCACATCACCCGATTCTCCACGACCTGCGAAGGGTCAAAATGCTTTTCCACCAGCCGCTCATTAAACCCAATCGGGATAACTGTCACATCCGTTACACCAAATTTGGATGCCATCTCCTGCTTGAGAAAATCAGTCTGCACAATAGCCTTGTCCACGATCTGATAAAAAGGCTTCATCATCTCATAGCCTGTAAGCGCCGGATCAGGAAAACTGTGCGGAAAAAGCACGCTGTTTTTAAAAAACATTTTCAAATATGTAAAGCCGGATACCGTATAAATAACATCCTCAATCTGCTGCTCATGAAGCTGATCGAGTACCACGTCATAATTAACAAGATCACCCTTTTCATGCTCATAACCGGGAAGCCAGTCATGGCTGCTAACATGGCGCTCCGGTGACACAAATACGATATCCACGCCCAGCTCCAGCCCGATCTGCTTCAGACGTTCCGCAAAAATACGCGGGCCCTGCGCTTCGGCAAACTGTATTTTTCTCATGACCAAACCGACTTTTTTCATATATGTCCCCACCTTTGTTTACGATCTGTACACACGCTGTAGCTCAAACTCTTTATTCACACCTTCTGACTTGTCCCCATTCCAGCATCGCTGCGCATTGGTTCAAACAGGCTAACGCCTCGCCCCGTTGGGCTTCTAATTGCTCTTTTGACCATTTATCACCGTTTATATGCAATTTCGTTCCGATCCTTCGCAAATCACTTTCAATTAACAACAGCATCCACAGCGAAAATACCACAGCAAACATGCCATATTCTTGCATAAATGCGCCTCGCTCCAGTCCTGCTCCCAACAGCTCCAGCTGCTCCAAATACCTGTCCAGCAAGCAAATTCGCAAGTCGGACGTCATACGCCGGGGAAACAATGGGTGGGACATGTCGATCAGATGATACACATCCCATAGCGGTGTGTTCAAATGGGCATGCTCCCAATCCAGCACCATTAGCCGCTCCCCACTCAGCGCATAGTTGCCCGGATGAAGATCACCATGAGACAACACAAGCTGGGTGAAAAAGCGAAGTGATCCAACTGTGCATACATACGCTGAACCTGCTGTTTAGGAAACCCTAACGAGCTGCAAAGCTTCAACACATCAAGCTTGCGCATGTACAACTCAGAAACCAAATCCTGAATGAGCGGCTTGGGTCCTCGAAGTGGCATTCCAGCAAAACGATCCGGTGGCAAAGCATGCCACCCTGCTACAAGTCCAACAGCCCGCAACATCGTTTGTTCTTCGTGTAGATGATGCAACGGACCAATATCCTCAAAAATCATCCATTCCACTCCGCCATCTGTGCCTGCGCCAGAACAGGCCAGCAATCGGGGATAGATGGGTGGCAACGTAGCAAGCACATGCTCATATACCCATCTCTCCCGGCCTGCTTGCTCATCATTGGTTAATGGCTTGAACACATAACTCTCAGAAGGTGACACGTAAAAACGTTCAACCTGCCGACCATTTGTACCTGTATATAAAACTTCCCGCCTCCACACCTGCGTATCATTCAAAGTACCGTCAACATTCACATATGGATGAAATAGATTCATAGCTTCCCAACTTTTTTGTATAAAATGTAATAGCAAGATCATATCACAGTACTCGTTCTGAACGAAGCCCGGCTTGTCCATCAGATCCAAACGATCTGTGGGACAGCCCCTTACCTGTTCAATATCATCCATATGATGATGAACACCATTTTTATCTTGTACCTTTCTCCTAAAGTGATCTATGCTATTGAATGACACGTTTGATGAACGTATAATGTATTTATGTATTTAGCGCTTTGAAGCGTTACATCTCAACATTACTGGTGAGAAAAGAGTGGTTATGGTGCAAAACAAGAGAGAGATTCCATTAAGAGAACAGAATATTGTGCTCATTGGCTTTATGGGTGTAGGTAAAACAACGATAGGTTCTCATCTCGCGCGCAAGCTGTATCGGGACTTTGTGGATATTGATCAGGAGATTGAACAAGAGTACAACATGCCGACAACAGAAATTTTCAAAACATATGGAGAAAAAAGATTCCGCGAGATTGAAAAAGATCATATTCTCAAACTATGCAGCAATACCTGCCTGAAAGTCATCTCGGTTGGTGGCGGTGCCTTTTTACAAGAAGAGGTTAAGCAGGCTTGCCTGGCTTCATCTATCGTCTTCTTTTTAGATTTAAATTGGGAATCCTGGAAGGATCGACTCAAGATGCTCATCGATACCCGTCCCAATCTGCAAAACAAGAATTTGGACGAAATCGAAGCTCTTTTCCGTTCCAGACAGGACATTTACGCCGTAAATCACTCCAAGATCGATACAGATCAGCTGGATGCGGAAGAAGTCGCAGACTATATTATTCAAACTCTAAATCTAGGTTGGGAACTGTATGAGTCTACTCGTGGATTGAATTAGAGTTACAAAAAGGAAGGTTCCATCATGCTTACTGCATGTGGACCTTCCTTTTTTTGGATGATGGCACTTGGGTTGTCAGCATTAATACCATGTGTCTTTTATGAATGACTGTGCAGCACTGTTAATATCTCTCTCAGTTCAGTGACAGGTATCTGCCCCGGCGCGGAAGCTTTCTTAGCGGCACCAAAGGTTAAAGCCGAACCAAACAGCTCTCCGGTCAGACGGCTCACGACACCTTTTCCCGCCATTGACATCGTAATAATAGGCCGATCTGCATATTCCTCTGCCATGGTACGGGTGGCATCCAGCAAGGTCAGCACATCGGCTGTACTTGTCGGCATAACCGCTATTTTAGGCAAATCGCCTCCTAGCTCCTGCGCCTTACGCAACCGAGATACGATTTCCTCCTTTGGCGGCGTCTTCTGGAAATCATGGTTGGATATAATCACGGATACGTTATGCTTATGCGCAGCTTCCACCAGCACCTTCACATCGGCTTCGTCATTAAAAAGCTCCACATCAATGATATCTACCTGTCCCGTTTCGGCTGCCATGCGATTCAACTCCACATAACTCGCCGTACTGATTTCCTTTTCCCCGCCTTCCCGGGCACTACGAAACGTAAAGACGAGCGGGATATTGGCCAAGATGGACCGGATTTCAAGCAAGACCTCCTTAACCTTCCCCAAATCCTCTACATGCTCGTAAAAATCGACTCTCCACTCTACGATATCCAGGTCGAGTGTACGCAAATGGGCAGCTTCTTCCTTTAGTTGCTCCAACGTTTCTCCCACCATCGGGACGCAAATTTTAGGCGCTCCTTCACCGATCAGAACATCTTTTACCTTAACGATTTTTGCCATATCTAACTCACTCCTAAATAACAGTTTTAAGTCGAACCATTACAATATTTCATAGTATAACGCATTCTGAATAAGCCTGCTGATCATTCATCCCCGATTGTTGGCTTACTCCGAATCAAGCGCGATTTTAGGGGATAATGTGCGACTTGATGGAAAAACGGTACTGTACCGGAAATTAACAAGCACGGCCAGCACAATACCCACCACATTCACAATCAGAGCCAGCATAAAAACACTAGTACAGCATCAGATTTA
>NZ_JBITPH010000023.1:0-62417 GCF_050467685.1 Paenibacillus sp. NRS-1782
GGGTAGCCTCCTACTCGATTTTTGAATCGCTTGGTAATCGCGAATCATGGATTCGTCTTCAAAAAGGATGTGCTGAATTTCGTCCTTCATCACTCTTTTTTTAAGTCTGGAAATGTGGATTCTGTATAGATTCGTTGTTTTTCTTCGTCCGCCGCTGCCAAGGTATACGTTGGTTTCGTGTGGCTTAGCCCCTGTCGATGAGCAGTAAACCATTTCTATATTCGAAATGAATTATTCATTCCCTGTTCAAAACACTGATTGATCAAGTCAGACACTTCATCTACGGTTAGATTATTGTTTACTTCAATCCACCATTTAATCGTTGTTAAACAGGATGAAGCAAATAAACGCAAAAAGTAATCACCTGCCCCCTTAGATTTTTCTTTGATTTCATAGCGATAAATCCAATTATTGCATAAGTTTTCAAAAATTCGTTGTATCTCAACAGCAAAATTCAATGTTTCCGTATTTATTGAAATTAAGGCCCTGTAAGTCGTTGCATTAGCTTGAATGTGCCTCACCACTCTTAAAATGCTGTTGTATTGTTTGATATCGTCAAATTCAATGCAACTGGAAAACTCATCTATAATGCGATTCCCGAGCTTGTCTAGAAGATCATACTTATCTTGGAAATGTAAATAAAAGGTCGACCGATTAATCATTGCCTTATTCGCTATGTCTTGAACAGTAATAGAGGAGAAGGAACTCATGTTTAGCAATTCTGTAAACCCACATTCGATAGATTTTTTCGTTCGTAGTGCACGCAAGTCTTGTTTAATAGACAATTTTTTGCCTCCTGTCTTTTTAATCGACAAAGCGCATTCATTTGCCAGTTATCCAACATTTCAAACTCTATTAGTCATATTATATATCTACTTGCTAGATTAAAATTAGTAATGTAGAAATATATTACATAAATAAATGGAGGTTCATGAAATGTCATACAAAGATAATGGCAATGTCGAAATTACATATCGGCAATCGAAACCAATTTCACAGTCAGAATATCCTGGGTTTGAACCAAGCGCAAGTATTATAAAGAAAGGAACCGTGCATCGTACAGATGGACAGCCTATTCCATGTGATATTCTCTGTGAACGTGATGTTGCAGTGAAATTAAGGGATGGTACAACCATTTACACTGATATATTTCGTCCCCTAGATGAAAAGAATGTACCGACACTTGTTGCATGGAGCCCTTATGGCAAGAGAGGCAGTGTCTTATCCCTCGATATTTTTCCGGGACGTATGGATGTTGCTCCCAAAGAGGAAGACGGTCTTAATAAATTTGAAGGCCCTAATCCGGGATATTGGGTAAACCATGGATATGCCATCGTTCATCCTGATCCACGTGGCGTATTTAACTCAGATGGGAACATTCATGCTTGGGGAAAACAGGAGGCTGAAGATGAATACGATTTAATAGAGTGGGTTGCAGAACGTGAGTGGAGCAATGGTAAGGTAGGATTAACGGGAAATTCGTGGTTAGCCATTTCACAATGGAATGTTGCTTCTTACCGTCCGCCTCATCTTTCGGCTATTGCCCCTTGGGAAGGCGCTTGTGATATATTTAGAGAGACCTGCTTCAAAGGCGGGGTACCCGACTTCTCTTTTACTGAAATGATTTTTAGCTCCTTTATTGGAAATACAAGTTATGAAGATATGCCTGCCATGATGCGGAAATATCCGCTAATGAATGAATACTGGGAAGAAAAAGCGCCAACCTTAGAAAACATAGAGGTGCCTGCTTATATTGTTGCTAGCTATACGAACCTTCTACACACTTATGGTACCTTCGAGGGCTGGCAACGAATATCATCTAAGGAAAAGTGGCTTCGGATTCATAACACTTTCGAATGGCCCGATTACTACAATCCACAGCATGTTGAAGATTTAAGAAAATTCTTTGATTATTATCTCAAGAGTGAGCAAAATGGCTGGAACAACACCCCCAAGGTCCGTTTAGCTGTGCTCGATCCAGGTCACCAAGATATTTTGAATCGGGAGGAGGAGGACTTCCCACTAGAACGACAACAATTAATGAAACTATACCTGGATGCCAGTTCCAATACATTAAGCCAGGATACTGTAGGAAAAAAGGCCAAAATAAAATATACTGCTGATGATAAAGGGGTATCGTTTAAGGTATCCTTTGAACAGGATATGGAAATTGTTGGGTACATGAGGCTGCATTTATGGGTATCCACAGAAGATTTTAATGATATGGATGTATTCGCTTTTGTAAGGAAGCTAGATGCTAGTGGTAAGGAGCTCCCAATCAAAGTTATTAATGACCGTTATTATGCCGGGGCTAGCGGACGGATGAGAGTATCTCTTCGCCAACTTGATACAACGAAATCAACACTGGAAAAGCCAGTACAAAGCTTTAAAACGCAAGAAAAAATTAAACCCGAAGAGATTATTCCTGTCGAAATTGGATTCTGGCCAATGGGGATGAAATGGCATGCCGGGGAACAACTAGAATTGCTTATCACCGGAGTCGAACTTTTAAAGCGCCCCGAATTTCCTGAAATGTCAAGTAGTCCCTATATTAATCAGGGAACGCACACCATATATACTGGGGAAGAATACGACTCTTACTTAATGATTCCCGTTATTCCTTCTGGAAACCACAAGTGCTTCAGTTGAAAGCTCCATGATTGATTCTTACGAGTCCCCATCCCATAACACCACTCAGTATCTGCTGTTATGAGCGATTGAATCGTAAGATCCAGAATGATGAATCTCTACAAAAAAAGGTGTCCAGCGACCTTAGGATCGTCGGACACCTTTTTATGTTCTTACGCTTCAATCCTTGATTCACCCTGCTCTACGAAACGCTTAACTTCTTCCAGCGACGGCAAGGCTGCAATCGCTCCAACTTTGGTGCACACGATGGCGCCGACTTGATTGGCAAGTGTTACAAATTCCTGCTGCTGCTTCCCGTTGGTGGTAAATGCCTTAGCCTGACTCAGCTGACTGATTTGATACAGCATAGCTCCGACGAAGGCATCCCCAGCACCAGTAGAGTCGATCGATTTGACAGCAATACTGCCGATTAGCGAACGAGAGACACTACTTGAGATGAGGGTTCCTTCTTTCCCCAAGGTAACTGCCACCGTCTTGGCTCCCAACCCATGCAAAAGATCCAATGAAGCATTGCGGTCAGTCAGCCCTGTAATGATGCTTAATTCCTCTTCGCTTACCTTTACTAAATCCGCATTGTGTATTCCTCTTCTGGACAGTGCGATAAATTCCTCCAGCCTGTCTTTCCAGAGGTCCCCCCGGTAATTGGGGTCAAAGGAGGTGAATTGCCCATTGGCCTTCGCCTCGTCCAATAAAGATAAATACGCTTCCCGGAAAGGATCGGCGAGCAGGGCCGTTGCCGAGCCAAAATGCAGAATGGCAGCCTGCCGGGTCCATTCCCTATCAATGTCCTGCAGAGACAGCTGACGGTCAGCTCCGCGGTTGAACACGAAATCCCGTTCGCCGTTAGCGGCAAGGGAAACAAAGGCCAGTGTAGTCGGTGTTGCCGGATCAAAAAGGAGCATGGACGTATCCACGTGCTGCTCATCCAGAGTTTGCTTCAGGTACATGCCGAACGGATCGGCTCCGACTTTTCCCAAGAATGACGCTTTTCCTCCGAGCTTGGCTACGGCTGCGCTCACATTTGCTGGAGCACCGCCGGCCTGCTTGGAGAAATGCTGACCCTTGGCAAGATTGACATCAATATCCGTGCAGAAAAAATCAATGAGCAGCTCGCCCACACATAGAACCGTTCCAACATTTTTCACTTTGATTCACCTCTTGGCAGATTTAGTTTAAAACAGGCGTCGAGTCCCGGTATAAGATATCCGTTGCAACATGGGTCACTCGGTACGGCATGGTATTATCTTTGATTCTGGACAATAACATTTCGGCTGAAATAATACCCATCTGACTACTGTAAATATGTACGGTAGTCAGATGGGGCTCGACTACCCGGGATTCTGAAGCATCATCGAACCCGCAGACAGCAACATCTTCCGGGACTTTAATCCCTTTGTTTTTCAAAGATTTTATCACGCTGATGGCAATGAAATCATTGGCGCAAATAAAGACGGAGGGGCACTCCCTCAGAGCATCCAATTGCTGCTCCATCCAGTTCTCCTCTATAAAGAAATTGCGGTCCGGCGCTATAATGCTATGGGCAGGGTCCAAGGTGATTCCGGCTTCTGCCAGGGCCTTATTGAATCCCGTCCAGCGTTCATTGAAGCTTTTGCAGTGATTGTAATCGCCTACAAAACCGAAGCTTTCATAGCCATGATCTATTAATTTCCGGGTAACACAGTATGTGCTGTGCTCATTTTCCATCAATACCAGATCTGCCTTCAATTCCGGATACACCATATCTGCAGCGCAATCAATAAAAATGGTTGGGATGTCAAGTTCCGTGATCAGCTTGCTGTATTCCTTGCTGAACATCTCGATGCAGAAGATGCCAGCCACATTCGAAGGCTCGAAATTACCGGGTAGGGTCATCGTATTGATATCGTTCTCGCGGACAAAATAAATGGATAAAGTATAGCCCTGGTTGCTGATTTCCTTCTCCAGCCCGTTGATCAGCAGCGATCCAAAGTGTGAGCTATTGGGAAGATTACAGGTCAAAAGTGCGATATTGCCCTGTTTTTCAGAGGCTGTTTCCATATAAGAAAATTGTTTGTATTTAAGCTCCACTGCTTTTTTGATTACCTTGTCCCTCGTTACGGCAGGAATATTCTCTATTCCATTAAGCGCCTTGGATGCAGTGTTTCTGGAAATTCCCAGGGCATCGGCGATGTCTTGAATAGTAACCTTTGACTTCCTTTTCATATTGTTCCACCTTATTCTCCCGAATTAAGATTCTTCATATTTCTAAATATATAGTATTTTCGTGCTTTTAACAATGAAATTATTCAAATGAACAAAATTAGTTTACATTTGTTTATTTATTAGATGCATTTTTAAGGTACTTTGTGCTTTAAATATTATATTACTCTTGAATTGTGTGTTTTTAATGAATTTTGTTGCCAAAATGTATTGACTTATTCAATGTGCACCTGTTAAATTGTAAGAGAAAAAATGTTCAAATGTAAAATGTAAACCCATTCATCTTGGGGAAATGTAGATTTCTAATCATGTTGGAGGTGGGGGGATTACCAGTAAGGCATTTGCAAAACATCTTGTATTTATGTCAGAGAGATGACATAACATGGCTTATTACTGTCTTTAAAAACAAGCCGTGAACAGTAGGGGGGAAAAGATTGGCAAACTCGATCGCTCAAAAAAGGGGAGTTAAGGATTCAGAACCAAAAAAAAGAAACCATTGGCTAAGTTACATGGTTCGAAATTATATATTGTATTTGTTTCTGGTTCCGTCCATAATTCTTACCGTTATTTTCAAGTATGTTCCCATGTACGGTTCGATCATTGCGTTTAAAAATTTCAGTCCAAGAAAAGGAATCATGGGCAGCGAATGGGTTGGATTTGAACATTTTCAACGCTTTCTTTCATCACCAAATTTTTATGACATTTTAATGAATACGCTTAAACTAAGCGCTTACGGTCTTATTCTCGGTTTCCCAGTACCCATCATTCTGGCCTTAATGCTAAATCTGATCAGAGGAGCGAAGCTCAAGAAGAATATTCAGCTTATTGTATACGCACCTAACTTCATCTCAGTGGTTGTTGTTGCCGGCATGCTGTTTGTTTTTCTTTCGCCGACTGGAGTAGTGAACGCCATGGTAACAGCCTTCACCGGCAAGCCTATTTCTTTTATGACTGATCCCGCCTATTTCCGAACAGTATATATATTGTCCGGTATATGGCAAACAGCCGGCTGGTCCTCAATCATTTATGTAGCCACCTTAGCCAATGTGGACCCGCAGTTGCATGACGCTGCAACAATTGATGGCGCATCTTTGTTGAAGAGAATCCTTCACATTGACCTGCCAGCTCTCAAACCCGTCATGGCTGTCCTATTCATTCTCGCTGCAGGAGGCATCATGTCGATCGGCTATGAAAAGGCTTACCTGATGCAGACGGCTCTGAACACGCCAACCTCGGAAATCATCGCGACTTATGTATACAAGGTGGGGCTGCAATCCGGCGATTATGCTTATTCTACGGCAATCGGGTTATTCAATTCCGTGATTAACGTGGTCCTGCTGATTTTCGTAAATACCGTCGTCAAGAAGCTGAACGAAGGGGAAGGGCTGTACTAAAGAAGGAGGTATTTATGGATATTCAATACACCGGGAAGGACCGGATTCTGATCATCATCAATTATATTCTGCTTGGTTTGTTTGTTCTCGCTATTCTGTTACCGCTGGTTTATGTGGTGCTTTCGTCCTTTTTGACTCCCAATACCCTGATTAGCAAAGGGTTTGCCATTACATCATCCGATTGGACACTCACGGGATATGCCAAAATCCTAAGCAATGGTGCCATGATTCGCGGTTTTTTTAATGCCATTTTTTATTCAGCAGCCTTTGCGTTCGCAACCGTATTGTTTTCCGTCTTCGCGGCTTACCCGCTTGCGATTGAAGGGCTGGTAGGGAAACGGTCCATTATGATCTTTTTCCTGATAACGATGTTTTTCGGTGGTGGTCTGATTCCAACCTATCTGGTGATTAAGGATTTAGGCATGTTGAATACGGTGTGGGCCATTATTCTGCCCGGCTCGATCAGCGTATTCAATATTATTCTGGCAAAGACTTATTTCCAGGGGCTTCCCAAAGAGCTGTTTCAGGCGGCGAGCATAGATGGAGCTTCGGAGCTCAGTATTTTCTTTAAAATCGTCCTGCCATTGTCGAAGCCTATTATTTTTGTTCTAGCTTTATACGCTTTTGTCGGACAATGGAATTCTTATTTCGACGCCATGATTTATCTGGATGATCCCAAGCTGTTTCCGCTTCAACTGGTGCTGCGCTCCATTTTGATACAGAATCAGGTTCAGCCTGGTATGATTGCCGATGCGCTGGCGCAAGCGGAGCTTAAGAAATTGTCCGAAATGATTAAATACTCTGCCATTGTCATATCAAGTTTGCCTTTGATTGTCATGTATCCATTCTTCCAGAAGTATTTCGAAAAGGGTGTCATGGTAGGCTCGATCAAATAACAAATCGGGGGAATAGAGATGAAAAAAACATTACTAACCTTGTCCGTGCTGGTGCTTTCTACTTCACTGCTAGCCGGATGCGGCGGCTCAGGCAATAATTCTGCGGCATCCGAAGATTACAAGCTGGAAAATGTCACTCTGCCGCTTAAAGAGAAAGTTACCTTGCATTTTATGACTCAAAGCTCGCCGTTGGCACCTTCTGATCCAAATGAAAAGCTGATTTATAAAAGACTGGAAGAAAAAACAGGTGTGCATATTGATTTTACCAACTTCACCTCGGATTCCTTTACGGAAAAAAGAAACCTGGCTGTTGCCAGCGGGGATCTTCCAGATGCCATGCTAGATGCCGGCTATTCCGACTATGATTTGTTGAACCTCGGACAGGATGGAACCATTATCCCTCTGGAGGATTTGATTCAAAAATATATGCCGAATCTACAGAAGGTATTGAAGGAAGCACCTGAGTACAAATCCATGATAACCGCACAGGACGGGCATATTTATGCTTTTCCCTGGATTGAGGAGCTAGGGGCCGGGAAGGAGAGCATTCATTCTGTAAACGACATGCCATGGATCAATGTGGAGTGGCTGAAAAAGCTGGGACTTAAAATGCCAAAAACGACGGAGGACTTAAAAAATGTTCTGCTCGCATTTAAAAATGGCGACCCTAACGGAAATGGCCAAGCAGATGAAATCCCGCTGTCCTTTATGCTCAATAACGGCAATGAGGACCTGAATTTTCTGTTTGGATCATTTGGTCTTGGGGACAACAGCGATCATACTGTAGTGACCAATGAGGGGAAAGTGGTCTTCACCGCCGATCAGGACGGTTATAAAGACGGGATTAAATACCTTAATGAGCTATATAAATTGAACCTGATCGACGAGGAGTCATTCGAGCAGGATTATAACACGTATCTGGCCAAAGGCCAGAATGAAAAATATGGTCTCTACTTTCAATGGGATAAGGCGAATATTTCAGGAGACAACGATAAATATGAATTGATGAACCCGCTCGCGGGGCCAAGCGGTGAGGTCAATGTGACCCGCACGAACAATCTCGGCTTTGACCGGGGGAGAATGGTGATTACCAGTGCCAACAAAAATCTTGAGCTTACGGCAAAATGGATTGACCAGCTGTATGATCCCATCCAGTCCGTACAGGACAACTGGGGCACCTACGGCGACAAAACTCAGCAGAACATCTTTGAATACGATGAAGCGAGTCATAAGCTGAAGCATCTTCCGCTTAAGGGAACGGCCCCTGTCGAGCTGCGGCAAAAAACGAATATCAGTGGTCCATTGGCAATTCTTGACGAGTATTATGGAACCGTGACGACGAAGCCCGACGATGCAATAGGCCGACTCAAGCTCATAAAGGAAAAACTCGTTCCTTTTATGAAGGCTGACCACAATTTCCCGAAAGTCTTCTTCTCGCTGGAGGATCAGAAGCAGATCTCAACCTTGGAAACAGACTTATTTGCCTACGTTAACCGCAAACGGGCGGAATGGATCAAAACAGGCAAAGTGGAAGAAGAATGGGCGGATTATAAGGCCGAGCTTTCCAGACTTGGACTGGACAAATGGCTGGAAATCAAACAGAAAGGCTATGACAGATATCTTAAAGATCAAGGCTGAAACAGATAAAAGGTGGTTGGGGCTGTTAACACCTTATCACCAATTTATAGGAGAGTGGATACCATTAAAGACATGCGCCTAACGAATGAGAACAACAGCAGACAAGGATCACGAAACAGTAATTATAGGGAGCCCTACAGGCCTCAATTTCATTATTCACCGGAGAATAACTGGATGAACGATCCCAACGGCTTGGTTTACTACGAAGGAGAGTACCACCTGTTCTACCAGCATACTCCCCATGATACGCAGCCTGACTTTGGCCGCATGCATTGGGGGCATGCGGTAAGCCAGGATCTAGTGCATTGGGAGGAACTCCCACCGGCAATTCCGCCTGGAGAGGACGGAGCGATCTTCTCGGGAAGTGCAGTGGTGGATAAGAACAATACAAGCGGATTTTTCAACGAAGAAGGAACAGGTTTGGTTGCCATTTATACGAATGAGGGCAACAGGGCTCAGCCCGGCAAGCCACAGGTGCAAAGCATTGCTTACAGCAAGGACAAGGGTCGAACCTGGACAAAATATGAAGGTAATCCGGTTTTATTCCCAACGGAAACGCTAGACTTTCGTGATCCGAAGGTGTTTTGGCATGATGAATCGTCGATGTGGATCATGGTCCTTGCCGTAAGAGATCGTGTAGAATTTTACACATCTCCAAACCTTAAAGAATGGTCCTTTGCAAGCGAGTTCGGTTCCGACATTCCGGGTATCCACCGGGGGATATTTGAATGTCCTGATGTATTTCGAATCCAAGTGGATGAGGAACCTAATACCAAGAAGTGGATTCTAATGCTAAGCGTGGGGGATAGAAATGGTGTGAATCCAGACGATCCCGAACCACCAGCAGGCGGTTCTGGGATGATGTATTTCATAGGCAACTTTGACGGTAAAGCATTTACTCTGGATGAAACGCTAGAATCTTTCGATGCTATCAAATGGGTAGACTACGGATCAGACTTTTACGCGGCCGTGACCTGGAATGGCAATCCAAACGAGGACGGACGAAAGATTTGGATAGGCTGGATGAACAATTGGCGTTATGGTACCACGCTACCTTCAGAGGAATGGCGTGGCAAGATGTCAATTCCTCGTGAGCTACAGCTTAGGACTTATCCGGAGGGACTTCGCCTAATCCAAGCACCCGTAAGTGAATTAGGTCAGCTAAGAAAACCGATTTTGTCTCTGCAAGACTTGACGATTAAGCCAGGTATGAACGTGTTGTCTGATATTTCTGCTGCAAAGGCAGAAATTATTGCAGAATTTGAAATCAGTACGGCCGTGGAATTCGGGTTCAAAGTGCGGAAGTCTTCCAATCAGGAGACGATCATCGGATACAATATCTCGAATGGGGAGTTGTTCGTCGATCGGACGAAGTCGAGCGCCATTGATTTTCATTCCGATTTCACAGCAATACACAAGGCCCCTATGAAGCCAGAGTATGAACGGATACAGTTGAGCATTTATGTGGATTGGTCAAGTGTCGAGGTCTTCGGAAATAATGGAAAAACAATCATTTCAGACATGATTTTCCCTGATTCGGAAAGTAGAGGGATAGAGCTCTATACCATTGATGGAGACCTAAGGGTCGTATCGCTTCAAATCAATGATCTAGTAAGCATTTGGGGAAATGAGACTGTTTAGACTTTAGTTATCGTTATCATTCAAATTAAAATTATCTCACGACAGAACTCGTTGAGCAGCGGATTGATTCGACGAAGTGGTTACAGCCCGGTTGCGTGCATCCACATCTGAACATGGTCCCCAAAACGAATTAAAGTAACATTTTTCTGCCTGGAAACGTAACACCCGATCGGTTCACAACCGTATCGGGTGTTTTCGTATCCTTTTTTTTATTTAAGAGAAGATCCTTACTTATGATGATATTTCTATATAAATAAAAGATATAGTTACACAAAATAAACAGAAGTGGTGATATTATTATATTCAGTTCAGGTTATCATACAATTATTCTGTGCACAGACAATTGGCAATAACATCTTAGAGGGGTCAGTATGAAAATAAATAAACCGTTTCATCCGTATATTTTGCTTTTCATTGCCATACTAGCTGTTTCTATTTCTTCCATCATGATAAAATCCTCAGATACGCCAACCTCTGTGGCTGGAATGTACAGACTGTATATATCAGTAATAATAATGCTTCCTTTTGTACCCTGGAAAATGCTTCGATCCTTAAAGATGAACAAAAAAGATTGGAGTACCGTTTTCTTAGCGGGTCTTTTTCTCGGATTATATTTCTTATTTTGGATGGAATCCTTAGTATATACCTCCGTTGCAAGCTCCATGGTCATCTTATCATTACAGCCTTTATTTGTAATGATGGGTTCATTCTTTATGTTCAGAGAACGATCAAACATATTAACCATTCTTTGTTTGATCGCTGCTCTTTTCGGTTCAATCATTATAGCTTGGGGAGACATAGGGGTTTCCAAAGAGGCATTAATCGGAGATGGGTTATCTTTGTTAGGAACTATCTTGGTTTCAGCATATATGTTGGCAGGACAGAAAGTAAGTCATAAAATAGATGCAAATTTATATAGTGTTATTGTTTTTTTTCTGGGTGGCAGCGTTATGCTAGTCTACAATATGTTGAATAATTATTCCTTGATCGAATATGACTCGTCAGATTGGATGTATTTCTTTTTACTTGCACTAATCCCAACTATTTTTGGACAATATATTTTTAATCTGTTGTTGAAATCAATGGGTGCAACTACTGTTTCTGTAGGTATTATTGGAGAGCCTGTTCTCGCCATAATTCTCGCCTACTTTTTCTTGGGAGAAATAATCTCTGCATCTCAATTCATAGGTGGAATGATGACACTATTCGGTATGGGGATGTATTTTTGGGCAAAATCTTTAAAGTATACAGTTGCAAAATATTAAAATTGTAGCTGAATATCGCGAAATTTGAGAAAACAATAGATGAGGAGAATGATTAAATGGCAACGATTGATGATTTTTTGGAACTTGATATTCGAGTTGGAACCATTATTAAAGCTGAGTTTTTTGCAGAAGCCAAAATACCTGCTATTAAACTTGAGATTGATTTTGGACAAGATATTGGAATAAAAAAATCAAGTGCACAAATTACAAAAAGATATGTGGCTGAAGATATTGTAGGAAAACAAATCATAGGTGTAGTTAACTTTCCTCCTCGACGGATAGCAGGCTTTAATTCAGAGGTATTAGTGCTTGGAGGAATACCCGAAAAGGGGGATGTGGTTCTATTGAAACCAGATATTAAACTACCTGATGGAACACCAATTGGGTGATACATCGTTCCTGTTTAATCAGTGTGAAAAATACAACAGGGATTACTCTGGTAATTCACGACGTGTAGAAAAAGTGTCAAATTGAATTTTCAATTTGACACTTTTTTATATTACGAGGAGGCAGGGTCTGTGGATTCAATGCAGTATACTATCGGCTCAAATTTGGCTCAAATCAGGAAGACTAGAGAACTTAGTCTGGATAAAGTGGCTGAACTGTTTGGAAAATTTCCAACGGCTTGCATGTATCCTTTTCCACATTTCTCAGGATTTTTATGTCTTGATTTATTATGCGGATTAGTGGGATGATTAGCACAGTCAGTCTAACACAGGTTTCCACTATATAAAAAGATAGCTATGAGGAAAAGAGAGGAAAGAGAACCCATGGAAAGCAAGTACATCCGAGAAACCTACTGCTTCAAGACGTCCCGTGTATTTCCCAACGATATCAACAATCATAACACACTCTTCGGAGGCCGATTGATGTCGTATATCGACGATATTGCGTCTATCGCAGCCTCCAAGCTATGCCGCACGAATACAGTCACGGCGTCTACGGATTCAGTGGATTTTTTGCTGCCCATCCATCCGAGCGATTCTGTCACGCTGGAGGCGTTCGTTACCTGGACAGGCCGTAGCTCTATGGAGGTTTTCGTCAAGGTCATTCGTGAAGGACTGATGACTGGCGACCGGAAAATCGCAGCCACCGCCTTTCTGACCTTTGTGGCGCTGGACGAGAACAACCGTAAAGTGATCGTGCCGCAGGTCATTCCAGAGACAGAAGAGGAATTACAATTGCACCAGACTGCGCCATCTCGTGCAGCGATACGGCGTCAGCGCAGGGAGGAAAGCAAGCAACTGGCGAGCTTCCTCACGACAGATTATCCGTGGGAGCTGTAACGTCCTGACGCGCTTCAAGCCGATCTGGACAAGGGATAGCCCAGATACAGGTTCAACCATCATTTTCCCGCAAAAAGAAGCCGTTCTTCCGTTAGCAGGGATCTGCTGGGAAGACGGCTTTTTGGAAATAACTGAATCACTTGAAGGAAGCTACTGCTTCAATGACGATGATGATGTACGTTCGACGTTGAACGAACTAATTTACCCTCACTACACGAAAATGCTGATTCGTTCCGCCGTTATCCCCCCATTGAATCGCTTTGGCACCATCGGCGGTAGTGCCTTCGGAAATGTCGATCAGCTTGCCCGTTGCCCGATTTTTCAGCTTGTAATAACCTCCGGTTACAGATACCAGTTGCCATTGCTGGCTGGACCAGCCTCCGTCGCTCCATTGCTCAATGACTGCGCCGTCCGCAGTAGCTCCGTTTTCAACGCCGATCAGCTTGCCACTGTTGCGGTTGACGATTTTGTAATATCCGCCGCCTGCGTCCTTGAGCTGCCATTGCTGGCTGGATGCTCCCGAATCCGCACGCTGTTCCAGATCCGCTCCATCTGTGGTTGCACCGTCCATTACATTCAGTGGCTTGTTGCTCTTGCGGCTTACCAGCTGATAGTATCCGTCCGGATCAATGGCGATTGGCGTGGTTACGCCTTGAACCACCCCGCTGGCGGTGTCGATGTTCATACTGTCAAACCATTCCATAGCCAAAGAAGTCCCGGTTGGAAAACGCAGCGGCAGCCATACATATTGTGAATCCTGCACAGGACCGCTCCACGCTCCGGCCCAACGGTCGCCCAAATACAGGTACGAGGTCGTCTGAGTACCTTCTACCGGAATTACGTAGGCCGACTGTGAACCGTAGGTCGTACTGTCTCCGAAGTTAATCGTGTTACTCCACGTACCTTCAATGCTGGATGCCGTAGCATACTTGGCTTGGTTGGGATTCCAGCCTGTTGCCCCGGATGTGATCAGGAAGTAGACGTCTCCTTTTTTGAACATTGCCGGAGCTTCACGATATTGTCCCGACCAGAGCGTAGTCACCAGCGCTTCAACTTGCAGAAAATCCGGTGTCAGACGATAAATGTTCAAATCGGCATTCACACGGGTAGCAGAAATCAGGTAAGCCGTACCATTGTCGTTGTACACAGTCATATCCCGTGAATCGTAATCCAGAGGACGGAAGCTGCCCTGATAGGTGTAATCGCCGTCCACAGTATCGGAAGAGGCAACTGCCACCCGGGCTTCGTTGTAATTAACCCCATTTTCCTTGTGCATCCACAATACGTATTTGCGTGTTTTCTCATTATAAATGACTTTTGGACGTTCAATATTCGAAACATTCAGCTCTACTGAGGAACTGCTGGTCAGCACGTTTTTGCGGAACTCCCAGTTTTTTAAATCAGAGGAACGGTAGGCGGATACAGCCTTGAACGTGCCGTTGGGGTTGCGATTTTCACCAAACCAGTAGTAGTAACCGTCTATCTTAATCATACCGCCTCCATGAGCATGAACCACGCTTCCAGCTGTATCTTTAAACTGAATGCCATTCACAACATTCGCTGGGGCCGCTGAAGCAATCTTCGGTGAAAACATCTGGAAAATGCTCAACGACAGCAAAGCAGCGAGCATAATACACAGTAAGACGGCAAAATCATATTTCATTGTTTCGTCCTCCTCTGCATGTTTTTAAAGCGCTTACAAAAATGATTTGTACTGAATAGCTCTTCATGCTGGTGCCTATCACCTGTCTGATGATGCGATGTGAGCAACAAGAGGGTTCTATCCCAATTGTATCCATATTGAATTGAAAGTGCTAGAGTAGTATATTGACCAGGTGTACACCGCACATTTATTACGGTATAGGGGGCCAACCATGGAAATATATGCGATTGACACGAGCAAGCCGGAGGCAGACGGTCATTACGAGTCACTGCTGAACCGGGTTTCGAATGAGAAGCGGCAGAAGCTGGATCGTTTTTTACATCGGGAAGATGCTTTAAGAGGCTTATACGCCGATGTGTTGTTAAGGTGGGTGGCCTGTAGGCAATTGAAGGTTTCCAACGCCAGTCTTCAATTTACATATAATGCTTTCGGCAAGCCTTTCTTGTTGAATGCACCCGCATTCCATTTTAATGTTTCTCACTCAGGAAAATGGGTGGTATGCGCCGTGGATGATCATTCGCTCGGCATCGACATTGAACAGCTTCGTCCTATTGATTTTGAGGTGGGAAGGGTGTGCTTTTCGGACACGGAGTATGATGCGTTGATGCGTCAAGAGGCGGAGAGTCGCTTATCCTATTTTTACGATTTGTGGACGCTCAAGGAAAGCTTTGTGAAGGCCGAAGGGCAGGGATTAACGCTGCCGCTAAAATCATTTTCATTCGAATTAAGTGAGCGCCCGTTGATCAGTTTTACGACGGAAGGCTTTACTACCGAGTATTGTCATTTTAAACAGTATGAGATCGATGAACATTATAAAATGGCTGTCTGTGCAATGCATGACCGCTTTGCGCATCTGGTGCAGCAGGTAGATATACATACACTATGCCTGGAATCGGCAGCACAGGCGTGATATGAAGCAACATCCGACTGCACAGTGGCGCTATAGTAACTTTTTAGTTCGGTATATATATTTGAAAAAGGGAGATGAGCCGCGTTGACGCTAACACTGTTCAAGCATGGCAAGCTGTATGGGGACTGGGCTGCCAAGGGGGATTCAATCATTGTACGAAACGGCAGCATACAGGCCATTGGACAAGCGCGGGAGCTTGAATTGCAATTGTCGGGTAAGGAATATGACACGGTGGATTGGGATAACGCCTATGTGTTGCCGGGCTTGGCCGATTCACATATGCATTTGTCCATGCATGGCATGAAGCTGGCGATGCTGGATTTTACGTCGGCTACCTCGAAGGAGGAGATGCTTGATATGCTGCGCAAACGGGTTGCGCTCACACCGTCGGGAGAATGGATTTTAGGGCTGAACTGGAACGAAAATGCGTTTATTCCTGTTGAGATTCCGACCATCTCAGAGCTGGATGCCATTACGGATCAGCACCCGGTATATTTGACTCGTACATGCTTTCATACCTTTCTGGCGAATTCAGAAGCGTATCGGCGTGCAGGTATTGGCGAGAACACTCCTGATCCTGCTTCGGGAGCCTACGGAAGAAATGCGGATGGACAGTTGAACGGATTGATTTATGAGGAAGCGTCCACTGCCTTTACAAGTGTGCAGCCAGAGCCGGATTATTCGGTTAAAAAAGATGCGATCCGTCGAGCCTGTCTGGATGCGCTACGACTTGGTCTGACGGCTGCGCACACGGAGGATTTGCGTTTTCTGGGCAGCGTGGACACCATGCAGCGGATTTACAGGGAGCTAAGGGAGGAAGGCATTGCTTTTCGCACGCATCAGCTCATCTATCATCCGTTCATGGAGGAAGCGAAAGGGAAAGGGCTGCGTGCTGGTGGCGGAAATGAGTGGTTTAAAATCGGTGCGGTAAAAATGTTTGCCGATGGCGCGATTGGTGGAAGAACTGCGCTATTGTCTGCGCCCTATAGCGATGCTCCACATACCAGTGGCATGGCGATTCAACCGCAGCTGGAGCTGAACCAGATGGTGGCGGCTGTCAGAGCCGCAGGTTTTCCGGTCGCTGTACATGCGATAGGAGATGGGGCGGCGCATATGATTTTGACCGCGATGGAAGCCCATGCGCTAACGGAGGAAAGCGGCTTGCCGGATCGTCTGATCCACGGACAGGTGCTGACTGCCGATTTGGTCAAGAGAATGGCCAAGCTGCCACTGATTGCAGACATCCAGCCGCGTTTTGTAGCAAGTGATTTCCCGTGGGTGCTGGATCGGGTTGGCGAGGGACGTACCGAATATTTGTATGCCTGGAAGAAGCTGCTGGACGCCGATATTCCATGTGCTGGCGGCAGTGACGCGCCGATTGAGCCGTTGGACCCTTTTCTGGGTATGCATGCCGCTGTGACCCGGTCCAAGCCGGGAGAGACGCATGAGGGTTATCTTCCCGATGAAAAGCTGGACATTCACGAAGCGATTCATCTGTTTACCCTCGGAAGTGCAGTGGCTGCGGGAGAAGCGAATGAACGGGGTTCGATAGCAGTAGGGAAAGCCGCTGATTTTACGGTTATTGACCGGGATTTATCGGAACGCCCTCAGGTTTTGCTTGACGTTAAAGCACGTATGACGGTTGTGAACGGAATCGTTGCGTACCGGGCATAGGCGAGCGAAAGGGAAGTATGCAAAAAAACCTTCAACCTCACGCTAAAAGTGGAGTTGAAGGTTTCTTGGCTTTTACAAACCACGCTGTGCGAAGCGGTCTGCATTTTTCACACTGGACCATAGATCAGAGCTTGCCCCACCCACATACCAGTAGGCGAAGCCTGCGACTCCTTTATCCTGTCCCAAACGGTATTTACGGGTGAAGGATCGCCCTTCCTCCAGCCATAGCTTATGAAGCTGAGTATCCTTGTAGGAAACGGTGTACTGCTGAATATCCTCATGCCAGACCGGTTTGGAGGTGGAACGGGATACAAGCTGATTTTGCTCAATCAGTGAAATATCAGACGAAGTGACCGATTGACCACTCGCATTGAGGGTCCAGTTTCGTGTGAATAAAGGCAATGCCAATATCGCTTTATCCGGGTCGGTGGTTAGTAGAAAGCGCCGTACGCTTTCACGGAGCCACGGTAATGAGGATACGGAGCCGGGAGTTGAGCCGCCTCCCCAATGTTCGTCATACCCCATCAGAATCAAATAGTCTGCCGCAGCGCCAAGCTGCTTATAGTCAAAGGCGGCTGTCCAGTCTGTACCGTAATCAGGAGATACACAGATCGCCAGCACAGCATTCAGGCTTTTTAGCTTGGCTTTTAATTGTTGGATGAACAGCGTGAGCTGGGTACGATCCTGCCCATCTACATTTTCAAAATCAATCACAAGCCCATCCAGATGATGAGTAGATACGGCATTCGCAAGCTGAGTTATGGCTTTGTTCCGTAAAACCTCACTGGACAGGATTTGGTGCGTCATCGTTAGATTCGAACGGTTCCCTACCATCGCCCAGACTTTTTTTTGATGCTGCTTGGACCAGGTGAGGAGCGAGGTGTTTGTAAGATCGCTAATATCACCCGTTTCATTTAGAAAAAACCAGCGCGGTGACAGGGTGTTGATGTTAGATTGAAGCACTGAGCTTTCAAACTGTTGAACGCTCTGGTCATATTGCCAGCCTAGTCGGATGGAAGATGCCGTGGACGCTGTTTTGGAGACATGCTGTGTTGAATACGACAGCAGCCGCTCCAGAAGTGCTGCTGTTTCTTCGCGGGTCAGGGAAGCTGTCGGGCGAAATTGGTTGTTTTCCCCCTTCATAAAGCCGTAACGATTCACGGTGGTTACAGCCTCAAGAGCCCAATCTGCAATTTTGTTGCCGTCTGTAAAAGTGGAAACCGCTTCTCCTGATCTCGTCGAGCGTATAAGGCGTGCGATCATCAAGGCTGCTTCTTGCCGGGTTACAGGGCTGTTGGGTTGAAACGTGGCGGATGATCCGCCCTGCACCACATCAAGCTGGGAGGCTGCTTCAATCCATCCGTAGTACCAGGCTTGTTTGGATACATCCCGATAGGAGGAGACCGATGCTTGTACAGGCTCCAGACCGAGTGTGCGATCCAGCGCGGTAACCCATTCGGCTCTCGTAACCGCCTTTTTGGGAGAAAAGTAGCCGGGCTGTGTACCTGCCAAAATTCCTTTGGCGTGCAGTGAGGTGATGGATTGATAAGCATAGCTGTCTGAAATATCCTGAAAAGCCACACCGACTGCGGCTGCGGGAACGGTTAAACATGAAGCGGATGTAGTTATTATCGTCAAGGCGGCAGTCGCCAGCAGGGTCAGTTTGGTTAGCAAGCGTGATCGTATGGGGCTCATACACTATAACCTTCTTTTTTATGATAGATTGTCAGACGAATCGTTCGTCACATGACGACTAATACTATCAAAAATAGTAAAGTTATTCATTGCTAAATTGTTGGAAAACACAAAAAAGACCTTACCTGTAGAGGCAAGGAGCTTCACAATCGAAACTATTCTTTTTTGGCATACATTATACCAATCGTCTGTGGACCACAATGACTGGAAACCACACAACCGGCTGTTGTCAGCAGCACCTCTTGCGCTCCCGTCTCTTCCTGTAAACGGGCTTGCAGCATCAGCGCATCTTCCTCAGCCAAGGCATGTACGACAATAATGATGTCGTTATCCATATGTTCCCGCTGGTTCAGGGCATTTTGCAGCATCTGCTCCAGCGCCTTTTCACGTTTGCCGCGGACTTTGTACGCAGGTGTCATTTTTCCGTCTATTACTTTGATCACCGGACGAATTTTGAGCAGGCTGCCGATTAGATTTTGCATGCCTGAGCATCTTCCGCCCTTGTATAGATACTCAAGCGTATCTATCACGAATTCCGTTTCGATCAGGGGGCGGGTTCTCGTCAACATGTCCACGATCTGTTCCATTGTACTGTCGTTGGCTGCGGCGCGTGCGGCCTTCATCACGAGTATGCCAAAGCCGCACGACAGATTCAGGGAATCGAAGACGGTAACACGGCCTTTTGGGAACTCGGAAGCAGCAAGCAGCGCATTTTGATAGGTTGAGGACAGCTCGGAAGACAGACTGAGATATAAAATGTCGTCCCCTTGTTCTATGTAGGGAGCAAAGGCTTGAATAAAGTCCGATGGAGAAGGTGCAGCGGTTCGCGGCAAATGCCCCTTACGACTTACGCGCTGAAATAACTGCTCTGGCTGGATATCTACACCATCCCTTAATGATTCATCCCCAAACACCGTGTACAAGGGTACAATGCCAATCTCGTACTGTTCGCGCCATTGGACTGGAATATCACTGGTACTGTCTGCAAAAATTTTGATTTTGTTCATACATTGAATCCTCTCTGTGTGATGCGGAGAAATTATAAGGATTGCACAGAGGAAGGATACATATCCGCTGTGTTATTCGGAACGGCAAGACCCATGGCCAGAAGTGCAATGAAGCCCAGAATAATGAACGCATTAATGATTAGCCCTGCAATGGCAAAGGCTTTCTTACGGTTCTTCAACGCAATTCCAATAATGCCGACCACAAGCCCGGCGCAATTCAATAACAGACTGCCTAAAAATACAAAAGGAAGCAGGACGGTTCCGGTTTGTTGCAAAACAACTTCCGGGTCCAGAGTTTGGTATTGGCTGAAATGAGCCAACAGATTAATGACCATAACAGCCAGAATGATATACCCGATCAGGCTGACGAGCGACATAATAAAAGAAGCAAGACCGGGACCGGAATGCTTGAGCTTGACTGGAGGCTGGAAGACAGGAGCTTCTGAAAAAACAGGATGCTCCTCAGACGCAACAGGCTTTTGCAGATTAGGATCTTGGTTACTCATCTTTTCAACTCCTTTAACATTATCCGAACAGGTACTAATTTTCCACAAAATGAACAAAAAAGCAAGGGACCTTACACATTACCCTTCAAAAGGCAGGGTTTAATCATGGAATTCTGTAGGGTTTAAATTAAAATGGAATGGCTGGCAAACTTCATATGGATTCGATAAAATAAGGAGATAGCTTGGATGAGAGCATAAGATGAAAAGGAGTACACAAACATGCAACGCAAATGGATAATTGTAGGATCTATAATGATGCTGCTGGCGGTAGCTATTGGAGCGTTTGGGGCTCATATTGTGAAAACACGGATCGACGCAGATGCATTGGCAGTGTATGAAACGGGTGTGAAATATCATATGATTCACGCTGTCGGTTTGCTGATCATTGCATTGGCTGCGGGACAGTGGGGAGCGTCGACTCGTTTAAAATGGGCAGCGCGACTGCTGTTTACGGGAATCATTTTGTTTTCCGGCAGCTTGTATGTGCTGAGCTTGACCGGGATTCGTGTGCTAGGTACCATTACCCCGCTGGGGGGCGTGTGTTTTATCGCAGGTTGGCTTTTGCTGGCATTAGCTGCCTGGGGTTTGAAGAAAGAGGATTAATTTAACTTCCCAGGTAATATCCAAAAAAGAGAATCGCTTGGAAAGACATAACGTTTTTCCGGCGGTTCTCTTTTTGTCGTGTTTATTTCATGCTGTAAGGGCTTTACTTTTACGATGTGATTTCATCAATTTCATTCATTTTAAAGGAGTATACTTGCTTCTCATCTACATGGTACACACTCAGTAAGCTATTCTCATGATCCAAATTAAGGATGCGACATGGGATGCTTCGTTGTCCGCCATAGCGATTTACGATTAGCCGTACAAGTGTATTATCATGTATATAGCGTTTGATCCAATCATAGGTGCTAAGTTCTTGTTGTGGTGCAGGCTTCGGCTGTATGTGGGATTGTTTGATCTCTTGAACGACAGGTGGCTTGTTCGTAGGAGCGACATTAGATTTCTTTTTGGAAAACTTCTCTGCTAGCGCAGTAGCAGCATCAGACGAGCCGTTAGCGGCTGATTGTTTTTTTAAGTGTAATGCAGCCTCAATTAAATTACCAAGCTCAATACCGGACTGAATCCGACTATCTGCAATTTGTTCATGTTGAGTCAAGAGGTTAAGCAGGAACTGAAGGGCCTCTACATTAGAACGACCTTTAACTAATACATCTACATTAAATAAATAACTGGTTTCATCTTGATTTGATTCTTTTTTCATACATCCTCCAGCCCAAGCCCTGGGTAATTAGTCTTTTATAGTACCTATCAATATATCATTAAAACGTAATCTGTCATAGTACCTTAGGCTCTGTTATGGAGATTAACAAAAATAGGTCCTGTATAAACTGTATATCAATGGTGTGTTCACATTCATTCACCTACACAAACGCGAAAATACTGTATACACAAGAACCCCGTCGGATAAAGTTTTGTGAAGTCCTGCAAGTGATCACCAATTGATGAAAATACCAACTTATACTATACATATACAGAGAATAAACGAGAGTGAGGGTGAAATCAAGCAGTTTGAATTTTAAATATTTCCTTTTTATTTTTTTCACTTGCTGTTTATAGATAGCATGTTGGAACCCTAGCATAAATAACGGCAAGCTCGTTTGAATGGTAAGTGTTGGAGCATGTAAAGTGTTCGGAGTGTCATACCTGTATTTTTGGCAAGCTGCCCAGTCGATAAATAATCTCCTTTGCTCAATAGGTTCTCCCTCCTTCCCATGCATTGATTTTCCAGTATAGCCCACTAGGTTAGTATACTTGGTGACGTAACGTCACCAGCAAGTTAAATTTTTCGATAATTGAGTGTGTGGAAAACAGGGACCCTGCTGTATGGTTATCACTATGATTTTGATGAGGAAGGTAGAAGGGGGCCGAAACGGCCCCCTTTTTCATTCTGTATAAACAGCCTGTTTTTGCTTTGAGATGGGGTTCGCCGGATAAAGAAATGATACTGATTTACTCAACGCGGATTTAATTTCACCTGTGAGCCCTTGCCGCCTGTCTGGATTCCGGTTTCTTTCATTCCAGCTTCTTTCAGATCGACCAATAGCCGCTCTAACACCGCTTTGGCGGCAGCCGCTTCCTTTGCGACGGACGATTTTACAACCAACTGCACGGGCTTGCCGGAGCGCAGATGTTTGTCTGCTTGGCGCAGCTTCGTGTCGTAGTCATGTTCCTCGATATGAGCAGTGAAGCGAAGCTCCTTGACCTTTTCCTTACTGCTCTTTCCAGCCATGTTGCCACCGCTCGCTTTGCGTGTTCCGGTTTCCTTCTGCGCGAGCGTTTTTCCCTTGCCCTTAGCTACTAGGCTACATGGCGGAGGACTGCTCATCAGTGATGTACAGACCAGATCCATTCCTTTGGATCGGGCCATAGCCAAGGCTTCCTCTCTCGAGACGATACCGATCTTCTCACCGTTGAGTCCAGTGAGCATGACCTCGGAAGCCTTTATTTGCTCGTTGATTAATACTGCCACGTAAATGAAGCCTCCCTTAAAAACAATGATAAAGCTATCATATACGGAACCCGTTTGCGATTCAATTTGGAATTCCGAGTAACGGGCAGATGGTGCTTTCCAATGCGACATAGTACGTTTCTTTAGTACAATCTTGGTTGACAAAAACCATCAACCCCTATACTCTTTTACTGATAATGATTATCATTTTCTAATGAGACATATACATGCAGAGGTGAATGAGAGAAATGAAAAAGATGTTGAATGGCCTATTATTGTTTACGGTTTTTGCTATTGTATTGGCGGGTTGCGGATCAGTAGGGGATAGCTCGAAGCTAGGAGCCACTTCCGGGTCTGAGCAGACCAGCAAAGCGGCTGGGCCGGTTACGGTTAAAGACGATCACGGGGAAGTCAAGCTGGACAAGCCAGCGGAACGTGTCGTTGTCCTGGAATGGGCGTTTACCGAAGAGCTGATCGCGCTAGGCGTGCAGCCTGTTGGTAATGCGGACAACGAAAACTACAGGCTGTGGATAACGCCGGAGGCGAAACTGGCTGACTCGGTCACTGATATCGGTACACGGGGCGAACCGAATTTGGAAGCGATCGCGGCGCTCAAGCCGGACCTTATTATCTCAACCACAGGCAGTAATGCAGCGATCTACGAACAGCTTAAGGGAATCGCACCAACGATAGAATACGATTTTTTCAAGGGAAAAGGTTATGATTATGATCGTATGGTTGAAATCTTTAAGCAGATCGCTGTGGCTACTGGAAAAACGGAGCAGGCTGATAAAGTCCTAAGTGACCTTGACCAGCATTATATTGAAGCAAAGGCTACATTGGAAAAAGCGGATAAAGCAGACTTGCACTATGTGCTGACTCAGGCTTTTACAGTTCAAAATGCTGCCACCCTACGAATGTTCGAGGATAATTCGCTTGTAGTAGAAACGCTTGCGAAAATCGGTATGGTGAATGACTGGAAGTCGGACAAAACCGAAAAAGATGGATTCAGCACTGTGGGCATCGAGGCTCTTCCTGCGGTACAGGACAGCCATTTTATCTACATTACGCAGAAGACGGACGATGTATTCGGAGCCGCGATGAAGAACAATTCAGTCTGGAAAGAACTGAATTTCGTCAAAGAAAAACGGACCTATCCACTGGACGGAACAACGTGGACGTTCGGGGGCCCAATCTCATCTAAAGTGCTGGTTGACCAGGTGGTGGGTGTTCTGACGAAATGACCCAAACAGGTACAGCGGTTTTATCGAAGGCCTGGCGTGTAGGAAGCATTTTTGGGGGCGGCTTGGCCGTCCTTATTACGCTTTTTTTGGTAAGCTTGTGCTATGGAGAGGCGCCGATCCCGCTGCATACGGTCATCGAGGCGTTGACCCAGCGTCAGAATACGCTTGAGCATAATATGGTTTGGGATCTGCGGATGCCGCGTACGGTCATTGGAATCTTGGCTGGCGGTGCGCTTGCGATCGCCGGTGCCTTGCTACAGGCCATCACCAAAAATCCGTTGGCGGCTTCTGATACACTTGGAATCAACGCGGGTGCCTATTTTGTGGTCGTGCTTGGCGCGGTGATGTTCCCCGGATTGCTGCATCAGGCTCCGTTTCTGTTTGCCGCCTTCGGCGGCCTGCTGGCAGCGGTGCTTGCTTACTTTATGGGCGGTGGGCGAGCTGGCAGTCCGATCCGGCTGGCGCTTGCTGGCCTCATTGTGTCTATGGTGCTCGGTTCGTTTACCGGAGCATTACATATTTTTTACTCCTTTGAAACGCAGGGATTGTTTCTCTGGGGTTCCGGTTCGCTTGTGCAAAACGATTGGAGTGGCACTATTTATGCTTGGCCCTGGGTTGTAGGGCTCTCGGTTATCGCGGTTTTGCTGTCGAGGCAATTCGATGTGTTGGATCTGGATGAGTCCACATCCACGTCCCTTGGGCAAAAGGTGGGCTTGACCCGGGCGGCGGGAATTGTATTGGCAGTCCTGCTGTCGACCATTACGGTCAGCGTCATTGGGCCCATCGGGTTTGTAGGCTTAGTGGCTCCGCATTTGGTGCGCTTAAGCGGCCTGAAAATGCACCGTTGGGTGCTGCCTGGTTCCTTCCTGTGGGGGGCACTGTTGTTGACGGGCGCTGACGTGCTGGCGAAAATGGTCCACCAATCAAGCATGGATCTGCCGACTGGAGCGGTAATGGCATTGATCGGGGCCCCTTGGTTAATTTGGCTTATCCTGTGGAGGATGAAACTGCCTTCTGGCATCGGCGGACAGTCTTCAATGAACATAGGTGTGCGCTCTCGGAAATTACCGTATGGCAGGCTGGTCACATTGTTTGCTTGTGGGGCCGTGCTGTTAACCGTCCTCAGCCTGATGTTTGGAGGAATGCGCATTCCGGTGGGCGATCTGCTGTCTGGCCTGTTCGGCGGTGAGAGCGCGAATTCGGCTTTGCTGCAATTTAGAATTCCACGCACGCTGGTGGCGGCCGGGGCTGGTATCGCGCTTGCGGTCAGTGGTGTCTTGATCCAACTAGCTGTTCGCAATCCCTTGGCGGATGCCTCGATCATCGGGGTTTCTTCTGGAGCGGGATTCGGCGCGCTTGTAGTGATTATCGTCTGGCCTGGGCTGCCTGTTTATGTGCTGCCAATCGCGGCGATCGCTGGAGCAGCAGTTTCAGCGGCAGTGATTTTTTTTCTATCCTGGAAAAAACATCTGAATCCGTCTGTTGTCATATTACTCGGCATCGCCGTATCAGCGATCGGAGCAGCCGGAATTCAGGTGCTCATTATCCAAGGCTCGCTGTGGGGCAGCGCCGGTTATATTTGGCTGACCGGTAGTACCTACGCTCGAAGCTGGGCGCAGGTGACGACGATTCTGGCCTTTCTGCTCGTGTTGTTGCCAGTAGCCTGGTGGCTAGCTCGTCGCTTCGATCTTCTGGTGTTTGACGATAGCAGCGCCATGGGACTGGGGCTTCCGGTGCGTCGCACCCGGCTGCTGGCGATGGCAGTGGGTGTGTTGCTGGCGGGAGGAGCCGTAGCCTGCGTGGGTACGATTGGCTTCATCGGGCTGATTGCTCCGCATATCGTACGCACATTGATCGGGCACCATGTGCGCCGTTCCATTGTCTTGTCGAGCATCTTGGGAGCGGTGATGCTGGTGTTGGCAGATACGATTGGACGGACGGTGCTTGCGCCGACGGAGATTCCTTCCGGGCTGCTGATCGCTCTGATCGGTGCGCCGTATTTCCTGTACTTGATGTATCGCTCCAATCGTAGTAAATCAGTGTAGTTGAAGTGGTACACAAATCTGGATTTTATATTTACAAATCTAATAAAGTAGATATAATGTACTGTATGGAACCGTCATTGATTTATAAAGCTTTGTCTAATGAGACACGCCGACTAATTATGCTGTGGTTAAAAAATCCAGAGGAATTTTTTGATGAACAGGCTTATTTAAAGCAAGGGCTTAATCTTCGAATTGGTGTATGTGTGGGGGATATTCAGGCTAAAGCAGAACTTGCACAGTCTGTTATCTCAAGTTATTTATTAACGATGCAAAAAGCTGGTTTGTTGGAGTCTGAGCGAATTGGGAAGTGGACGTACTATCGTCGGAACGAAAAGACAATACAGGAATTTGCCGAGTACATCCAAAAGGAACTATAACAGAAAGGAGGTTTTTTTCGTAAAATACATCTATAAATCTGTATATATAAATATGATTGGAGCTTACTTTTAATTATGAAACAGGATAACTCTTTGCTTATTATTATTTTGGCTTTAGTGTTCAAAGTAAATTAAGTATTAGACTCGGAAAATAAAGATGTAGACTGAGAAAATAAAGTGTTAGACTGCCGGTACTGCGTTAAGCTAACGAGCGTTCATTTTATTATCAAGATATAAATAATACTTAAGGAGGACAAATCTTTGAAAACTCTTGTTATTGTAGCGCATCCCAGCATGGAAACATCCGTCATTAATAAGCGGTGGGTAGAAGAACTGAAAAAATATCCAGAAAAGTATACTGTTCACGAGTTGTCTAAAGTTTACCCTGATGGAAACATTGACGTGGAAAAGGAACAAAAATTGGTTGAATCTCATGGTAATCTTGTTTTGCAGTTCCCTATATATTGGTTTAATTGTCCGCCTCTCCTAAAAAAATGGTTTGATGATGTTTTAACTTATGGATGGGCTTTTGGTTCAAATGGAGGAGATAAATTCAAGAATCGTAAAGTTGCTTTAGGTGTATCTGCAGGAATCGAAAAGCTGGATTATCACGAAAACGGAAGATATCAATATACGCTTGAACAAATACTGGTTCCATTTAAAATGACATTCCTATATTGCGATGCAGATTATCGTTCGTTCTTTGCATTTTATGGTGAGGAATATGATCGATCTGAAGAAACTGTGGAAAAAAGCACTGAAAATTATTTGAATTTTGTTGACAACCTATAATATGCATCTATATTTCGTTTGGAAGTTACCCATCAAAAAAATTGATTCATTTGAAGAATTAGTTTGTGAACTCACCACGACTGATACCGATGTTAAGCTATCGGGGGACGTTAGTTGAATGACAACAGCGGCAGTCTAAGACTTTATTTATCAAGTCTTGGTCTGCCGCTGCTTCTTTTAATGGATCAGTCTAAAACTATATTTTTACCGAACATTTAGGCGTATTCGGCATTATTACAACGGAAATGGGGATTATAGGTGTTTTACCCCAGGTCACTCAAAATTTTAATATATCGACTTCACAGGCTGGCTGGCTTGTAAGTGTATTTTCTTTAGTCGTTGCTATTTCAGGTCCATTCCTGACCTTACTCGTTTCCGGTATAAATCGCAAAGTCATTCTCTTAACCGTTGTACTCAGTTTTGTGATTTCAAATTTGGTTTATGCTTTTACAACCGAATTCAATTTGATGCTCATTTTCCGCATTTTCCCTGCTATTTTTAATCCTGTCTTTTTTTCGGTTGCCCTAGTGGTCGCAGCCAAGCATGGTTAACGACGGAGACGAAAGAAGCTCCCGAATTTGGAAACAGCTTGTTTATTTCACACTTGGGAATACACCAGCTTATCTGGAGCGGAATGATGTTTACGCTTCTGGCTTTTTTAACAATCATCATAAAAGTAAAAATGTTCAAATCGAATGCAGAGGAAGTAAACATGAGTTAAAATATGTGTTGATTAACTCCCAATTAGTATGCATTAATTATTTTGAAATATATTGTGAAATTGCATAGAATATTTGACTATTGTGAAGTATAAAGCATATATTGGTTTTATATTTTGTAGGATTATTGCAAAATGGGAGGTATTCGTATGTTACTTGAGTTTAAAACAAAAAACTACAAATCGTTTAAGAGTGAACTTGTTTTTTCCATGCTACCGGCACCCAAGCAAAAAGGACTTGATTATAGTGTCTTAAGTGAACAAATAGGCTCAAAGGTGTATAAAGGATTATGTAGTGCAGTGGTTTATGGCCCAAATGCATCTGGGAAAACGAATCTTATTGGGGCAATGGAAGTTTTTAAATCAGTTGTTTTACGAGGAGACATTCGTAACAGTGACGGGAGAAACGAGCCCAATGTTGCTCTTAATAAATTAGAGTTAATTCCTAATGCAGAAAACAAGGAAAGGGAACCGACCTTTTTTTCTATTAAATTTATTGAAAGTGGACTTCTACTAGAATATAAGCTATTACTTGATTTTGGTAAATTTCTAGAAAAGGATTATAAACGGAAAATTCTTTCTGAATCTTTATTCATCGATGATACGATGATTTTTTCACGGAATGATACATTAAACTTGGGGAACTTGAAAATAATTGAGAATTATTGGGTCAATGGATTTAGGGATAGTGAAGCTGGTGTTGCTAATTTGGCTAAGAATAACTTAAATGATGAAGAATTATTTTTGATGAATGGCTTTAAGGTGATGTTCAGTTCAAAACTTGTCAACATTATAAGTAGCTGGCTTGAAAACAAACTTACTGTCATTTATAGAGCAGATGCTGTTCAAACCATTAGCGTTCTTCCAAATCCCAAAGAGAAGACAGTCTACATTCAGAAAAGTTTCAATGAAGCTGCTCGAATGTTTGGTGTTAGTTCAAATAGACTTGGACTTATAGTGAATGAAGAGGATTCTAAGCCTACGCGCATTTCTATTTTAGACGGAGAAAGAGCAGTATTATCAGAGGTATTCGAGTCATATGGTACGATTCGATTTTTAAATATATTCCCTCTAATTGAAAGGGCACTGATTAGTGGGGGAACCTTAATTGTTGATGAATTCGATGCTTCACTTCACCCTATGGCCTTAATGAGTATCATTAATGTTTTCCATAACGATGATATTAATACGAAAAATGCACAGCTTATATTTAATACCCATAACCCTATATTCCTAAATTCCAATCTATTCAGACGTGATGAAATCAAGTTTGTTGAGCGTGATGAAGTTACACACTTTAGTACCCACTATTCTTTATCTGACTTTGGTACTTCTGGAGTAAATGCTGTGCGGAGACATGAAGACTACATGAAAAATTATTTCGTTAGCCGATATGGTGCAATTAAAGATGTTGATTTTTCAACTATATTTGAAAATCTGTTAAATAACAATGAAGAGGTATGACAGATGTCTAAAATGAAAAATACTCGAAAGTATTATTTTTCTGTGGAGGGCGAAACAGAAGATTGGTATTTAGAGTGGCTCCAAAAAATAATAAATAGCGAGCCTTCAGCTAGGTTTAAGGTTTCTTTAGACAGCAAGATTGAAAAGAATCCTTTAAAACGAGCAAAGTCGATTCCCATAACTCAAAAAACTGAGATTACACATTTTTTTGATTGTGAGAGCAATGATGCTGTGCATACTAAACAATTTATCGCAACATTAAATTTACTTAAAGATACTTCGAAATTAGGGAAGCAGATTAAATATAATTTAGGATACAGTAATTTTACCTTTGAGTTATGGATGGTTTTGCACAAAATAGATTTTAATACAATTCTTACACATAGGCGGCAATATCTTAAACCAATAAATAAGGCATTTGGGGAGAATTCTTCAGAACTAGATCAATATAAACAGAAAGTTAATTTTAGAAGAGTGCTTAGTAAAATATCATTAGTTGAGGTAAGAGCAGCAATTGCACGATCCAAGGGGATTATGCAGAGAAACAAGGAGAATGGATTTACTATGAATGAATATAAAGGTTATCAATATTATATGAGTAATCCTTGCCTCTCTGTTTGGGAGTCTATTGAGAAAATACTAAAAGACTGTGATTTACTATGATAGTTTCGGTATTAAAAGGATTTTGAAATTATTGTAATATTCATAAAACTGTATAGTAGCAGTTAGAAATGTGTTCAAGGAAGTGGCGCCTTTGCGGCAGTAATCTTGTCCGATTATTAGTAATGTATTAAACGTGGGACCCGTAAAAATAACTCTTTTCAGAGTCTATATTTTACGGGTCCCCGTTTTATTTAGAGCTTACGAATTTCAAATAAATCGTTAGGAGTAATATTGAAATAGACACACAATTTAGTGATAAGAGAGGCAGGAATACGCTTATTCTCCATATCCTTATTATGCATTAAATCCATAATCGTTGTTCTTCTATGGTTAATATCCTCAGATAGCTTCAATACAGACACATTGTGCTTTTCAATTATTTCTCCCAGTTTACAATATAAGACCCAATCCTTATTATCCATTAAAAAACCTCCAGAGGTTCCGTCCAAACTGTATGACACTAAATGTTATTCATTAAGTTTGCGAATTTCAAATAAATCATTAGGAGTGATATCGAAATAAACACACAATTTAGTGATTAAGGTAGCTGATATTTTCTTTTTTTCCATATTGCTATTGTGCACCAGCTCCATAATTGTAGTTCTGCGATGTCCAATTTCCTCAGATAATTTTAAAACAGACATGTTATCGTGCTGTTTTAAAATCTCATCCAACTTGCAATGTAAAATGTAGCTTTGTTGATCCATAGAGGCCTCCAGATGACTTAGAATAAAATATTGCACTATGAAAGTGCATGTGATATATTGTGTTTATATAAAGTTGCATCATGAAAGTGCAATTAGTTCGTAACATATTATCATTTTATCAAAGGGATGTACAACATACCCTTGGCTTTGCTATTGCCATTTTTTCCAAAAATAGAATTGGGGATGATACCATGATGCCAAATACTAAAGCCAACAAACAAGCCATTAAAACCATTGTTCGTATGGAACAGGTTTGGGAGCAAACAGAAGAAAACGAAGAAGCCGGGCTGCACTACTATCACATTACAGATGCCCTCAACCGCCAATGGCAGACCATTGGGGTGAATGTTACTGATGCAATTCAAGTGTTTGAGAATGGGAACGATGGAGTGTGGACACGAATAATTCAACCAGCCCCATTTTACCCTGACCTGACTACTCACGATTTAATTCATATGCTCAGTATTGGCCCGGAGGCTTGGCATATACGCAACGCTATCCAAATCATATTGAATAACGTGGAAAGACGCAATGCATTTGTGAATCGCATCGTGAATGTGAATGACGAAGATGTATTGAATCTATTATACAATATGAAAAATGAATTTCTTAAGCGCGATCAGCTTTCAAACCAGAAATTCATGGATTTATATGCTGTAAACCCTGTAGAGGCGTTATCGGTCTACTTTCTGGAGTCTGTGGATGTTCATACATATTGGGAGTGGAGCGAGGCAGGGGGTACATATAGTAAAGCCATTCAGTACAAGCAAATGCAGCCTGGAATGACTTTAGCTGAAGCTATTGAAAAGGCAGAAGATGAAGCCAGAGCAGGCTACTAATATCGTGTGCTATCATGTTTTTAACCATTCTATTGGCTTAGATGGGCGGTCGGCTAGTCTCCTGCCAAGGAGGTGATGCCTGTGGAGGTCAAAGAGGCGCTGACATTAATGATAATGTTTGGTACATTGCTGGTGACGCTGATCGGATTAGTCATCACAATTGTCGTTGCATTGAACCATAACCAAAAGAAGTAGATGAAAACGGATGGGGTATTGATTTATGTTGAGATTGAAATGATCTATTGGAGGTAAGCCAATGAATATTCGGATGTATCATGACTTGGCTTTGCAGTTGGAGGAGGCTATTTGGGAGCTTGGAGAGGAAGCCGCTGGTATACTCCCATTAGACAGTAAAATGGCTGAGGAAAAAGCACAAAAGGCTTGGGACCTGATACCTGAACCTAAGCATAAATGGGGAATTACAAGCTTGACCTTGCATCAATACGTTCAAATTCTCAACTATAACGGTCAAACTCAGCGATCCGCAGAGCTTTTAAATGAAGAGATTGTTGATTTGGAAATCACTGGTTATCGAATTGTGGATGCCAATCCTTATATTTTGATGGCTGAATCGCTCCTTCTTCAAGGCAAAACGTTAGAGGCGCATGATTATCTCAAGAAGGCATACTCTATTGGAGGTGCGAGAGCATTTCGAGACCAGCCCAAGCTCTATTTGGAAGTAGCGAAAAGTAAGGCTTTGGATGAAAAGGAAGTGCTATTTCAATTTTCAGCGTTGAATGTAAATGCCGGGCGGTGATTATCCATGAGAATTAGCATCAAGTTGAAATTCAGCTTGTTTCTGGCTGTACTGCTTATTCTTGCTCTAGGCGTGCTAAGCTATTTTGTTCTTCAAGGGGTGGAAAAGAATCAGCTGACTCAAACCGAGGTTTATCTGGCCCAGCACGCCAAAACGGTTAATCTACGGGTGAAGCAGACTTACTATACAGGAACGCGGATGGAGCCGCAGATATTTATGAGGCAGCGGGGCCGGGGACTGGCTACGGAACTGGCCGGATTTACCGGACTGGGCGTCACGCTTTATGATGCGCAGGGACTCCAGGTAGGCACCTCTATTCAAGACCCTCCAGTGGTAGACCAGCAAAGTGAAGTGAATGCTGCCCTGGCCTATGCGTTGCACAATAAAATAGCATATGAGGCTGTGGGGGACACACTCCTGTATCTGGCGCCGCTCCAAGGGCCGGAGGAACAAATGGGGGTAGTTCAGTTGCAATATTCACTCAAAAGCTCGCAGAGTTTTCTGCGAACCCTCCAGAATTTGTTCCTGACTACAGGGATCGCGGTGCTTTTGCTAAGCTTCATCATCGGATATTTGTATTTTAACCGGGCAGCCACAGCTATTGGACGGTTGAAAAAGGCGGCAGAGGATATCCGCCGCGCCGAATATATTCAGGCTCCTCCACTTAGGCGAAAGGATGAATTGGGCGAGTTGGCCGAGGGCATCTACTTTATGAGCAAGGAGATTGAGCAGAGTATTGCTGCCAAGGATGAGGAGCAACGGAAGCTGCAACTGGCTATCCACAAGCTCCAGGCGCTGGAGCAGCAACAGAAGCAATATATCGGCAACATTAGCCATGAATTCAAGACACCGCTGACCTCCATTAAAGCTTACGTGGATTTGCTGAATATGTACGACGATGATCCCAAGCTGCTGCTGGAAGCCAAGGCCAGCATCGCCAAGGAAACTCAGCGGCTATATGAAATGGTGGAGAAGGTGCTACAGGTATCGGCGCTGGAAACATATGATTTTGAGTCACAGACCGAGCTGTTGGAGGTTGCAGAGGGGCTGCGGGATGTTTGTGCACGTATGAGTGGCAAGGCAGAGCGCTTCGGTATCACTATTTCCTGCGATGCGGAGCCAGCCCACATCTGGATTGATAAAGAGAGCTTTATGCATATTTTTATTAATTTGCTGGATAATGCGATTAAATACAATGTTCCTCAAGGAACGATTCATGTTCACAGCGAGCTTAGGGACAACCGGGTAAGGATCACGATCCGTGATTCCGGCATAGGCATTCCTGAGGAAGCCAGAGAGAGGATTTTCGAGCCCTTCTACACGGTCAACCGCGACCGATCCAGACAATCGGGCGGCACGGGACTGGGACTGTCACTGGTGTGCAATCTGGTTGAGAAGCAGAATGGAAGCATTACGCTGCTGGAGACAGAAGGTGAAGGTTCGGTCTTCGAGCTGTCTTTTCCAGCTACTTAATAGGTCTGTACTCTGCATCAAAGCTACTCAAAAAGTTTACAACTTGGAAACAAGCAGCCGTGGTTTGGAAATACTCCTTCGGTATGCTTAGAGCAGGCTAAGGTTACACAGGACTCAAGATTAGGCTTCCACAGCGAGTAGGGGGAATCATGCAATGAACACAAATATCCACAGCAAGCTGGGCAAGACAGGACTCATGCTGCTCGCCACGGCGACTCTTATGTCCATGACTGCTTGTACTACTGGGAACACGGAGGCGCGACAATTCGTAGAGAAGTCCGGCAAAAAGATTACCGTGATGGATAACACCACTGAATCCGTATACACCAAGTTGAAGCTGGAGGGCATTGCTAAGATCGAGGGTGTGCGCGGGATGGATTGGGTGAGTGAAGGCACGCTTGCGGTTGATAAAGAGAACAGGAAGCTTTCCCCCGTGATAACTGAGGGAGAAAAACGTTATCCACATAACCTCTATCAATATGATCTTGCTTCCAGTGGGGAGACGCCGCTGCTGGAGGAGGAGAAGAGCTACGGATTTGCAAAGCTGTCCCCTGACAGGAAGCATATGCTTTATCAGCAATTGTATGAATCCACAGGAATAGGCTACATCATGAATCTTGAAACCGGCGTTTCCGTGAAAATGGTCGATGCAGAGTTTATGGCCGGGGAAGGCGCATGGGAGGATACAGGTCACGTTATTTTTCCCAATATGGAAGGGGACATTATCAGGGCTGATGTGAACGGAAAAAGTGAGGTCGCAGTCAAGACTGGACAGAGAAGTGTTTCTAGCGTGGCTCCGTCGGGAAATACGATCTACTATGTCGCCATGGGGGAATGGATCGCCTATGATATCGAAACCAAGCAATCCGAAATCCTTAAAAAAGACATCTGGGCGGTCCTTCCTTCCCCGGATGGCAGCACGCTGGCGGTTGTTAAACACACCAAATCCGGGGAAAACGCATTGGTTCTCTGCGATACCAAAGGGAAAGAGCTGTCCACATTGGCTACGGGTATGCAACTGTTCGGTACAAGCTGGTCGCCGGATGGCAGCAAGCTGGCCTATGCGGTTTCTGAGGATGGAGATAAATACCGTTTTTTCATTACAGAAGCAGAAACAGGGGAGCAAACTCCGGTCTTGGGCGATAATAGCATAAGTGACCAGCTACGCTGGAGCCCTTCCGGTAAAAAGCTGCTGATTCCAACAGGGGTCATGAAGGACACTGGATATCAATCTACGGCTTATGTAATCAAGTTATCTTGAGCAAAAATCATTTATTTTAAGGAGGATGACGAACGCGATGAAAATAACAGAAGTGCTCTTAAATACACACAGATTTGATGCCATGAAAGCTTTTTACGGCTCTCTCTTGGGTCTGGAGGTTATGGAGGAAACCGCTTCACGGTTATCATTTGGAGCTGGCGAATCGGTTCTTGCTCTTCAGGAAAATTCCCTCATGGAGAATGAGTTTTATCACGTTGCGTTTGCGATTCCAACCAATAAGTTCATAGAGGCAAAACAATGGGTAATCGACCGGGGCATCTCATTGATTTCAAGAACCGGAGAGGATGAGTTTCTTTTCGAAAGCTGGAATGCAACAGCACTTTACTTCTATGATCCTGATCATAACCTCATCGAGTTCATTGCTCACCATTCGCTCGACAACGCAGTAGATGAAGCTTTCGGGCCAAAGCATCTACTTCGTATAAGTGAGATTGGCCTTCCAGTCGATAATGTTCCGGAATGTTGCAAAACAATCACAGCAATGTTCCAAATTGATTCATGGGGTGAGGCCGGGCAGCAATTTACTCCTCTAGGGGACGCGGAAGGATTATTGATTGTCATAGACAAGCAGCGGCCTTGGTTCCCAGACGATAGGATGCCGTGTGGGTTCAATACCAAGATCGTGATTAAAGGTGCAGGTTCTGCCAGTCTTTCGCTTCAAAATGGCTTGTACGAATTGAGATCAATCTGATTAGACTTACTCATGTAGGGGTAGTACCAGAGTAGCTGATACCACCGCATGTAAATGGATGAAAATGTGAATAAAGGTTGGCGCAGCAATGGTTGCCGTTGGGCACTGAGCGTCACTAGCTGATCAATCTGGGACAACTGCAGCATCGGTTCTCGTCATCGTTTATTGGTTATCGCCAAACCAAATGTTTTCAGTTCCTGTCCGAGTGTCCGTCCAAACGGTTACGAGGCGGCCTGTTTGAGGAACAATGGCATTTCCAATGTAGTCTCCAATTAGAGGAAGGCCTGCGACACTAAACGAAGTTGTCGTAATACGAGTGTTTGTAAATGTTACTCCGCCATCCCTCGATGTAGCAAGAAAAACATCAATATCAGGCGGATTTAATCGATTGGTATAATAGGAAACAAACACCGCTCCATCCGTTGGGGAAACGGTGATAGCCGGGAAAAAGTTCTGGGATCCCACCGGACTGTTTGTAATGGGCATCGACGTGCCCCAATCTACGCCAAAGTTTGTGGAAATTGCCAGAAAAATATCGGAATACCCTTGCCGAAAGTCTTGCCACACTGCATAGACATTTCCTTGCGTAGCTGGTGCGTTTGAAATGTCTGCTGACATGGAGGGATACGTTAAGCACCTGAATTGGTATCCCGGTAGTGGCGAAGGTGGAACAACGACCGGGGCAACCATGGTTTCAGTTTCGAATGTTGTTCCTCCGTCTAGTGATGTACGCGTGTTGAATTCGGAACTACCTGGAGGTTGGGTAATCCAACCCACGATAAGAATTCCATTTAATGTGATTGCAATTCCCGGGAATTCTTCAAACTCGGTAATTGAAGATAGGAGGTTCGGGCTAGAGTAAGTGTTTCCCCCATCTTGGGAACGATTGAAGAATATTGTATTTCCTGGTATAAATTGCGTGTTGTAATCGTGAGTATAACCCGTATAAATGTTTCCAAAAAACGGGCTGGACCCTGCCTTATCGGCGATAACAACCACCTGATCGTCATTGACAAACTGTCCAAATCCTTGGTTCACAATGACTGGCGGTCCGAACGAAGATGCATTGTCGTTAGAGATATAAGACACGATTGTCCCGCTGAGACCGTCCGAATCGAAGGCGTGAGCTGCCACAACGAACGAATCGGGGAAAAAATAATCAATATGAGGCGCCTCTATGCCAGCAAACCCGGTCGGTAAAGGGAGTAACGTCGTGCTCCATGTTGCGCCTGCATCGATTGACTTGTATAAGCCAATATTCGGCGGTCCTGCACTGAGATCTACAGCCACTGCCACCATAACGGAGGGATTAAGCCAGTTTACCGCGATGGTTGGCTCAAACTGAGCACTAGTACTTGGCGAGATTTGTATGTTTGCCATAGTTACTATCCCCTTTTATATTAATGAAACTGCGGTTACTTTAATTTATGGGTTAAGTTGGGCAATTTGAGTGAGTTCTTCTTGCAGCACTTTTTGATGAGGAATTACGTTTCCGGATGAATCCGTTCCGAATACATTGATGACAGTATCTGTTGGAACAGTGCCTGTAACAAGAAATTGAACCTCGTAAGAAGTATTACCTGCGATGTTAAAACTAAGAATTTGATTAGTATTCGCATTGATCGTCAGGGAATTGGAATAAACCAGTGATTTACTCACCAAGCTATTCCATACGTAGATGTGATAAACAACGTTAGATGAAAAACTAAGATTATCATTACTAATGTTGATTACAAGGTTTGATGCAGGGGTAGTTCCCGTATTCGTGATGATGCCAGTTGTTAATGCCATGAAATCACAACCTCTCATTCGTTTCTATTACCATATGAAATCCTGTTCCATGTTGTGTGGACAAAATCACCTATATTCCGAATCCAATCTGTTCAAGGCATCATTTTGATGCTCATTCTAATACAAATCGTTCATTAGCTGACTCTTAATATATTTGATGATAAATCATCATCTCATGTATCGCACAGGGCTCCAGTTCTTATAGCAATTATCATATAACTTCATCAAGCAATGGGAGTATACTTGAAGCGAATGAAATTATAAGTACAGCAAACCCGGAAGAAAAACCAGTCTCTGATACTCCACAAGTAAGCGATGATTCTATGCAAGACAGCTTTAAAAGTGAAGGAGACAGCGGGCGTGATTCCGACAGTTTAAAGCTAAAAAAAATGAACAAATTCAGGCTGCCAATAACGATATCAATGGGGAAATTCTATCTTCAGATGCGGTGAGCGATGAATCGAAAGTGACAGATTCAACCCCCAAAAAACATGTTTTTTGAAACAAAAAAGAGTGGCCCTAAATCAGCCACTGGCATCTATTATATACGGTTTATGATTCTTCTTTATTTAATCGTTAGCTATTTCACGTTGTGGTCAATCCAAGAATGAATCGATTCCCCCATCGGATTCCAGCCAAGCAGATTCCGTTGCATGGACAGCGCGAACCTGGCTGTTAGTAGCGAGCGCCACCTCCAAATTCTGCAACGGCTTCGTCAATGGGCCATCTCACAATTGTCTCTCCTTATCCCAGATCTTTGCTTACGAATTTGGTAATTTCTCTAAAGGTTTCTTCCCCATTTTCAGAGTAGAAATAGGAAGCCGAAGGTGCTTTTTCCAATGCAAGATGAAAATTTTTATATTTGAATACTCCTCTGAATTTATAATTAGATTCATGTTTCGCTATTCGTTTCTGTACTCTGCGTACGCTCCAAGCCGTTTCTTCATACCGTTCACATAAAATATATAAAAGGTTTGTTATATCTATAATTATCTCAAAATAAATATGGCTCAGAGAACCATTTTTATTTCTTTGGCAAGTTCGGATAACTTTTGATATCTAAGATGCTCATCCATTTTGGTCTCCGCTGTAACCATTACTTTTTGAATTAAGCATTCTGCTTCATGGTTCATACAACAGTCGAACAAAGAAGTTGTGCCTTCAATGGCATGAATAACATCCAGGAACGAAATATCCTCCCAGTTCCGCTTCAATCTATAACCGCCATTGGCACCCGAAGTAGATTCAATCATTCCCGCCTTGACCAGCTTGGTCAGTATTTTGGACAAGTAAGTAGGCGATACCCCTTGTCGATCCGCCAACTGTTGTACACCAACAGGCTTATGATTAGGGGTTGATGCTACCAGAAAAAGCATGGTGTGAAGGGCATAGTTTGTCGCTTTAGAATACTTCATGCTCGTGATCACCTCAATTCAGGATTTAATCAATATATAATATCCTTTATATTGCGCCATCGTCAAATTTCGAATGCTCTTATTCAATATGCATCCACAGGTGTCCACACTCACCCGCAAATACTGCATAAAATATCCCGAATGAACAAAGAGGAGGTGTAGTGAGAACAATGATACACATGGAACCCGTACAAGTGGGTGAGCATACATTTATCGGAGTCGAGGTCAAACTGCCTAAAACAACGCTGTTGACTATCTCCAACTCCCGTGGTTACATCATGTGCGGCGCACTGGATGTCGGATTGCTGAATGAACGGCTGGGAGATCGGAAAATTCTTGCCGCACGAGCTGTGGGTGTAAAAACGCTGCGTGAATTGTTGGAAGCGCCCATGGAGTCGGTGACGACGGAAGCGGAGCAGCTTGGGATTAAGCCGGGTATGCCGGGGTATGAGGCACTTTTGAAGCTGGTCTAAGTGGAGCTTTTGCTGCACGAAGGTAAAAAAACGCGAAAAAACCGGGGCTGCTTCGCTCCGGTTTTTTCAGATAGAAAAGTTACATTTTATCGAGTAAAACGATTTCGCTTTCATACGAGCTGCATGGTCTGGCAGACGAATTAATTCGCAAATAAAGCGGGCAGGCTGTCGCTAAAGGGAGCTTGGACGATCCCTTTTTCGGTAATGATGGCGGTAATGTATTCATGAGGCGTAATGTCAAAAGCCGGATTATAGACCTTGATGCCTTGTGGGGCTGTCCTTTTGCCGAAGCTTTCGGTGACTTCCTCCGCAGGACGCTCCTCGATGGGAATGTCTGCGCCTGTTGCTGTGTGCAAATCAATTGTAGATAGCGGTGAAGCTACATAAAAAGGAATACCATGTGCCTTGGCCAGCACAGCTAAGCTGTAGGTGCCGATTTTGTTGGCGACATCGCCATTAGCCGCCACTCTGTCCGTGCCGACGATGACGGCCTGGACCCAGCCTTTGGCCATGACCATACCCGCCATGTTGTCACACAGCAGGGTTACATCAATGCCAGCCTGCTGAAGCTCAAACGCGGTCAGGCGAGCGCCTTGGAGCACGGGACGTGTTTCGTCGGCAAACACTTTCAGACGTATGCCATTTTCGTGTGCAAGGTACATAGGGGCGAGTGCCGTCCCGTATTTCGCTGTCGCCAGTCCGCCTGCATTGCAGTGAGTGAGCACGCCCATACCGTCTTCGAATAGAGGTAAAGCATGGACGCCGATCAGGCGGCATACCTCCTCATCCTCTGCCTGAATGGATATAGCTTCACGCTCCAATCCGGCATTCCAATCCTCGACCCGTCCTTCGGTCGCTTCGGCGGTAAGTTCTTTGGCCCGCTTCTTCATGCGGTCCAGCGCCCAGAACAGGTTCACCGCGGTCGGTCGTGATGTAGCCAAATGCCCGCAAACGCTGTGTACATGCTCCAGCCATCCAGCAGCATCGGTTCCGCCATAAGCGGAAGCACCCAGCACGACGCCGTAGGCCGCAGCCATTCCGATGGCTGGCGCACCGCGTACCTTCATGGTATGGATGCCATCCCACACTTCCTCGGCTGTGAACAAATCCAGCATCACGATGGATTCGGGCAGCAGGCGCTGGTCCAGCATGGACAAGTGGTCACCTTTCCACACCAGCGACGAGAGAGCCTGACCAGGCATGATTGGTTCATTGGAAGCTTTAGTCGTAGATTCTTTATTTTCACTCATGTCCATGAAGCTCCTTTAGTTTGGGCAGCCGTTGCTGTCTGAATAATGTCTCCCATTTCACGGATCGAATGCACCTCACGATTGCGGAGAACCAAGGCTTTTCCTATAGATAACGCCAGTCTTTCCGCTGCTTCCTTGATCGCAGGATCGGCAATTGTATCTATATCGGCCACATGCGACAAGCTGATGATCCGGCGGATGACCTTGCAGCCTGCAAAGCCAATCGTATCTTGCAGTACTTTCTGGAGGTACAAGTCCTGATATCCCGGCGTGCGGGCCATGTGGTCAGTAACATGCTGGTCCCACAGTTTGCGGAACCCGCTCTCAAACTGCTCCCATACCTGAATGGCAGTCTCTAAAAGCCAGTCACGGCGTTCCTGTACAGCTGTCTCGCCAGAAGTCCATCCAGGTTGTGCTACATAGTTCAACAGCAGATTGGCAATCACCGCTCCGATATCAAAGCCCATCGGTCCGTAGTAGGCAAACTCGGGATCAATGACTTTAGTGGACTCCGCTGTTACAAAAATACTGCCTGTATGAAGATCGCCGTGCAGCAGCGCTTCTGTCCGTGTCAGAAACTTCTCTCGCAGCAAAGCTACTTCCAGATGAATGGCCTGATCTGTACGAAGCGCCTCTGCCTCGTCTTCGATATAGGAACCGTAGTTGTTATTGTCTGAAAACCGATAAGGCTCGTCCAAAATAAGATCCTCGGTGATTTTACAAAGATCCGGGTTGATAAAGCGCTTGACCAGTTCTTTTTTGTCCTGCTGATTCATGCCCAGATCCGAGGTGAAAAAGAGCGTACGTGCCAGAAACTCTCCAATATGGTCAGCAAAATGCGGATATGTGTTTCCTTCGATTAATCCTTTGCGCATGATTGTGTACGAGCTTAGATCCTCCATCACAGTCAAGGCGAGCTCATCGTCATAGCCGAGCACCGCAGGAACCAGCTCAGGGCAAATGTGGTGCTCCTTCTGAAGCGCCTCGCGCTCAATACGGGCACGATCCAGTGACAGCGGCCAGGATTCACCTACGATTTTCACATAGGGAAGCGCCTGTTTGGCAATGATACTCTTGTCAGATTCAGAATCCGTAATATGAAAAACCAGATTCAGGTTGCCATCACCGATTTCGCGGCATTCCAGACGAGCATCCTGACTAAAAAATCCGGGGATGTTCTTCACAAATTCTATTGCTTCTTCTGTCGTTAAAGCATGATATTGGGACAACGAAGTCACCTCCATAAATTGTGCATACATCTATGATGAGAAATACTACAATATTAAACCAACCATTTCGCTTGGATAGAGCCAAGTATAACGAAAATCGTTTGAGTTTTGTACATTTTTTTTGTGGGGAGGCAGAATAGGGGGGGAGGAACGTTAGATTTTGTTTCGTTCTCCTATGAGAAGGGTAAATCATAAACAGACGTCCGGCAGGCGAAATACCGTGCCCGCTGGCGTCTTCCCGTCAGAAGTACGGTGGATGAATGCTTAAACGTTCCTGAATGATCAATTTGATGAAAAAGGAAGGGATTTAGTATGGCTAAAACAACAAGCAACTCGAAAAATACGCAAACGAAATCGGTGGAAGAGCTGTTAAACCGCCAGGTCGCTAACCTGAATGTGTTATATGTAAAGATTCATAACTATCACTGGTATGTGAAAGGCTCCAACTTTTTCACACTCCATGTTAAATTTGAAGAGCTATATAATGAAATTACGCTAAAAATGGACGAGATCGCCGAACGCCTGTTGGCACTGAAAGGCTCTCCTTCCGCAACGTTAAAAGAATATCTGGAGCTGTCCTCCATTCATGAGGCAAGTGGCAATGAGGATGCGCCGAAAATGGTGCAAACGCTGATTGAGGACTTTGCCACTGTCTGCGAGGAATTTCAGGAAGGAATCGAGCTGGCTGAAAGCGCATCTGACCAGCCTACCGCAGATTTGCTGATTGGTTATAAAGCGGATCTGGAGAAGCATATGTGGATGCTTCGCTCTTATCTGGGTTAACCGGAAAAATAATGCTGGAGGCTTTGTTCTGAAATAAGCGCTACATGTAAAAACGCTACTGACGTCATATTGTCGGTAGCGTTTTTATGGATGAAAAAGACAATTTACAGCATTTAATGCTTTTTTATAGATCATGATTTTGTAAAATTCTACGCTATAATATAATGAGGAAGCAGACAATCACGGTAAGGTTTCATCTTTCTTCTTCATGGTTCATCACGCTGGCTTTTGAACACTGCATCATTTAGGCAGGTCCGCATGCTATTTTGCCATTTGTGAGCTGAGTTAGTATGAATATTTTATGAAGAAAGTTGCTTAACGTGTGTCTGTTGGTTGCACCCTTAAAGATATTTATTATAAAATAGCTTGAGAATCATTGAGAATCAGTTTAGAATGATTATAAATAAATTTTTAAATATTCCGTTTGCTTGAAATCAGGGGGCTCCCCTGTTTAGATATACTTTCTGATTTCGACACCACACTACAAATTTTGGAGGGTATTCCGAATATGGCTACAAACTTTAAGATTGAAGGTCTCAAAGCGACCATTGAAGGCAAGGAAATTCTGAAAGGCATTAACCTCGAAATGAAGGGCGGAGAAATCCATGCCATCATGGGTCCTAACGGAACGGGTAAAAGTACTTTGGCTTCTGCTTTGATGGGGCATCCCAAATATGAAGTCACAGATGGCCAAGTCACTTTGGACGGAGAAGACGTTCTGGACATGGAAGTGGATGAGCGTGCACGTGCGGGATTGTTCCTGGCTATGCAGTATCCGAGTGAAATTGCAGGGGTAACCAACTCCGACTTTTTGCGTAGTGCAATTAACGCACGCCGTGAAGAAGGACAGGAAATTTCCCTGATTAAATTTATCCGCCAAATGGAAAGCAAAATGAAGGAGCTCGAAATGAATCCTGAGTTTGCTCACCGTTACCTGAATGAGGGTTTCTCCGGTGGAGAGAAAAAACGGAATGAAATTTTGCAAATGATGATGATTGATCCGAAAATCGTCATTCTGGACGAAATCGACTCCGGTCTGGATATTGACGCTTTGAGAATCGTAGCTAGCGGTGTCAATGCTATGCGTTCCGAAGAGCGCGGTTTTCTCATCATTACTCACTACCAGCGTCTGTTGAATTACGTTAAGCCAGATTTCGTACATGTCATGATGCAAGGACGCATCGTTAAATCCGGTGGACCTGAGCTGGCTGAGCGTCTGGAAGCGGACGGTTACGACTGGATCAAGGAAGAGCTGGGTATCGTTGATGAAACTGTAGGACAAGAGGCGTAAGCCGGAAGCGAGGAGGAAAACTAATGAGTACACAAACAATCCTTCCGGTAGATTCCGAGCAACTGCGCGTTCTGTCCGAACGTAACGGCGAGCCGTCATGGCTGACCGCAGACAGACAAAAAGCACTTGAGCTTGCAGGCAAACTGGAGCTTCCGGTATTTGAAAAAACCAAAATCGAACGTTGGAATCTCAACGATTACGGTCAACATAAAAACAGCGAGGCGATTGCATCGGTGGGGCAGGTTCCCGCAGCGATTGCCGATCTGGTCAAAGAGCAGCAGGAGGGTGGCCTGATTATCCAGCGCAACTCCGGCGCGGTATATGTGAAGCTGAGCGAGGAATTGGCAGCGCAAGGCGTTATTTTCACGGATCTGCAAACGGCGGTTAAGGAGCATGGTGATCTAGTTAAAGCTCATCTGAATACGGTTATTAAGACGGATGAAAATTCATTGTCCGCGCTGCATGCAGCACTTTGGAACGGTGGAGTATTTGCTTACGTGCCGAAGAATGTGGAGTTAAATGTTCCGCTTCAGGCTGTTTTCCTGACAGATGATGCGACAGCAACCTTTGCCCCTCACGTACTGCTCATTGCTGAAAGCCATAGCTCCGTAACGTACGTAGACAACTATGTATCTGCGGATTTGGCAGCACCTGTCATTCATAATGGCGCAGTAGAGGTGGTAGCGAATGCAGGAGCCAAGGTGCGTTATGCATCGGTGCATCAGCTTGGAGAGCAAGTTACGGATATTTCGATCCGCCGTGCTACGTTGGGTAATGACGCAGCTATTGAATGGATTGTCGGAGAAATGAACTATGGCAATACAGCGAGCAACACGATGTCCGTGCTGAAAGGCAATGGCTCCAACTCGGATGCCAAGATTATTGCTGTAGGCTCTGGCTCGCAAAAGCTGAACTATACGACACAAGCACAGCATTTTGGCAAAAATTCAGCCAGTCAGATGATTACACGCGCAGTTATGCGTGAAAATGCATCTTCCATTATTAACGGTATTACGAAAATTGAAAAAGGTGCTACCAAAGCAGACGGCCAGCAAACAGAACGTGTTCTCATGCTTAGTCCGAAAGCGCGTGGTGACGCTAACCCAATCCTGCTGATTGATGAGGATGATGTGACCGCAGGTCACGCAGCTTCGGTCGGTCAGGTGAATCGTGAACAAGTGTATTACTTGATGTCCCGCGGGATTAGCCGTGCAGAAGCTGAACGCTTGATTATTTATGGCTTCCTGGCACCTGTCGTTTCTGAAATTCCGCTCGAAGGACTTCAACAGCAGCTGCAAAGCCTTGTTGAAAGGAAGTTAGGCCAATGAATACTGCATTGATCCGTGAACAATTCCCGATTTTACATCAGGAGATTAACGGTCATCCGCTGGTTTATTTGGATAATGCGGCCACTTCGCAAAAACCGCTGGCGGTCATCGAGGCGATCAAGCATTACTACGAATATGATAATTCGAACGTTCATCGTGGAGTGCATACCTTGGGTAGTCGTGCTACGGATGCTTATGAAGGTGCGCGGGAGAAGGTAGCCCGCTTTCTGAATGCGAAGCGCAGTCAGGAAATTATTTTCACAAGAGGGACGACAACGGCGCTGAATCTAGTTGCTTCTTCCTATGGCAGAGCCAACTGTCAGGAAGGTGATGAGATTGTCATCACACCGATGGAGCATCACAGCAATCTGATTCCGTGGCAACAGGTAGCCAAAGCCACAGGCGCAACTTTAAAATATATCCCGCTTCAAGAGGACGGTAGCGTTGATCTTGCTGACGTGGAGAATACCATCACTGAAAACACTAAAATTGTAGCGATCACGCATGTCTCCAATGTGCTCGGTGTTGTGAACCCGGTCAAAGAGATTGCCGCTATTGCCCATCGCAAAGGTGCGATCATCGTCGTAGATGGTGCGCAAAGCACGCCACATATGAAAGTAGATGTACAAGACATAGATGCTGATTTCTATGCCTTTTCGGGTCACAAAATGTGTGGTCCTACAGGGATCGGAGCATTGTACGGCAAAAAGGCGCTGCTGGAAAACATGGAGCCGATTGAGTTCGGCGGGGAAATGATCGACGATGTGGGATTGTATGAATCCACATGGAAGGAGCTGCCTTGGAAATTCGAAGGCGGAACCCCGATCATTGCCGGAGCTGTCGGTTTGGGAGCTGCCATTGATTTTCTCGAAAGCATCGGACTGGACGCGATTGCACAGCATGAAAGCCGTCTGGCCAACTATGCTCTCAAACGTCTCCGTGAAGTGGATGGCTTGACGATTTACGGTCCTGCTGAACGTCATGTGGGACTCGTAACATTCAATCTGGATGATGTACATCCGCATGATGTAGCGACCGTGCTGGATAGTAAAGGGGTAGCTGTACGTGCAGGCCACCATTGCTGCCAGCCATTGATGCGTTGGTTGAAAGCCAGTGCAACGGCACGAGCCAGCTTTTATCTCTATAACACGGAAGAGGAAGTCGATGTTTTGATCAGCGCCTTAATCCAAACGAAGGAGTATTTTGGCGATGCAACTTGATGACTTGTACCGACGTGTAATTATGGATCATTATAAAAATCCGCGGAATCGCGGACGTTTTGAGGATGACGCGGTCACGGTGGATTTGAACAATCCTACATGTGGCGACCGAATTTCTCTTCAGCTCAAGACGAAGGACGGCGTCGTCGAGGATGCCCGTTTTACAGGGGAAGGCTGTTCAATCAGTATGTCCTCGGCTTCGATGATGACAGAGGCGGTTAAGGGAAAAACAATTGATCAGGCGCTGGATATGGCGAATCGCTTCTCTTCTCTGATGAAGGGTGAAGCCGCCGAATTCGACGATTATGAAGAGCTGGAAGCTTTGTCAGGTGTCAATAAGTTCCCGGCCCGTATCAAATGTGCGACTTTGGCCTGGAACGCGCTGCGCAAAGGAATAGATGAAGAATAATAAATTTACTAGAATAGAGGAGGTTTGAGAAACATGGCCAAGAAAGCACCGGAAATGGAAGAGTATAAATATGGCTTTCGTGACGAGCACAAATCCATTTTCCAAACAGGTAAGGGTCTCACTCCGGAAATCGTAAAGGAAATCTCCAAAATTAAGGATGAGCCAGAATGGATGCTGGAATTCCGTCTGAAAGCATTAAAGCAGTTTGAAAAAATGCCTATGCCAAACTGGGGCGGGGACATGAATGAGCTGGATTTCAACGATATCCAGTATTATGTAAGACCTTCCGAGAAACAAGGGAAAACGTGGGAAGAGGTTCCTACGGAAATTAAGGAAACCTTTGATAAGCTGGGAATTCCTGAAGCGGAGCAAAAGTTTTTGGCTGGTGTATCCGCACAGTATGAATCCGAGGTTGTTTACCATAGTATGCAAAAGGAACTGGAAGATCAGGGCGTTATTTTCATGGACACCGATACGGCGCTGCGTGAGCATCCTGAAATTCTGAGAGAGTATTTTGCGACAGTTGTGCCTCCAACGGACAACAAGTTTGCAGCACTGAACAGTGCGGTATGGTCAGGCGGAAGCTTTATCTATGTACCGAAGGGTGTAAAATGTGAAGTTCCATTGCAGGCTTACTTCCGTATTAACTCGGAAAATATGGGACAATTCGAGCGTACGCTCATTATTGCCGACGAAGACAGCTTCGTGCATTATGTTGAAGGCTGTACAGCTCCGATTTATAGCACGAACTCGCTGCATAGCGCCGTGGTGGAAATCATTTGTAAGAAAAACGCGCGTGTTCGTTACACAACGATCCAAAACTGGGCGCCAAACATCTACAACCTGGTGACCAAACGTGCGGTTGCAGAAGAAAATGCAACGATGGAATGGGTCGATGGTAACATCGGTTCCAAGCTGACGATGAAATATCCGGCGGTTGTACTGAAAGGCCGTGGAGCTAAAGGTATGGTCTTGTCCATTGCAGTTGCAGGCAAAGGCCAGCATCAGGATGCAGGGGCAAAAATGATCCACTTGGCACCAGATACGACATCGACGATTGTATCCAAGTCCATCAGTAAGCATGGCGGTAAAGTAACGTATCGCGGACTGGCTTCATTCGGTCGTCAGGCCCAAGGGGCAAAATCGAATATCAAGTGTGATACGTTAATTTTGGATAATCAGTCCACCTCGGATACAATTCCTTATAATGAAATCATGAACGACGATATTACGCTGGAGCACGAAGCAACGGTTTCCAAGGTATCGGAGGATCAGTTGTTCTATCTGATGAGTCGTGGCCTGACCGAAGCAGAAGCGACACAAATGATCGTTATGGGCTTTATCGAGCCGTTCACCAAAGAACTGCCGATGGAGTACGCGGTCGAGATGAACCGTTTGATCAAGTTTGAAATGGAAGGTTCCATAGGATAATTCTCGCTTTACGAGGGTTATGTTGGGGCTGAACCATGATGCGATGGTGTCTATCAGGCGTTTGGTCCGTAACATAAAAAAGAGACTGTCCTTCGTAGGGAAACCTGCGGATCAAGGACAGTCTCTTTTTTATTCGCGTAGTCTGTGTATGAGCAGAACGAGTTCGCAGATCAGGATTCCAGATAAATTTCGTCAACGGATACATGTCGCTCTCTGGACAAGTCTATATACTCATTTTCATTAATTTTCACTAAAGGTCTGAAATAATCGGCAGGATTGTTCAAAATAATCGTTCCTGTCTGACCCGAAGTCAGAAGGACCTGCTTGTTTATAAAGTTCGGAAGCATATGCTGGATGAAGACTTGGGTGGCTTCCGGGTCCAGATGTCCGAAGCTCATGCTGTGCAGCTCGCGCAGTACGGTGAGCAGCTCCTGCTTCGTCTGGTACACACGGTTGGAGATCATAGCGCTATATACGTCTGCAATTGCCGTAATACTGGCGAAAGGATGAATATCCTTCTTGAACAGTCCATTCGGGTATCCGCTTCCATCTTCTCTTTCGTGATGCTGCAGGGCGACGATTGCCGAAATCTCATCACTTGTTGAGTTGCGAATGATATCATAGCCGTAGAGGGAATGTTTTTTCATTTCCTTAAATTCTTCAGGCGTCAGCTTACCAGGTTTATTCAAAATCTCATCCGGTATCATGGACTTGCCTATATCGTGTAAATATCCGGCTTTACCAGCGGTATAGGCTTCTTCTTCTGTATATCCAAGCCATGTGGCAATGTAATATGACAGTACACCCACTTGGAGAGAATGATTGTACGTATAGTGATCTCCCCGTTCCATGAGCAGCAGCAGAGATACGACATCTTTTTGATGAGTCAGCTCTGAAACGAGGGGGCTGAGCAACTCATCGACTCGAGATTCATCCAATTTGCCGGTTGAGGCAGCTTTGAGAAACATGCTTTCAAAGCCATGAATAGTCTGCTCCATGAGGGGAACGGCACGTTTAAGGGATTCGGGAGAAGCGGGAACATCGGGGGCAAAGTCAACCGGAATGCTCGCTGAACCGGCATCAATGTCGATATAATCGACACCATGCATGATGAGCTTGGAGATATCGTCGTGCTGAAGCTGGGTACCCCGAATCATGACGGGTACACCGTGTTCATTGTATGTATCGGATCTGAGAAGATCTCCTGGCTTGGCATCGGTAACGTGAACTCTCATGCGCTTAACCTCCTTATTGTCGTAAATTTGTCGAAAATACGAAGCAAACCTAATATATCAAGAATAATATGGGATGACAACGACTAATTCACTATTATTCCTAGCTGTAAAATAGGTCCCAGGAACCCGTCTCTTCTCAGAGGCATACGAGGGCATTGTGACTTTGCTTCTCCCCGTGACTGTTTCTTGAGTCAACACAGTAGCTAAATTGTCAGTTGTAGCGCCCCCACCGACATGTACCATAATGGGAAATAACATGGTATGCTTAAACATTAGAAGCAACAGAGTCGATATATAAACTATAGAGGAGGGCGGTTATGGAGATGACGACCCAGCAAACGTTAACCATTTTGCATACCAATGATATACATAGTCATTTTGGCAGTATGCCTTCGATAGCCGCGATGATTAATGAACGAAGAGCCACATCAGGAGATGCGCTGCTTGCGCTGGATATGGGAGACCACATGGACCGGATGGCCCCCGAAACGGAAGGAACGCTGGGTAGGGCAAATGTGGATGTGATCAATCTAACAGGATATGATGCGATTACGATCGGTAACAACGAAGGACTGACGTTTACCCCGGATATTCTTGAACAAGCCTATGCTGGAATTCACTGTCCGGTCGTATGCGGCAATATGATGGAGAGTGCCACGGGGGCAAGACCTTCGTGGCTGAAGGAATCTCTGATTTTGGACAAAGCAGGGATCAAGGTCGGTTTGCTCGGCGTGACGGCTCCTTTTGGCGAGTTCTATCAATTGCTGGGATGGGATGCACTCGATCCGTTTGAGGTATTGGGAGAACAAATTCAGTCCCTGAGAAAGCAGGTCGATGTTCTGGTTGTGATGTCGCATTTGGGTTTACCTTCGGATAAGAAACTGGCATCGCGGTTTTCAGAGATTGATGTGATTCTTGGAGGTCATACCCATCATGTGCTGGAGGAGCCGCTGTGGATCGGGAGCACAGCTCTATGTGGGGCTGGCAAGTATGGAACGCTGCTGGGTGAAGTGGCACTAAGCCGCAACAGTAGCCATGAACCGTTTCGGGTTACGTCAGGCCGCGTAGTTCCTGTAGACCACACACTGCTGGACGAAAAGGTGGCATCCTCCATTGTATCGCATCGAAGACAGGCAGAGCGTGCCATGGAGAGTACGGTGGCAGTGGCGAATCGGAAGCTGGAGATTGCATATGATCGGGAGTCTCCTCTCGGAAATTTACTGGCACAATCGGTGTCACATTTTACGGGAACCGCGATTTCTCTTGTGAATGCGGGCCAACTGCTGGGTCCTTTACCTCAAGGTGATATCAGCAAAGGAATGCTACATTCCTTATGCCCTTCGCCAATTAATGCCTGTATCATGAAGCTGTGGGGAAGAGACATCCGGCTGGCGCTGGAGCAGTCCTTGCTACCGGAATTTGCGGACAAGAAAATAACGGGATTTGGCTTTAGAGGTAAAGTGCTTGGTACGATGTGTGTGGAAGGTCTGGAGATTCAATATGACATGACTCGCGCTCCTTATGATAAAGTGACGGATATACGTGTAGCGGGTCGTTCATTGGAAGAAGATGAGCAATATACGGTAGGCACGTTGGATATGTTCACTTTCAGAGCAGGTTATGAAGTGCTTGCGAACGGAGCGGAACTCCGATTTATGCTTCCAGAATTTTTGCGGGATTTGATTGAAATGGAGTTGAAGCGTCCGGGCGCGATGGAAGAGTGTTTTGCAGCTAGGTGGCTTCAGGTATCACAACAATCGGGAGAGGATTAAGTTGCGACTGGTACCTGTTACATTATTAAGAGCCGGCATGAAGCTGGGCAAAAAAATATACAATGAAAATGGAATGGTGCTGCTCTCGGAGGGTGTTGAGCTGACTTCGCGATTGATTGAACGTCTAGGCCAAGTCGGAATTGGATATGTATACATTGAGGATGCGGTGACAGAAGATATCGTAATTCCCGAAATGATCCATGATCAGACGAGGAAGATGGCGCTACAGGAGATCAAGAAGCAGTTTCAGGGTCAGTCATCCTACTCCGTAGATCATAAGCACCAATACTTTGGCAAGTCATTTTATAAGGTGATGGAGTCCATTCTGGACGATATCGGAGGCCGTCAGGATGCCGTCATTATGCTGATGGATATCGGGGCGGCAGATCAGGATCTGTATCATCATTCATTGAACGTATGTCTATATTCACTTGTACTAGGAATATCCAACGGATACAATAACAACCAGCTTATGGAACTGGGCATAGGTTCACTATTGCACGATATTGGTAAAATGAAAATTTCACCTCAAGTGCTCTATAAGCCGGGCAAATTGACGGACGAGGAATACGAGCACATGAAAACGCACACGGTGATCGGCTATAAGCTGCTTAAAGACGAACCGGGAATTCCCCTGCTGTCGGCTCACTGTGCATTACAGCATCATGAACGTATCGACGGCAGCGGATATCCGAACGGCTGGAGGAAGGACCAAATCCACGAATATGCCAAATGGATCGGGCTGGCAGACTCATACGATGCGATGACAGCAAGTCGAATATACAAGCAGCCATTGTTGCCCTATGAAGCAATGGAGGTGCTGTATGCCGGTGCGGGCACGTTGTATGAGCAACGGATGCTGGAGGCATTCCGCGATTGTGTAGCTATATACCCGCTGGGGCTCTCCGTGATGCTCAATACGGGGGAAGAAGGGGTTGTGGTGCGTATACACTCCAAAATCCCACAAAGGCCCGTTATTCGCATTGTGAGGGATCGGGACGGACAGGAACTGAAAGCGCCTTACGATGTGGATCTGTCCGTATCTCTTTCGGTGATGATTACCAACACACGGGGTGCTACAGCTTCCCCTTTTGGAGCAATGCACGTGGATTAGCACATGAAGTGGCAGAAAAGATGCAGCTACTTTACACATCATGATATGATATTCATACGTCTTTTGAGGTTAATAACAGAAATAAGGTGAAAAATAATGACAGTTCTACAAAACAACACCCTTCCACAAATATCACCAGCGTATGATCCGTGGGACCCGATTGTCTCGCTGCGCACACATGGCCGTCATTTGCTGACAAGTGTGGAAATGACCGTGACGCATCTGTGCAATATGCGCTGTGAGCACTGCGCTGTGGGCGACATGCTTGTTATGAAGGAGGCTCCCTTTCTTCCATTAGATCTGATGCTGAAACGACTGGATGAAGTCGAGCATCTGGAGACGATCAGTATGACAGGCGGAGAACCCGCTTTGCTCGATAAAACGGTGGACGAAGTAATCGTTCCGCTGCTGAAATATGCCAAAAAGCGTGGCATTCGCTCGCAAATCAACTCCAACCTGACATTGGATATCCGCAGATATGAGAAGATGCTTCCTTATCTGGATGTCATGCATATATCGTTTAATTATTTGAATGCCGACGATTTTTACGAAGTGGGCTTTGCAAATACCGGACGTCCGACCCCACGCGTGGGGGCTGTTCGCCTTTATGAGAAAATGGTGGAAAACGCCCGCAGGTTGAGCGAAATGGGGATGTTCATTTCTGCCGAATCCATGATTAATTACCGCACACACACGAAGCTGAACGGTATTCATCAGTTAATTAACGAAATGGGATGCCGACGGCATGAGGTTCATCCGATGTATGCATCGAATTTTGCCTCTGCCTTGCCTGTCCTTTCTCTCGACGATATGCGCAACTCCATTCATAAGCTGCTGGATGTGCGCAATCAGGATATGTGGATGCTATTTGGCACGCTGCCGTTCTTTGCTTGTTCAGATCGAGAGGAAGACCGCAAGCTGCTTCGCCGATTGCGCCAGGAACCGAATATTACGGTGCGTAATGATCCAGACGGAAGAAACCGCGTAAATGTGAATATGTTCACGGGCAGCGTGTATGTGACGGATTTCGCAGACATTCCGGCTTTTGGAAATATTCAGGAGCGCGGTCTGGAAGATATTTTCGGTGAATGGTTGAATGAACATCCGTTGAATCAGACCGTGAACTGTCATTGTGATGCCGCTGCCTGCTGCGGACCGAATCTGCTCGTAGCGGATATGTATTACAAGGGAGTCGATTTTAAATCCAGAAAAGCATTACAACTATGAGCATTTGGCATACATCCAATTAGCGACTTTCAATTATACCATGGAGCGTTGCAAGTCAAATGATGCAAAATGCAAACTATAGAAATGGGGAGTTCGTATTGGAAGGTCATACCGAGTTTCATTGGGGATTGCTAACGGTGAATCTTCTTTTGGTACTGCTGCTCGTCTTTCTGAACGGTGTATTTGTGGCAGCGGAATTTTCGCTGGTCAAAATGCGCCAATCCCGATTGACGCAGCTCCAAAGTGAGGGGCATCGCATGGCAGGCTATGCGCTAAAGGTGAACCAGAAACTGGATGCTTACCTGTCCGCGACCCAATTGGGCATTACGCTGGCTTCATTGGGCTTGGGCTGGATTGGTGAACCAGCAATATCCGGCTACCTGATCGAGCCACTCATGCACAAACTCGGTGTTACTGACGGTACACTGATTACAACGGTTTCCGTTGTCGTCGGATTTTGCGTGATTACCTTTTTGCATATTGTATTGGGTGAACTGGCTCCAAAGTCTTTGGCGATCCAGAAAACCGAAGGTGTGGCCTTGTTTTTATCCGCTCCTTTGCTGCTTTTTTACAGGGCCTTTTTGCCTGTCATCTGGGTGCTGAACGCCGCGGCGAATTTGTTATTGCGGGCGTTCGGCATCCAGCCTGCGAGTGAAGCGGAAGCGGCGCATTCGGAGGAAGAGATCCGTATCTTGATGAATCAGAGCGCCAAAAGCGGTGTTATTGATAAGGACGAAATCAAGCTGATGGACAATATTTTTGATTTTTCCGATTTGCTGGCCCGTGAAATTATGCTTCCGCGTACGGATATGGACTGCTTGTATACGAATGTATCGTTTAAGGAAAATCTGAAAATCATCAGTGATACCAAGCATTCTCGCTACCCGGTAGCGGTTGAGGATAAGGACCAGATTATCGGCTTTGTTCATATTACAGATTTTCTGTTGGCAGAGCAGGGCGAGCAATTGGATCTGGCCTCGGTGGTGCGTCCTATTTTGAATGTGCCAGAATCTATGGAAGTGAGTCACGTACTGCGTCTTATGCAGAAAAAGCATTCCCAGATGACTCTCGTGGTCGATGAGTACGGTGGAACAGCCGGGCTGCTGACAGCGGAGGAAATATTGGAGGAAATCGTCGGGGATCTTTACGATGAATTTGAGGATGAACGTCCAAGCGTGGAGATTAAGGATAATCTCATTTCGGTGGATGGTCGTATGCTCATTGAGGATGTTAACGATCTGACCGGGGTGAACATTGAAGACGACGAAGTGGATTCCATCGGGGGCTGGCTGTTTAAAGAACTGGAGGGCAGCCCGGTGAAGGGAAAAAAAATTGTGTTTTATAACCTGACCTTTGAGGTGGAGGAAGCGACAAGGCTTCGTATTACGAGAGTGAGGATTCACCGCAAGCCCGACCCTGTGATCGAAGATGAACTTTCTGCCGATGAGTCCTGATCCATAGCTATGGTTAGGGTCGGTTCCGGTATGAAAGCTATTATAGAGTGTAAAAGCAAGAGCCTTTATTTCCACGTTATCGTGGTTTTGAAGGTTCTTTTTTTATCTGTAATTTTGTGTTCGAGACTTGGGCCATGCAGCATATGATGAATAGTAAAGCAGATGGATCAACTAAAGGAGGTCCCGGCCCGTGAAATTTCCACAGCAAGGTGAGTTTGCCCCGTTTGTCGGTCCGTTCGATCCGTGCCCGCCCGTATTGTGCAAAACCTATGTGCTTCCACCGAACCTGTTTGTACAATTTCAGCCCCCAGGTCTGCCTCAATTCAGTCCGGAGGAGGCACTGAGGAAGGGAACGCTATGGCCCTTGTTATACAGCCCTTATGAGTCTAGGAGAAACCAGGGGGGAGGCGAGTAAAATGGATGATCCAAATCAAGGTCAGGCCCCAAACCAGCCTCAGCATCGAAACCAGGTAGAGAACCAGCAGCAGAATCCGTATCAAAGCCCCTATGCCAACTCGTATCAACAGCAAGACTCTACTGAGGACTACAATCAGAACGACAGAAACTCATACCAAGGCTATGCGCCCCAGACCAAGCCGGGTGATGCACAGTTTTATGCGCTGCTGGAGAAGCTGCAAACGGTGGATTTTGTATTGGTGGAACTGAATTTGTATCTCAATACGCACCCGGATGATTTACAGGCTATCGAACAGTTCAATAAGCTGACGCAGGAAAGGACGGGGATTGCCAATGAGTACCAGATCCTGTACGGACCTCTGCAAAATTTTGGCCGTGCCTATTCCAAGTATCCTTGGGAATGGAGCCAATCCCCTTGGCCGTGGCAGGTATAGGTAGGTACAACCTTTTATAAAGGAGGAACACGAATGTGGGTATATGAGAAAAAGCTGCAATATCCCGTACGTGTCAGCAAATGTGATCCTCATATGGCCAAATTGCTCATGGAGCAGTATGGCGGAGCGGATGGCGAGCTGGCGGCGGCTTTGCGGTATCTGAATCAGCGGTATACGATTCCGGATAAGGTGATCGGCGTACTTAATGATATAGGTACAGAAGAATTTGCACATCTCGAAATGATCGCCACAATGATTTACAAGCTGACCAAGGATGCGAGTGTAGAACAAATGAAGGCAGCGGGGCTAGGGGAATATTATGCGGCACATGATCATGCGCTGTATTACCAGAGCGCAGGCGGAGTTCCTTTTTCAGCGACCTATTTTCAAGCCAAGGGCGATCCAATCGCGGATTTGTATGAGGATATTGCGGCGGAGGAAAAGGCGAGAGCTACATATCAGTGGCTGATTGATTTGACAGATGATGTGGATTTGCAGGATAGTCTGAAGTTTCTGCGTGAACGCGAAATAATCCACTCACTCCGTTTCCACGAGTCTGTGGAAATTTTGAAGGGGGAACGAGACCGGAAGAAAGTATTTTGAGGAAATGGGAAATGGATACCCTAAGTACATTTTCCGTTAGAACAGTTTCATGGTGTGTATTACTGTAATTATAGTGCTTCAGCATTTATGGCTTCAGATTTTAAGAAAATGAATCGGTAAAATGAAAGGCGCTCCAGTTGGAAGCGCCTTTCGCAGCGTTTATACAGATGAGCAAGCATGGTTATAAGTAACTCATCGAGAGATGATGTACTGGCAGAAGATGGCGCATCTTAATTAAGTCGAATGATGGTCAATGATGCCCCTGTCGCGCCTCCTCCGATCAGTGTAGCGGCACCTATGGCCCCGAAAAATTGTACGCTGACGGTCGTTGCGGCGGCTACGTTAACGATAACGTCATTGTTGTAAGAAGAAAGGGAGATCACAGGCGAAAGGACGGAGCCTGGAGCTTGCACGCCATTAATAAGCAAACGGCTGCTCAGAAGAAGACCGACTGTTGTGTTCAACTCATAAGCGATGTAGTAGGTTCCGGCGTTCGTCAGGGTCACTACATCATTCGTTCCGTTAATGGTAATGCCTCCGCTTAGCGTCTGAGGTGGACCTGGAAAAGTCACATTCGTTCCGCCGAGCAAAACAGCGATCAGTCCGCCCGTTGTATTCGCTACAAAAGCATTCGTAGAGGTGATGTTGATACCTGTGGCTCCGGTTACGCCCGTAGTACCAGAAACACCAGTAGCCCCTGTTACTCCGGCCCCTGTGGCCCCTGTCACCCCGGTGGCTCCCGTACCTCCGGCAGGACCTACTGGTCCGACCGCACCCGCTGAACCCGCAGGTCCTGTGGCTCCGATCAAACCCGTTGATCCGGTGGCTCCGGCTAAGCCCGCAACTCCTGTAGCTCCGGTAGCCCCAGTAGCTCCAGCGGCCCCCGCAATCCCTGCTGTTCCTGTTGCGCCGGTAGCACCTGCGGCTCCTGTCGCGCCTGTGTCCCCTGTCGGTCCGATTGGACCGCCCGCAGGCCCAGTCGGACCGGTCGATCCGGTGGGTCCGGCCAATGTGGGAGCGGCCAGCACATTTTCGAGCTTTGCTTGCAGCAGCAGCTCTTTCTTCACTGTGGTGTCCAGTACGCTTTTGACACTTTGGTCCACGGCAAGAACGTCTGCAATGGTAGCCGGTCCACCAGTCAGCCCAGGTATCGTGCCGAGCACATATTGAATTTTTTCACCCTCGGCATTGATGATGTGACTAAGTCCCAATTCCTCAAAGGCAATGGATGATAGTAACAGATTAATCGCGTCATCCCGTGTTAGGTTAATTGTGGGTGTTACATTGGGGATATTAGGAAAAGACATGTGAATCCTCCTTATAATATAAATTTGGTTTTTCTCATACGTGGTGATTCACGGGAAATGTTTGGAATGCGGAAGCAGAGGGGACAGCCATACTTTTCCGAAGGTACGCTGTCTTTTTGGAGTGCCAGACATTTGTTGCTGTACATTGGTGTTGAAGCCAGTGGGATCGCCTGAGTACATGTTGTAAACGGATTTCAATTGCTCAATCGCTTGGGGTAAATGATTCTTTTGACCCGGTGGTAACGTGGAGGCCGCATGGCCTGAATCCCACTGGAACTTTAATAATTGCAGCCAGCCCAGACTGCTGGCTTTCCTTGCTTGTTGAACCTCCGAAGGAAACTGTGAGCTTTCCAAAGAAGGAGAGGATTTGATCTGCATTTTGAGCCAATGCATCAGGTGCTGCCCATGCTCCAAAAGGTGAAGGGAGCGTTCAATCTGATGGTACAGTCTTAGGGACTCCTGATGTTCATCTTTGTACAGACGGGTGGAAGGGTCGACGGACAGGAGAAATTGCAAGCGAATGATCTGCTCGAAAAAGAGGGATGCAGCCGTCTCCAGGGCATCTATGGAAATAGAAATTTCAGACAGAACACTTCTGTATTCCCGTCGGATTCGGATGTCATCATGCAAACTGGATATAAGGGTGTTCCAATGATTTCCGACTTCCATTTGGATCAGGAGCGATATCTCCAATTGCTGGAGGGTAGAATGATTCAATTGCAACCACACGGGAGAGGAGATGTTTTCGTTTGTTTTGTCCGACAAAAAGGAGACCATTCGGCTTTGGGAATTGGCTAATGTGGCTAATCCTGTGTTGAGATGGGCTGCGGCTCGGAAAAGCTGGAGGGCGTAAGGCTCATCTGGCGGATGGCTGCTAAACCCTTTATTCTTCATCGCATTCATCAGAGTCTCTGTAGCATTCCCAATCGTCTTTTTTGCGGCATGGATTGTGATCACCACCCTTTTTCGGGCAAGACCGACCGTTGTGATCAGGATTAGAGTAGCAGTTAGACCTGCTTTCTCCATCAAGTAGTAATACGTCCTCCAGCTTGTGCTGGAGTAGAATCTGGTTATTCACCACCCCTCGTAATACTCGTTCTACACTTCGATTCAACTGCAGGATATCTTGCAGGCAAACGTCCTCGTCGTTTACGAACCGTTGTATTTTTTCACCTTCTGCATGAAGTATGCTGGACAGACCCATTTCCTCCATAGCAATAGATGCGAGTATCATATGAATGACTTCTTTTCTCGTTAGAGAGATGAGGGGATTGATGTCGGGAATACCGGGCATAGACAAGTTCAATCTCTCCCTTCACTCCGAATTTGCATCATGGCTATGGTCAGCTGCATGGAATGCCGTACCCGGTCCCCGTCTTCCTCATCCCTGTTGTAGCTGTGAGAAATACTGCTCGTTATATAAAACGCTGGGATGAGTAGGATGGTGCAGCTGGGACATACGGTGATGCAGCTTTGATTTATCAATGTCACCAATCCGGTCATAACACAGACATAATTGCAAGTGCGGAAGCCAGGTGTAATAGGACGAATTGGTTAAGGCCATCGCATCTTGTGGTTGATCGATCAGTGTAGCCTGACGGAACCAGTAAATGGCTTGAGCATATTGTTCCGCTTCAATCAACAAATTGCCAAAGGCACAGCAGAACTGGGCGCGTGGTGCATCAAGATTAAGTGTGCGAAGCAGAGCCATGCGTTGCTCCTGTTTTTGACCTTGGCGGCCGTAACAATCCGCAAGCTTAAAGCAAGCAGCAATCCGGTCCTCCATCCATCCCTGGTTCAGACTTAAATAGTGTTCGTACTGCTGTATGGCTTCTACCGTCCGTCCGTTGTCATACAGTTCATTGCCAAAATAGTAGTGATCTCGTTCAGAAAATACGGTGCCCTGCTCCCGGTGCTTGAGGTATATGTGCAAATTTCGGTCGGTGTAAGCACGTGTCTTTTTATGAGTCACTGCCATATTGCTGTGAAAGGTGCTTCCAGTCACATGCAGGAATTCGTGCACAAAGCCGATCCATCTGAAATGACGATCTCGGCGCACAATCCGGTTTCTTTTGAGTTTATGCAGCGGCTGCCCCTGTTCATCTACGGACAGCACGTAATCCATCGTAATGCTGTCATACGAGAGGGTGGCTTGCTTTTTCCAGTCGAGAAATGCCAGTCGGTCGTGCTCTTCCAGGATGTCGTCGGCATCCAGCCAGAATTGATAGTCCTGTGTTGCCTGATCAAATGCATAGTTACGGGCTGCGGAAAAATCATCGCACCATTCAAAATCGTATATCCGGGCATTGAACGATGCGGCTACCTCTTGGGTGCGGTCGGTAGAGCCAGTATCGACGATAATGATTTCATCCACCAGATCATGGACTGATTTGAGGCAGGTGTGAAGCGCTTCTTCTTCATTTTTGACAATTATACATAAGCTGATGGTTACCATGCTCTTTGTCCCTCCCAAAAAACTTGGTATAATCTCCATTTTATTAGGATGGCTTGCTCATTATGTGGGAATTTCGGTTGAACGAGTATGAGGGTATGCGTGATAATCATAAATTGAGCAGCGCTCTAATAGATTAGAAAATCAAAGTCTGATGCAAGGGGGGAAGGCATGAGCCGGCCGTTCATTTCACTGTGCATGATTGTAAAAAATGAGGCGGAACGGATGGAAGCTTGCTTGCAAAGTGCCAGAGCTGTTGTGGATGAGATCATCATTACGGATACGGGGTCCACGGATGGAACCATGGACATTTGTCGTTCCATGGGGTGTTCCGTTGATTCGCGCGAATGGGATGACAGCTTTGCAAATGCACGCAATGCGGGAATAGCACGTGCCACCGGAGAGTGGATTTTATGGCTGGATGCGGATGAGGAACTGGATCACGATGAGAGTGGACAGCTGCGAGAGTTTGTAAAGGCGATCCGTGCAGACACGGCTGCTTTGAAGGTGATGAACGAGATGGACGGTTTCGTATACAGTTGTCCGCAAATTCGTTTGTTCCGAAATGACATCGGGTATCGGTTTGTAAGTGATATTCATGAAAGGCTGCAACCTCCGTCGGGAAAACAGGACACCCCAGAAGCTCCACTGCTTCCCGTGACGGTACACCATTATGGATATGCAGAGAAGGTCGTAGAGGTGAAGGAAAAGTCAAAGCGGAATATTCGGCTGCTGGAGCGGGAAAAGGCACAGGCTGGATATGACCCTTGGTGTGATTACCATTTGGCGAGTGAATACAGCCGTTTGCAGCAATGGGAGCGGGCTTATGAACTGATCAATTTGGCGATTACAGGTTTTCTGGAACAGGGAAAGCTGCCACCCGCGCTTGTCTACAAGCTAAAGTACGATACCTTAATTCGTCACGGCAGCCTGAAGGGCATATGGCCGGGAATTGACAAGGTGCTGCAACTGTACCCAGACTATGTAGATTTGTATTTTTATAAAGCGTTGTATCTGTTGGATCAGGGATTGTTGCTGGAGGCTTATTATGAGTTCGAAAAATGTACTCGCATGGGTGATAATTCATGGAAATATGTGACTTTGCAAGGAGTCGGCAGCAGCTATGCATTGTACTACATGTCCATCTGTTTGGCAAAAATGGGGCGGCCTGTGGAAGCACAGGCCACCTTGGAGGCTGCGGGAATACGTCGTTCGTTATCGGATCAGTTGTTGACCACCCAGGCTTGAAAAAGAGAGCTAGGCGGAAATATATTCGATGACGATCATTGAGCTGGTCCCTCCTGCCAGTGATAAGGTCAACCCGGATACGAGAAATTGTAAATTTCCGGGTACCGTAACCCGAAACAGCAGAGATGCGACGATTTCGCCACCTGCTAGAACTGCCGGGAAAGAGTAGCTTCCCGGGCTGGGAGTAGCTGTTCCGGTGAATGAGGGAGTGATGGTAGACAGCAGGGTCAGGGTCGCTGTGCTGAGCACCAGACTTACTTTGTAAAGACCTGCCTGGGTCAGGCCAAAAGTAGTGTTGTTGACGACGGTAATAAACGTTCCCGTAGAAGCACCCGCTGTAGCAAAGGTGATAGCGCCTCCTAACAGGATGGTATTAGGTCCCGTATTGGTACGGCTTAGTGCGCTGGCTAAACCCCCAGAGGCCCCTGTGGGCCCCGTCGCGCCTGAGATGCCAGTGGCCCCTGTGGTCCCTGTAGCCCCCGCGGTACCCGTGGCCCCGGTAGGCCCGGTGGCGCCAGCGGTACCCGTGGCCCCTGTGGTCCCTGTA
>NZ_JBITPH010000024.1:0-128346 GCF_050467685.1 Paenibacillus sp. NRS-1782
ACTTCATATTACAATCCGTCAAATAGAAAAATAGCGCCAGAAGGGGATCGAACCTATCTGGCGCTTTATTCTTAGAGATATGAAAACAATTTTATTTCTTTTGTGCAAACAGCCACTTAATCATATCCTGATTTTGCAAAGCGGGAACCCATGAGAAGTGTCCTACAGGTTTGATAATTCCAGCTTCGTATTCAGTAAAATGAATGAGATTTCCATTTTCCGCTTGAATGGCAGCTACCATTTCTTGCGAGTTTTTAGGGCTTACCGAGGTGTCGTCTACGGCATGGAAGGCCCAAATAGGTACGTTTTTCAATACTTCCACGTGTTTAGGATCAACAGGTGCATACATGTTAACGGCTTTTTCATAGTTGGTCAAACCGGCAATCGGCACACCTGCGGCGAACAAATCAAGATTTTTCTCCAACAATCTCCACGTTCCCATAGCTCCTTGAGAAATACCAACGATATAGATTCGGTTAGTGTCGATCGGATATTTTAACGCCGTTTCACGTACCAGATCGGCTACAGCGCTGTTGCGCGGCTCATCCGCCCAAATGAATTTATGTTCCAGGTCAATCGGGCTTTGTGGAGCGATTACGAAGGAAGGGTGTTTGGCTTGCTGCTCAGGAGAAGCCCAAGTAACAGCACCAGCATTTGCCAGCAGGTTCACTCCGTTTCCGTCACCACGCTCGCCGTTTCCGTGCAGGAACACAACCAGCGGGTAGGTTTTGCCAGACTCTACTTTAGGCTCAAACGTAAAGTAGTTCAGCTTGAAGCCGTCTTTATTTTCAAAGGTGTTTTTTTGGAAATCGTCCACGATAGGTGTAACTTTATCGGTTGCTTTTACAGTCTGTGCAGTGGCAGGAATGACTGCTTTCTTTTGAGTTGCAATGTCTTTCTTTTGACTAATGTAATAATTCAACGTGTTGATGCGGTTGACGCCACTCGTTGCATCGTAAGTAAGGGTACTTGCATTTTTATCCTGCGTATCCAGTTCGATCACGACATATTTGCCATGAGTACTGCGGTTGGTGATGATTCCAGAATCGTTGGTATATACACCAGTCACGGTTCTGTCTGTGTATACATCATTGAGTACAGATTGAACCTGAAAGCTGGAAGTGGACAAGGATGCCCCGTCAATATTGGTGCTGTATTTCAGTACAACGGCAGAAACGACTTCACCCAAAGGCTGTACCTGAGTAAGCAGGGTAGCCTGTGGTGCGGGTACATCGGATGCTGCGGCAGAGCTGGAGGACGGGAAAACGATCGTGAGCAGAAACACGAAAGATAGTAGAACAAGGGCGAAACGTCTTCTTTGCATGAAATTGATCTCCTTTGGTGTCATTTTTTTTAAGCGCTTACACATGCTTGGGATGGTTGACTGTATAATGCTGCATTGTTATAAAATCAAAAAAAGGCAAACTCCGGGTACACAAATGTACTCGGGTTTTGCCTTTTCAGTAACAATCCCACTTGCAGAATAGCATCTTCATTGGAATTTGACAAGTGAGAGCGCTACAATTTTGTATTTTTTTTGTATTATCTCAACTTTTGCAGCTGTAATAAGAGCTAAAGCTCTAATGTATTGATGGCTAGCCCCGATAGATAACTCCAAAAACCGGGGCTTCTCAAACGTAATGTTGTGGGTTATAATCTCACAAATTTAACACTGTTAATTTAAATAACAATGTTAACAAAGGGGATGGAATCATGAGCAAATATGATGTTATCGTCATCGGCGCAGGTCTGGGTGGCTTGTCCTGTGTAGCTAGACTCTCCGCGCTCGGTTACCGAACGGCTGTTTTTTAGCAACCTCGAATCTGTAAGCTTGATCAGCCTTATTGACAGTGGACGCTTTAAAGGCTTTGAGCTGCTTGAATCCGGACTAAAAGCCGCTATGGATGATGGCAGCATAACTCAAGGGGATGATCGCCTGATCGCCACATCCGTGTGGAGCATGTTGCACGGCTTGACTTCTCTGCTCCTGAATTTTGATTTCCCTACGGAAAAATCGAATGACGAATTAATTTCATTTACTATAGATACCTTTTTCAAGGGGTTAAGCCGCTGACGCAGCGGCTTAACCCCTTGAAAAAGGTTAACAAAGCCCCAAATCAGAAAGCTGCTCTAGCACTGCTTCAATACGGCGTTTATCTTTTTTGAGCATAACAAGCTGCAAAGAAGCATGAAGCAGGTCTGAGATATTAGCCCAAGCGTCTGTTTCCAGAGTGGGAAGAAGATTTCGGTGGATCATGATATCCAGTGCTTCGGTTGCAATTTTCTGATAAAGCTCACTATCAGATAGCCATTCCAGCAGTTGCTCAGCTGTAGGACTGGATTGAGCGAAAAGCGTTGCCCAGCCATCCACCGGATGATTCACCTTATCCCGCATCCAGTCAATGACCTGTGGTGAATGAAAATGCTGTAACTGCCCGTTAGCGGTGTACCCTTCTAATTTACCATTCCCCGTCGAATGCTGTAGCAGGTAATCGCAAACGTATGCTAATCCTTCATGCTCGGGCAGGCAGCGGGCGGTCAGGTAGGCACGGGTGGATACAAATGTACCTACAGCAATAGAGCCGCTATTTGGAACCGAAGATGAAGTCCACGCTTGCACGTTGCCCGGCTGCCATAAGGAGCGGACCCAGTCGGCAGCCCCGTCGCCAGCGGTTTCTCCTATAAAAACGGCCCATGTAGCGAGTTGTGTAGGGTTATGCTGAATGCGTTGCCCCCAGGCAAGAAAAATATCCTTCGGATCATAGGGCTGAAAAGCCTGTAATATGGCAGGATTGTCTACACCATGCATCGTGGTGTGTCTAATCAAAGCCTCAAGTGAATGGGCATCCTCCAGCTTCACATTGCAGAACGTATCCAGCCAGCGTACCCACATTTGTAGCGGGGGACTTTTTAGCTGAATGCCATGCTCGTCAATCACTGTCGTCCAATTCCATATCCATAGGCCGTGTAGTGTGAGGATGGTGTCTATATAGGCGGCCAGATTGTCCGCAAGCAAGGTGAAACGATCCTGCTCGTGATCATAGCAGAACACCGCTGGCTCGGCAGATGATGTCGCCAAATCGAGCAGTACCGGATCGCCCGCACCGTTGTAGTTGAAAATCAGATACCGATGTTCGTCCGTCGTCGCTGGTGAGTCTGCATTTTCCCCATAAGATGTGAAATAGCTAATATACTCATGATTCCAGCCAAACTCACCCGTGATATCTTCGAGTATGTTCAGTTCGTAATCAGAGATGGAGCTATGTTCACCTGTACGTCCCGATACATCACTTACAATACAGTGTTGGGGGAGCGACCATAACAGGTATAGGCTGCCACATCGTTGTATCAATTCTGACAGGGAGGCGGGTAAAGGTCTCTGTAGTCGTTCCTCCAGCGCAGTTAGCTCACCTGTGGAGATGCCCTCCGTCCACTTGTATTCCACGTCAGGCATTCCGCTTTGTCTCAGACGTTTTGCGATATCCCCCAGCCTATCAAGGGTTTGCTCAAAATATGCCGTCATTTTCATTCGTCCTCCTTTTACTTTAAAGTCCGGCAATACTGCTTCTGCAAGAATGACAGAACCTCATTACGAAGCTCCGTTGCTTTCTGTTCATTGAGTCCAAAAGTAAATGAGAGATATGCTATAATCAGGAAATAAAATAGTTATAAATTAGTCTATCTTAATTACGTTAGAACTACAATTTGTAGGGGATGAAGGAGGAACACATCATAATGGTATCAGGGGTACAAGCATACATAGATCCGATTTTCGAGGCAATTGATAAGGTATACGCTTCTGAGCAAAAACGAATCGCCGAATTCCAGACCAAAAGTGCCCTTCACGAAGGAATTCATGAATACTTGAACGTCATGTGTAATAAGAACGGACTACGGGTAGACATGTATGAGCTATTTGATTGGGACAGTCGTAAACCGGATACGAAGATTCCTAATTTTACGGAGGGTGTTACGCTCCAGCAGGTGCAGGACGAATGGATGCCTGTGATCAGGGAACGGATCGAGACGCTGTTTAAGTCTGAACAATTTAGCTCCATGTTCTTTCGTTATCGGCTGGAATTTCATCTGGAAGTGGTCTTGGAGAAGAAATCCAGCCATTTTACATTTTCACTTCTAAACGAAGATAAACGACAGCATTTGTTAGCCTCTATCCAACAGTTTGTGGAACAGAAGCTCAACCCCTCCAGTAAAGCTGTGCCGAAGGAAAAGGACGATTTTTTCTTTGTGAGGCACTTGCTCGATCCTCATTTGTACCCTATAGATGCCGAACGGGTAGGTGACCTTCTGGATCGAATGGATGCAAAAGTGAAGGTGAGCCGCAATCGTGAGGAAGCATGGAGACATCAGCTTAACGGTGACTTGAAGCGTTGGGCTGAAGATGAATTTTTGGCGAGGTATGCGGATCGTGAAAAAAGCTACGGGTTGGATTATACGCTGAAGCCTGATATTCGTCCTTCAGATATTCCTGCACCAGCCATGGAGATGTTCCTGCTCACCGCCATGCGAGTGGGTTCGACCGATGCCGATGCACGGCAGAAATATTTGGAGATCGCTTCACAGCTAGGCTCGGATCAGGCCGCCCAGTGGCTCAAGAGCGGATCAGGTAGCATTCCAGCGCTATACACAAGCGAGCGTGTCACCTGTAAAGCGAATGATATTTTGCAAACGCTGGAGGTTCATATTCGTTCGGAGGAAGAAGAGAGCTACAGGGAAGCGCTCGTATATGTATGCGATATTTTACAGAAGGGCTTTACCAAGGAATATCGCCTGAAGCTCAAGAGCAAGGTGAAAAATATCCTGCCTGTGCCCAAGCTGGCTAAATCCACGTTGCATCGTTTTTTTGCCAATGCACTGGAATATCCCGCTCTCTACCCGCTACTGGCTGAATATGCAGATATCGTGATGGAAGAGTTCAAGTGGTACAACGATGTGGAGCCAGGAGAAAAATCGGCGATGCCGGGCACCTATGCGGTGATGGGACTGGGCCTGAAAGGAACGGACTATTTTCCATGGGTGATTCGCTATATGAAGCTGGTGGACACGGAGCATCAGTCGGTACAGGACGGCTACGCGGCTGCTTTTGCCGAAGCGCATGGACTGACACCGGACACGATTCCAGTTTGGACGAAGATTCTTCTGGCAGGCAACCAAAGTGCCAAGCCGTTGAAGTCGTCCGGAATCCAAAATGTGGAGCAGGCACAGGTGCTGGTCGAGGAGCTTGAGAAGCTGGACGATTACGACAAAGAGCTGCTCGTTTACCGAATTTGGGGCGGCAAGAAGAAGCTGAAAAGCAGTCTGAAACAGGCTGATCCTGTGGTAAAAGCACTGCTGGCGTCTCTTATTCCATAAAAGCATCGTATTCATGGTAATACTGAAGTCCCTGTGCGATGCGGTGGATGTCCGGCTCGTTGCCGCTGCGGTAGCACTTCAATGACATCGTGCACGGTTGCTATCTCCATCCATGTCTGTGCATGGTGATCGGAAAGGGAAGCAGGAATACTTTCATCGCGGTGATTGGTGACGGTGAGACCTGCATCCTCCAGCTCCCATTGCTTTTCCTCAGGGATGATATAATAGGTTCTATTGACAGTATATACCCATTCATTCATACCCGTTTTGGCTAACGTCTGGGACTAACGCTTCGAGACTATTAAAGGTTTGTATGCTCACGCTCAGAGATTCATCCTTGAAGTGTTTCTGTTCCATCCTCGTCATGCCAGCTCTTCCTGAATGATTTCTGTTTTCAGACCTTTGGCGCTTGTAATCGTAATACTAATCGCATCAAAGCCGTTTCGCTTCGCCTCTTCAAAATCGCATAGCTTGCCGTTGATCAGCTCAAGCTGCCCATCCTCATCCACATCGTCTGAAAATTCATCATCCCAATCCACATTGTAATAAGCGGTCACGCTCACTTCAAACGTATCCTCACCGTCTTCATCTAAATAGGGTAAAAGGGGAGTGCGGTTGTTCTGCTGTTCCTCCGTATATACTTCGCATAGCAGTGCATCGTAACCGTGTCGGGTTCCGTCAAATATCACGATCTGTTCGCCCGTGACCGTATCCTCCGCAATCATGAGCTGAGGTGCAAATTCAGTCACGGCGATCAGCTCGTCCATCCACTCTCCATAATAAAAAATATGAAATTTCGTATGTCCGGCCTGTGAACGGAGCTTTCCTGTCCATTCCTGCTCGATCCATGCGTCTGGGTTCTCGGGTACAGCCCATCCCTCCAAATAAGCAGGTCCCCATCGATGTTGTTGTGTTTCTGTCATAAGTAGCTCCTTCCTTTTTCATCGTTATTTTTCATATCATGGATAGAGTAACGATTTTGTTGTCCTCGTCCACGTCTACTTTTACGGTAATTCCCAGCTTGTCCTTGAACAGTCTACTGATATTGATGTAGTTATCTTTCACAAGACTGCTTGATCCACCAGAGCTGTGAGTCATACCTGTTGTGATAATGGAGCGAACATATACCTTGTCCAGCCTAGCTTCGGGGTTATAAGTATAGATGACTTGTTCCTGCTGGTTATAATAATGCTGTAACTGACTGTAATCGTTGGCGTTCTTATATTTCTTCTCTTGCCGGACGTAATCGGGATGATCCAGGGTGTAGTGAATTCTTCCGTCCAGAAAAGGATTTTCGTTGGAGGGCTTGAGTTCATATTGTCCATAGGCTAACTGAAACAAGTATTCCAAGCCGGCGCCTTCCGCCTGATAGTAGAGCTGACGGTCGTCGCCTTTTTTGTCTATAGCGGTAAAGCTGCTGATGACAGGCCAGGCATCATACTTTTCACCCTCCAGGTCCACGGCAACCTTGTACTGTACAAGTACCTTTTCATTTTGAAATAACCCGAAGCTGCTCATGATGAAATAGGCGGGAACACATATTACCCCGATGATAAGTATGAATATAAATATTTTGACTCGCATGAGTAGGTTGATTCTCCTTTGGTTGTCGATTATCTTGACAATTCCCGCTTGGCAGACACGCCGAATTCCTCATGTTGCAGCAATTGCTCCCGAGCCCCCTGTATATTCATTTAACTCTGCAATCTCCGCACGGATGCCTCTGCACAGGAAACTGCCTGACAGACCGGTTATTGCATCAATATCAATGACCATGTCCGCTTCTTCATAACGGAAATCAAGCTGTAAAATGATATTTTCCGTTTCCATAGCTGTCAACTCATGTTCCTTTGTCTCTAAAAAAGTAAAGGTCACCGCGTAACGGGGTACATTTTCCGTTGAAGACATAGAAATTGAAGGCTGTTCAGCGGAAGGAGTCAGATCGGGTGATTTGGGTATCAGTACCGTGGGGGGTGATAGTTCAATCGTTAATGTTATCTGGTCCTTTGTGATATCCGCTGCTGTAATTTGGTCATAATGAAAGGGAGGGAAATATCCGAGCTTTTCCACAATTTTATCTGCTCCTTGAATGGAGACTGTCGGTGAGAAAGCCAGTTCAAGCCCGATGGAGCCTGACAGCTGATTCTCGTATTCGGGATTGATCCGTACAAGAGCCTGTTCCGACTCTACCTCCACAATCGTGCCGATAAAATACTGCTTGCCATGAATCAGAACAATATCATGCGGAACGAACGGCAGTGCGCCCCCGGCCTTGTAATGAATGAGATAATCGTTTTCTTTTTTTTCAACGTTTTGAACCTGAATATGCATAAGTTTCAACCTCCTGATGTTTAGTATAATGTATTTTTCAAGATTGTGGTAAAGAAAAACAAGTCCATGACTGAAAAACATAATTCATGTCTGGGTATCCTGTTCGAGCATTTCTTATTTCATAATATCTGACATGGCAACTAAATTCACCTTTTGCATCCGTTCATTAAAATGGTTTGGAAACCCGTTCAACTTCGCGTATACTAGGAAAGTCATATATGGAACGGCCTGAGCCGCATTGCGGCCGTATGTTTGGGTTACATGAACAGAATCAACGATAACGGATAAGCTCCCTTCCTGAAAAGGGTTGAATGAGAACCGATACAAAAATGGGAATTCTGAACTATGGAACGATGGATGTCATATGGCACATGAACCTATTTTACGTGACACATATTGAATACAGATAAGGGAAGTGAATACCACTTGAAGAATTTTGCAGCATTACGCGTTGAGCAGCATTGGGTAGACGCCTTGAAAGAGCAGGGAATTACAGTACCAACACCTGTGCAACAGGAATCCATTCCGCTGTTGATGGAAGGCCAGGATGTTATTGCCGAGGCGCATACGGGAACAGGTAAAACGCTTGCGTTTTTACTGCCGATTTTGCAAAAAATGAATCTGGACAAGCGCCATCCGCAGGCGCTCGTGATTGCTCCAACGCGTGAGCTGGCGCTCCAGATTACACAGGAAGCGAACTTGTTGGCTGCTACGGAGCCAAGCTTGTCGTTGCTGGCTGTTTACGGAGGACAGGATGTAGAGCGTCAGCTTCGCAAGCTGAAGGGTGGCGCACAGTTGATTATCGGTACACCCGGACGATTGCTGGATCACCTGAGACGCGGCACGCTGGATCTGAGCGGTGTTAAAATGCTGGTGCTGGATGAAGCCGACCAAATGCTGCACATGGGCTTTCTGAACGATGTAGAGACGATTCTTCAGGAAGTTCCGTACCGGAGACAGACGATGCTGTTCTCCGCTACAATGCCAGCAGGTATCCGCAAACTGGCTCGTGTATATATGAACGAGCCTGTGGATGTAAAAGTGAAGTCTGCTTCTTCCGTTCCGGTGAGCCAAATCCGTCAGGTCGTTGTACAGACGACGGATCGGGGCAAGCAGCAAGCATTAGTGGATATGCTGAATGCGGATCGTCCGTATTTGGCTGTTATTTTCTGCCGTACGAAGCGCCGCGCTGCTGCGTTAAATGAGCAGTTGCAGGAAATGGGCTTTGTGAGCGGCGAGCTTCACGGGGATTTGTCCCAGAACAAGCGCGAGCAAGTGATGAAGGCGTTCCGTGAAGCGAAGCTTCAATTGCTTGTAGCGACCGATGTAGCCGCACGCGGCCTGGATGTGGAAGGCGTAACGCATGTCTTCAACTATGACATGCCGCAGGATGCCGAAAGCTACATTCACCGCATCGGGCGTACTGGCCGTGCCGGAGGCAAGGGTGTGGCGGTAACGCTCGCCACGCCACGGGATGTTCCAGAGCTTCGGAACATCCAGAAGGTTGCTGGTGTCACATTCACCAGCAGCGAGGGCGGCGGGCAGCGTAGACCTGCTGCTGGTACAACTGAGCGGCAGGATGGAGCACGCCGCTCAGGCAGAAACGACCGCCGTTCCTTCGGCGGCAACGGTTCCGGCGGCGGACGCCGGGGCAGCGGCCGTGAACAGGCGGACCGTCGTGACGGCGCAGGCCATGGCCGTACGGAGCGGGAACAGCCGCGCGAAGGGCGCACAGCCTCCGCAGGCGGCGAACGTCGCTCCAGCAGCAGCGAACGCGGCGGGTATGACCGCAGCAGCGGCGGCTCCGCTCGCGGAGGCCAAGGTCGCTCCGCAGGGCAAAGCAGCGAACGCGGCGGGTATGACCGCAGCAGCGGTGGTTCCACGCGCGGAGGCCAAGGCCGCTCCGCAGGGCAAAGCAGCGAACGCGGCGGGTATGACCGCAGCAGCGGCGGCTCCGCTCGCGGAGGCCAAGGCCGCTCCGCAGGGCAAAGCAGCGAACGCGGCGGGTATGACCGCAGCAGCGGTGGTTCCGCGCGCGGAGGCCAAGGTGGTCGCGGTGGACAGGCCAAAGGCGGCCCACGCGGGGCTCAAGGACAGGGAGGCCGTCGCGGACGGTCCAGATAAAGCAAGAGCGTTCTCATAGAACGCTCAACTATGGTTATGATAATAGCCCCGGAGAGGCTCATCTTCCGGGGCTATTATCATCTCCACCCATGCCGCCAATGCAGCAGCATCATAGGATGGAATAAGCGGCATTACTATTTTGGGCAATCAAAGTAAAGCAGCAGCATAGCTGCCTTAAAAACAACGGATTAACTTGGCGATAACAGTTGTTTTTAAGATAGATACGGAGGTTATACATCATGCAGGAACAGGATATGGGCAAACGCGCTATGGTGTCAGCGTGGATCAGCCTGATCAGTAACATCCTATTAACCGGCATTAAGATCATTACAGGAGTCATGTTCAACAGCAAGGTGCTGGTTGCTGATGGTGTGCATAACGCCGGGGACGTAATCGCCTCGGCAACGGCGCTAGGGGCGATGCGTATATCGAGTCTGCCGCCGGATGAGGATCATCCATATGGTCACGGCAAGGCAGAGGTTATTGGAGCCAGCGTGGTGGCGGTCATTTTGTTCGCAGCCGGCATATTTATCGGCTACCATTCCATTATCGCGTTGTTTGAGCCTATGCCAAAGGAACATATACTGGCATTGGTGGCGGCGATCATCTCCCTGCTCTGGAAGCAATGGCTATATATATATACGATCCGTATCGGAAAGGCAGCCAATAGCCAGGGTCTCATTGCTACGGCCAAAGATCATCTGGCGGACGTGTACGCCTCCGCTGCTGCTGTACTGGGTATCGGTTTGGGCTTGATCGGGGAGCAGTGGAGCATTCATATTTTATCCTACGGTGACCCGATTGCCGGGTTTGTAGTCGCACTGCTGGTTCTGAGATTGGCATGGGAAATGGGCCGTGAATCCATCGATGTACTGATGGAAAAGGCGATTGCAACCGAGGAAATCGAAAGCTATGCCGAAGCAGCCCTAAGTGTAGCCGAGGTTCAGCGAATTGACCGCATCCGTGCCCGCGAGCACGGTCATTACATTATTGTGGATATCCGTGCTTCTGTGGATGCCTCTCTGACGATTCAGCAGGGACATGATATTATCCGGCTAATCAAAGGGGCTGTGATGAAGCAGGAGCCGAGGGTTTACGAGGTGCTTGTGCATCTTAATCCATGGTACGCGGACAGTCCTGACCATGCTAATCTGGCGCCGCAAGAACATAAGAATAACAGCGTGACAGACAAGGAAAACTACCATTAGTCACAGGTCAATCGTGTACGTTGAACAGACGACGCGAATTGACAGATAACTTGCAGGGAGGGTATGCTTTTATAAGCTGAAAGATGTTGAATAAAAGCGAGGTTACCCGAAAATATGCGAAAAATATTAAAATGGTTGGGGATTTCTGTGACTGCGGCAGTTCTTTTGGTGGGCGGATATTATGCTTACTCTATATATCATTTTACAAATCAGATTTCGGTCGCTTCCGGTCAGGATTCGAAATTTAAGCCGCAAGCACAAAGCCAGTCCCCAACGAATGTACAGCCCATAGAAGTGTCTCTTCCCCCGGAGTGGGATGGGAAAGAGAGAGTGAATATTTTGCTGCTGGGCGGCGATTCACGCGGGGAGGATTCAGGACGCTCTGACTCTGTTATGGTTGCTTCTGTTGATCCGGTCACGAAGAAGGCTACGCTCATGTCGATCCTGCGTGATACGTACGTGGATATTCCGGGCCATGGGCAAAGTCGATTGAATGCCGCATTTTCTTACGGTGGGCCTGATCTGACCAGACAAACGGTGAGCGACCTGCTCGGCATACCCATCCAATACTATGTATACACGGATTTTAACGGCTTTATTGCGCTGGTAGATTCTGTGGGTGGTATTGATCTGGATGTCGAAAAAGATATGTACTACACTTCCAAAGCAGACAAGCACCAGTTTGATATTGATTTGAAAAAGGGAATGCAACACATGGACGGTAAAACGGCCTTGCAATATGTGCGTTTTCGTCATGATGCCACTTCCGATTTTACACGTACGGAGCGGCAACGCAAATTTATTACCGAGCTGGGTGGCAAAATTCAGTCGACCTCGTCTCTGATTAAGCTGCCAAGTATTTTAAACAGTATCTCTCCGTATATCGAAACGAATCTGAGCACAACGGAAATGCTGCAACTGGCTTCATTGGGTTTTAATATCGACGCCAAAACCATGGCGAAACAGCAAATTCCACCGAATGAGCTGGTACGAGAGACAACGGTTAAGGGGGCACAGGTGTTGGGTGTGGACCAGAGAAAGCTCAAGAGCTTTATACAAAATATATTTGAGCAAGAAAACAAATCTGTGACTACAACGACGGATTCCGCTGCAACCAAGACAAACGATACTCCATAACATTCCAAAGCAAGCAAAGTCTGTATGCTTTCGTACAACTTTGTTTGCTTTTGTGTTATTTGGGTATAACCTTGTATATATTAATCTAAAAATATATCCTAACCATATGTAAGATCATTACACTCATTTGCTTAAAGAGAAGGGGAATGTCATGTGGAAACAACTCCGGCATGGAAAGACCGATTCAAAAAGTTTTTTCTGAACAACAAGTTTGTGTTATTCCTGCTGGTACTGCTGCTGATCGGCTTAAATGCATTGGTGCTCACCAAAATTTCGTACATATTTCTCCCTATCATTGTGCTGTTGAAAACGATCATTCTCCCTGTCATTTTGTCCGGTGTTTTGTACTATCTGTTCAATCCGCTGGTTGATGTACTGGAGCGCAACAAGGTTAAACGGATATACTCCATTATTGTGCTTTATTTGCTCATCATAGGGGTTATTACCATCGTGATTACATCGGTAGTGCCTGTGATCAACGATCAGATTCAGGGGTTGATTCAAAATGTGCCTGCATATAGCGAGCAAGTACAAAAACAGTTTGAGAAATTAATTGGCAGTGACTTTGTGAACCAGTTCCAAAACACGATTCAATTCAATCCGTCGGAGCTGGCCTCCAAGGCTTCTGAAAAGTTATCTGCCTTCATTAATAATGCCTGGGCAAGCTTGGGAAGCTTTTTGGGTGTAGTCACAGAAACGGTGATTGCGATCGCTACGGTTCCATTTATTCTGTTCTACCTGCTGAAGGATGGACGCAAGCTGCCACAGTCGGTCCTGAAGATGTTCCCCCCTATGTTTCGTAAAGAGACTGATCGCATTATGACCGAAATGAATCATCAGGTCAGCTCGTATATCCGGGGGCAGATTATTGTCAGCTTCTGTATCGGGGTGCTGTTGTATATCGGCTACTTGATCATCGGGCTGGACTATTCTCTGACGCTTGCCGTCATTGCGTCCTTTACGAGCGTTGTTCCTTATTTGGGACCTGTGATTGCCATTACGCCTGCATTAATTGTAGCTTTGGTAACATCTCCGGTTATGCTGCTCAAAATGGTCATCGTATGGACAGTCGTACAGCTCATTGAGGGTAAATTTATTTCTCCGCAAATTATGGGCAAGTCTCTCCGGGTGCATCCGATCACGATTATCTTTGTCATTCTGACGGCGGGCAATCTGTTTGGAGTGGTAGGGATTATACTGGCGGTGCCGGGCTATGCTGTATTGAAGGTTATCGTCACCCATCTCTTTAGCTTCTTTAAAAAGCGTTCACATCTTTATGAAGCGGATAAAGTGACGTCGAGCCTCAACGAAAAATAAACATTTCCAATTCAGGTGTAAAATCAATTTTCCAGTATAAATCAAATGGACCCCTCTTGGGAAACTGTGGCTTCGCGTGCTATAATTAATGCCTATTCTTATTCCCAAATAGAAAGGTCAGACTTTATATGATAAAACTCAGCATTCTTGACCAATCTCCGGTATCGGAAGGCACGACGCATGCGCAAGCATTACAAAAGACCGCTGAGCTTGCTATAGAGGCGGAGCGCTTGGGTTATCATCGCTTTTGGGTATCAGAGCATCATGCTTCCTCTAATCTTGCTGGTTCCAGCCCGGAGGTATTGATTTCGCATCTGGCCGCTCGAACCTCCACCCTTCGAGTGGGATCAGGGGGTGTGATGCTGCCGCATTACAGCGCTTATAAAGTAGCGGAAAACTTCCGTGTGCTGGAGGGCTTGTACCCGGGGCGCATGGATTTGGGCCTGGGACGTGCCCCGGGAGGCATGCCAATCGCTACCAGAGCCTTGCAGGAGGGCAAAATGAGAGGTGGCGTCGATCTGTACCCTGAGCAACTGGATGACTTGCTAGCCTATTTGCATGACAGTACAGGCAGTGAGCATCGCTTCGGCTCATTACAGGCCATGCCGCTCGTAGAAACCGTGCCGGAAATGTGGCTGCTCGGCTCCAGTGGCGACAGTGCAGGGCTTGCAGCCGAACGCGGCGTGGGCTTCGCATTTGCGCAGTTCATCAACGGCGAAGGCGGCACAGGAGCGATGAAAGAGTATCAGGAGCATTTTAAGCCTTCGCAGCACAGTGATCAGCCGCGTTCGCTTGTCGCTGTATTTGCTATCTGTGCGGATACCGAAGAGGAAGCCAACCGATTGGCTTCCAGTGTGGACCTGTCCCTGGTGTTGCTGGAGCAGGGAATGCGCTCCGCTGGTACACCTACCGTAGAAAAGGCATTGGCCTATCCGTATACGCCATATGACCGGATGCGCATCCGCGAGAATCGCAAGCGTATGGTGGTCGGCTCACCCGAGCAGGTGAAGCACCAAATTGAGCAATTGAGTGAGACTTATCATACACAGGAAATCATGGTCGCAAGCATTATTCACGATTTTGACGCCAAGTTGAAATCCATACGTCTTATGGCTGAAGCATTTGGGCTGCGTTCTGCACAGTCTTGATGTTGTCTGCCGAATATTAGAAGATCACAGCTTTGAGGAGCTGTGGTCTTTTTTTGTGAAATTTCAGGGGCATTTTCGGAGAAATGATTCGTATGTGAAAGTGAAATGCGCCAATCAATACTTGATAATGATTATCAATATCTTTATTATATAAAGATAGAATGAAGTTTTGATGAATATCGTGCGTTAAGCCCGTGACTATATATTAGATAAGGGAAAGGAATGATTCCGAATGTTTCGTCTGAAAACGGCTAATCTGGATATTGCTTATGAAGATCGGTTGATTGTGGAGGATCTGAACGTTGAAATACCGCAAGGGAAAATCACAGCATTGGTGGGCGCAAATGGCTCCGGCAAGTCCACCATTCTGAAGACGATGGCTCGCATCATGAATCCTAAAGGCGGCAGCGTTTTGCTCGACGGTAAATCCATTCATAAGCAATCCACCCGGGAGGTAGCGAAGCAGTTGGCTATTTTGCCGCAAAATCCGACTGCACCGGAAGGATTGACTGTGACGGAACTGGTATCTTACGGACGTTTCCCCTATCAAAAAGGCTTTGGCTCTATGAAAGCAGATGATCGTAAAATGGTAGAGTGGGCCATTCAGGTGACAGGAATGAGCGAGTTCCACGATCGCCCGATCGACCAGCTTTCTGGCGGGCAGCGCCAGCGTGCATGGATTGCCATGGCGCTTGCGCAGGATACGGATATTTTGTTTCTGGATGAACCGACTACCTTTTTGGATATGGCGCATCAATTGGAAGTGTTGCATTTGTTAGAGTATTTGAACACTTCGGCTGAACGTACCATTGTCATGGTCGTGCATGATTTGAACCATGCAGCCCGGTACGCCCAGCATATGATCGCGATCAAAAAAGGGAAGGCCGAGGCTGTAGGAACGCCGACCGAGGTCATGTCCCCTGACGTGCTGCGCGAGGTGTTCGGTATTGAAGCAGATATCGTAACAGATCCTCGTACAGGTGTACCGCTGTGTCTTCCATATGCTTTGGCCGGACAACCATCGGTAAGCCAAGCCGTAAAGGGATTGAAACTGGAAGGGAATCCACTAGTAGGCTCCGTTTCCGAGCGGCGTGAAGCCAGACCACAGGTAGCGGCAAGAGGATAAAGGAGACCTAATGAAACCACTGGATTATGATCAGCTTGAGCAATTGGCGCGAATAGTGACAGACACACCTGAAGATGCAGTATACTCCGGACCCGTGGCAGAATGGCTTGAACTGGATAAGCTTGGCTCTGTGATGGAGTATTATGGTGAGTTGCTGCGTGCGGAAGACAGCTTGACCACAGCCGTTTATTTTGTAAACCAGTTGCGAGGTCTTGTGTTTGCTCAGCATTTTATGGTGTCTTTGTGTGAACGCCGTCTCGATCTGTCCGTTTCCAATCTCAGATTTCATATTTGTTATCAAGGGAAATATCCCGCCATCAGCTTTCAGGTCATCGACCAAACAGAGCTGGACAACATCCGACAAGACGAGCATCATTCATCCGGTCAAGCGCAGCAGGTGTTGCGTGACTTTTACAGCTTGCAGATCAGACCGATACTGGAGGCGATGGCTTCGGTAGGAGGTGCATCTGTTGGACAGATGTGGGGACAGTTCCCGCTGACTTTGCTGTATTTTAAGGACAGAGTACAGCCATCGCTAGCCGATCCACAGGATGTGGAGCATTTTGAACAAGATTATGATTATGTGACACGGGAGTTGGAGGGAGAGGTATTCGGGCGAAAAAGAAACCCGTTTACGGTTCGTCTCGCTGAGCTGGATAACCCTTACCGTCCCGGTGAGAAGGCATATATGAAACCGTCCTGCTGTCAATATTACAAGACAGGTGGAGGACAGCGGTATTGTTTTGCGTGTCCAAGGATGTCCGCTTCAGAACGTGAAGAACGCAGACTCGAAGTGGTGGCGTCTCGCTAGTATCGAGTGATATTGGCATGTCCGTCTCGTTTTGGGTAAAATAGGTGATGAAACTTAAACCAAGCGAAACAAAGGAGGGTGCTATATGTCTGTCTATTCACATCATGCCGTAACACCAGCGAATCAGGAGGTTCTTCTGGATACCTACACCGGTAAGGTGCTGGTCATCGCGAATACCGCAAGCAAATGCGGACTTACCCCGCAATATGGGGATTTGCAAAAGCTATATGATGAATATAAGGATCGGGGACTGGTTGTATTAGGCTTCCCTTGTAACCAATTTGGCGGTCAAGAGCCGGGCAGCAGCGAGGAAGCGGCTGAATTTTGCCAACTGAATTACGGGGTTAATTTCCCAGTATTCGCTAAAGTGGACGTTAACGGTCCGGATACAGCACCTCTGTTTGAATATTTGAAAAAGCAGCAGCCTGGAGAACAGGAAAACGGCACGATTCAATGGAATTTCACGAAATTCATTGTGGATCGTGAAGGGGTGCCTGTGGGGCGATTTGAACCCAAGGAATCACCAGAGGCGATGAAAGCGGCTATCGAGCAACTCCTGTAATAGCTTCCAGCTTGGTCAGAAATATACGTATAGATAAGGTCGAATCTCCGTTGTTTTTCCGGGGTTCGGCCTTTTTTGTTGTCTGCATTTCACATTCGGTTGATCGTTGCAGTAGCATTTGGAAGCCTGATAAAAGGCATAATCAAGCCCCGTACGGGAAAAACTGAATGAAGCAAAGAGTCGTTTCAGCAAACGGCTGACTTTGTATCTTCCTGACTTTAAAAATGTGGACAAATTGTGAATATCATAGAAAGCTATTGCAATGTGAAAAATGTCACATTATAATAAGTGCATGAAGTGAAATAAATCACAATCAACAAAGTAGTTACGTGAAACAATTCACAATTATACATTTTATGCCCACACCAAGGAGGAATTCAACATGAAAGTAGCAGTTATCGGATGTACACACGCAGGTACGGCAGCCATCGTCAACACAGCCAAATGCTATCCAGATGCAGAAATTACCGTTTATGAGCGTAATGACAATATTTCGTTTTTATCCTGTGGTATTGCACTGTACGTAGGTGGTGTCGTCAAAGATCCGCACGGTTTATTTTATTCTTCTCCGAATGAACTGGCTGAGCTGGGTGTCGTGACCAAGATGCTTCATGAGGTAACGAATGTCGATACAGCAGGCAAAACGCTGCAAGCACGCAATCTCCAAACAGGAGAGGAATTCACGGACACCTTTGATAAATTGATTGTAACTACAGGCTCGTGGCCTATTATTCCGAAGCTTGAAGGTATTGAGCTTGATCATATTCTGCTCTGCAAAAACTATAATCATTCCAATGACATCATTGAGAAAGCCAAGCATGTACAGAACATTACAGTTGTCGGAGCCGGATATATCGGTGTTGAGCTGGTGGAAGCTTTTCAAATGAACGGTAAGAACGTTACGCTGATTGACAGCGCGGATCGTATTTTGAATAAATATTTGGACCCGGAATATACAGACCGAATTGAAGGTTCCTTGAAGCAACATGGCATCAAGCTGGTGCTGGGAGAAACAGTGAGCCGTTTTGAAGGAAGTAACGGTAAGGTGAATAAAGTGGTTACATCCAAAGGAGAATATGAAACAGAGCTTGCTATTCTCTGTATCGGCTTCCGTCCTCAAACGGATCTGCTTAAAGGTCAGGTAGACATGCTGCCCAACGGCGCGATCATTGTGGACAATTATATGCAAAGCAGCTGCCCGGACGTATTTGCCGCAGGCGATAGCTGTGCAATCCGCTACAACCCGACAGGCAAAACAGCTTATATTCCATTGGCAACCAACGCTGTTCGTATGGGTACCCTGGTGGCACGCAATTTGGTTCAACCGACCATTGCCTATATGGGAACACAGGGAACTTCGGGTATTAAAATTTATGAAGATAATATTGCAGGAACAGGTTTGACGGAAGCGGCAGCAGCAGACGAAGGTATGGCTGTAGAGGCTGTAACCATTGAGGACAGCTACCGTCCTGAATTTATGCCAACGTCGGAAAAGGTGCTGCTGAAGGTTGTATATGAGCAGGAAACACGGAGAATTGTCGGGGCACAAATGATGTCGAAGGTAGATTTGACCCAATCGATTAATACCCTGTCGGTGGCGATCCAAAATCATATGACCATTGATCAACTGGCCTTTGTGGATTTCTTCTTCCAGCCGCATTATAACAAGCCTTGGAATTTCTTGAATGCAGCGGGTTTGCAAGCATTGCCGCCAATAACTGAACGGAAGCCAATTACCGTATAATTCATTTTGTCTGTGACATTGTTCATAAGTTTGTCAACAATCTGAGACGTATGCACGAATCCTTATAGTACAATATATAGTAGCATAAGGATTAGGGGGTAAGTAGCTTATGGATTTGTTTTATATCCTTTTTCTTGTAGTCGTGGCGCTGGGAGGCCTCGGCGGAGTTATTTGGTTCTTGAGAGCAGTTGAAAAGGAAGAATACAACTAAATGTAAAGCGCATAGTAGGCGCAGTAGACGTAATAATACATGAAAAACAGCCCTTTATCCAAGGGCTGTTTTTTTTAATATTCATTAAAGTGATTTTTTTCACAAACAAAATCACTGATTTTAAATAAAATATGAGAGAGAACATTCGAGTGAAAAGATGTTAAAGGAGCGGAATATATGGCAAGTTATAAACCGGTGCAGATTGCTGAAAAGACGGTGGAAACAGGAGTGGCCAAAGCGAACAATCCATGGACTGTGGCGGTGGTATTGGGATTTTTGGCAGGTGCATTCATTGCGCTTGGTTTTTTGCTGGATATACGTGTTATCGCAAGCGCACCCAAAGAATGGGGAAGTATCGCTACCTTTATTGGAGCAGCCGTGTTCCCTGTAGGTCTGGTATTGGTATTGATCGGAGGCGGAGAATTGCTGACTGGTAATATGATGGCTGTCCCTTTGGCGAGATGGGCAGGACGGATCAAGACCGGGGCGATGTTCCGTAATTTGGCGATTATTACGCTTAGTAATTTTGCAGGCGCGTTGTTTGTTGCCTTTTTCTTTGGTCATGTGCTGGGTTTAACCGAGACAGGACCTTATTTGGACAAAGTGGTTGATATGGCGGGACACAAGCTGCATGAGAGTTTTTTGCAATCGTTTATATCCGGTATTGGATGTAACTGGCTGGTAGCGCTGGCTGTATGGCTGGCGTATAGCACGGATTCGATCGGTGGCAAAATTATGGGGATCTGGTTCCCAACAATGGCCTTTGTAGCTATCGGATTCCAGCACGTTGTAGCCAATATGTTTCTGATTCCGGCGGCTATTTTCGCAGGTCATTTTTCATGGGCAGATTATGTCATGAACTTCATTCCGGTTTGGCTGGGGAATTTGGTGGGAGGAAGCATGTTCGTAGCTGGAGCTTACTGGTTGGCATATTTGAAAAAGCCCCATTCCGCTGTACATTCTGTGAATGATTCATCTCAGGCACCTTCGTCTACTGCAACAACTCCGTTGAGTGACCATGCTTGATTAAGCAGCGCTTTGAAAAAATGGGAACAAAGCAAATCCGCCATGGCAGGTCCGGGGGAACGAAACCTGTCATGGCGGATTTTTTTGGGAGTGGTCCATGATTTGGCATGGAGGATGAGTGTGCTCTCGTCCATAATGCCTTGATCTCTTTTACCCTTGGTATGCAATACTGAAACAGGTATGATCAAAAAAAATATAGAATATTAGAAATCCGTTTTGCTGTGAGCAGCAAGCGGATTTTTTGAGCTTTGTGGACGGATTTGGGTTGGCAAAATCCTTCTCTTGCCATAGGACATAGCTGTATATATGATAAGAACAGTGTAATTTTTGGAAACGGTAACGGAAAGGAGCATCAACACCATGGATCATCGCAACAGCGCGCCTCCTGAGGCTGTGCTTCAGCAAGACTTGCAAAGGGGGCAGCGAACGACGGAGCGTACGGACGGTGTTTTTCCGGCTGTATGTCCGCTGGATTGCCCGGATACGTGCGGGCTCCTGCTTCACAAGGAAGATGGAAAGATCGTCAAGGTGACCGGTAATCCGGATCATCCTATTACGAAAGGAGCCATTTGCAACAAAGTTCGCAATATGACGGAGCGAGTGTATGATCCTGAGCGGCTGCTCTATCCGTTGAAGCGTGTAGGTCCCAAGGGGCAAGGGAAGTTCGAACGAATTAGCTGGGAGGAGGCAGTGGATACCATTACAGGCCGCTTCAAGGAACTGATTCGCACGGACGGACCGGAATCTATTCTCCCCTATAGCTTTTACGGCAATATGGGCGTGTTGAGTGTGGACGGGATGGATCGCCGTTTTTTCAATGCGCTGGGTTCAAGCCAACTGGACCAGACGATTTGCAGTGTGGCTGGGAATGAAGGCTGGGCATCCGTCATGGGTTTTAAGGGTGGCACCAGTCCGGAGGATACAGAGGATGCTGACCTCATTATTGTATGGGGTGGAAATGTCATTAGCACCAATATGCATCAAGTGGTATTGGCTGAGAAGGCACGTAAAAAAGGTGCCAAGGTGATCGTCATTGATGTCCACCGCAATCGGACAGCGCAATGGGCGGATTGGTTCATTCCGCTCTACCCGGGGACGGATACCGCGCTTGCGCTGGGTGTTATGCATGTACTGTTCGAGCAAGGGCTGACGGACGATGAATTTTTGCGTCGATATACGGTCGGTCATGAGGAACTGCGCGAGCATGTGAAGGCATATACTCCACAGCGGGTCTCACGCATTACAGGCGTGCCGGAAGCAGATATTATCCGTCTGGCGGAGATGTACGGGCAGGCGCGAGCGGCGTATATCAACATTGGCAACGGACTTCAGCATCACGATAATGGAGGTATGAATGTACGCGCGGTTACATGCTTGCCTGCGCTCACCGGGCAATGGCTGAAGCACGGCGGGGGAGCATCACGTTCCAATGGGGCTTACGGCAAATTCAACAGTGCCAACCTGGCGCGTCCTGATCTGCGTAAGAACCCGGATGCCCGGGTGATCAACATGAACCAAATCGGCGAAGCGCTGCTACAGAAGGACGAGCCGATCAAGGCGCTGTTCGTGTATTGCAGCAATCCGGTTGTCGTAGCACCTGATGCTGATCGGGTGACGCAGGGATTTGAACGGGAGGATTTGTTCACGGTCGTTCACGACCTGTTCCTCACCGATACGGCCCGCTATGCGGATATTGTCCTGCCTGCGGCGTCTTCTTTTGAAGGCACAGACCTGTATAAATCGTATTGGCATCATTATATCCAGATGCAGGAGCCGGTCATTGCTCCACTCGGGGAAAGCAAAAGCAACTATGAGCTGTTTAGCCTGCTCGGACAGGCTATGGGCTTTGATGAGGCTGCTTTCATGGAAAGTGAAGAGGACATGATCGCGGGTGCACTTGATAACCCGACGAATCCTTATCTCAACGGTGTGACCTTGGAAGCCTTAAAAAAGTCACCTTTTGTCAAACTGGACATGACGCCAAAGGCTACCTATCTGGATCGTCTGACTACGCCTTCGGGCAAGATTGAGCTGTATTCGGAAAAGATGAAGCAGGCGGGTTTGCCCGCGATGCCTTCGTATGTGCCGCTGATCGAAGGATATGACGGAGAGCATCGACCGCAAGCGGACGAGCGGTTCCCGCTGATGTTTATCTCGCCACCGAATCATAATTTTCTAAATTCTACGTTCGCGAATTTGCCCAAGCATCAGCGGCTGGAACAGGAACCTTTGCTGCAAATTCACCCGGAGGATGCTCAGGCAAGATACATCGCGGACGGTGATCCGGTTACGGTATGGAACGACCGGGGAACGTATGAGCTGGAAGCCAAGGTCACGGATCTGATGCTGCCTGGTACGGTGATTAGCCAAGGGTTATGGTGGGAAGGTAAAGGACGCAGACAGCGTGCCAATGTACTAACCTCTGACCGACTGTCGGATATGGGGCGGGGGGCTACTTTCTTTTCAACGGTGGTGAATGTGAAGCGTCAATGAGATAATGTCTTGTTATGGTGTCAGATGCTAAAGGAGAAACAAAATATATGAAATGGTTGGATTCTTATCCGAAAGAAGTGAAAGTGTTTCTTGTCGCCAGCCTGATTAATTCCGCCGGAAGCTCTCTCATGTGGCCGTTGGTTAGCATGTATGTGTTTGACGAGCTGCACCGCAGTATGGGAGATGCGGGGATTGCGATTTTGGTGCAGTCCCTGGGCGGGATTTTTGGTCAGGTGCTGGGAGGAGCCCTTTATCACCGCATTGGGGCCAAAAAACTGATTGTCGGCTCGCTGGCAATGAACGCGCTGGGACTTCTCACGCTTCCTTTTACCAGCGGTCACTGGGTTGCGTTTGTTATTATGATGGGCTTTATCGGCTTTTTTAATGTCGTATCTGTGCCCGCAATTCAGGCATTTGTAGGTTTCCGCTTTGCTGACCGTCGTGGAGAGCTGTTTAACATTATCTATGTTGCCAATAATATAGGGGTGGCGTTGGGTACGGGACTGAGCGGCGTTCTGGCCGATCTCTCCTATCAGTTCAGCTTTGTCATGAACGGGATTACCTCTGCGGTATTTGCCGGGTTTTTCTGGTCCTATCTGAGCAGGGTCGACCGGGAAGAGGGAGAAGTTCATCTCAGCAAGTCTGTGAAGAAAAGAACAGAGGAAATACCAGCGCGGCTGCTTTTCCGTGATACCAGGCTGTATCTCTTCGTCGGGTTAGGCTCCCTCTTTTTATGGTTCGGTAATTCGATCTGGAATACGGGCGTATCTCCATATATTATTGAGCAGGGCTTGCCTAAAACGATGTACGGGCTACTATGGACACTGAACGGTGTGCTTATTTTTGCTGCACAGCCGATTATTTTCTGGCTCAAGCGTCTTTATGCCCGGCATGCTTCGGTTCAAATGACGTGGGCCGGAGGATTTTATTTGGTTGCCTATATCGTCATGCTAGGCACACAGAACTATACGGGGATGATATTCGCCATGGTTTTGGCAACCCTGGGAGAGATGCTGATCGCACCAGCGGTTCCGGCATTTTTGTCGGACCACGGGGGTCGGGGAGCACCCTTTTACATCGGGTTAGTCGGGGGGATTGGCGCTGCCGGACGGGTGATGGGGCCTTATATCATGGGGAGGCTATATGATGGCGGAGGTCTGCCACCCACACTTTGGCTGGCAGCGGGCGTGGCGGTTTTGTCCATCCTGTTTTTCATTCTGCATAGCAGATTGAACCGTTCCCGCCGTGAAGAGGCTGCTTTTGAGACTACTATGTCCAAGGCAGACGTTTCCAGTTCTTAAGTCCTAATAAAGACTGTGACAAGCTCGTGATTATGGTACAATAAATGACGAATGGTTGTTGCCTATACTTCAGGAAAGCCTTCACAGGAAGGATTGAAAGAATTTGCTTACAAGTCAACCCCTGACGATACGTCATTCGGAGATGAAGGATGCTCCTGATCTGATTGCGCTGGATGAATTGGTATGGAATGAACGAACGGCCCCCGCCTCGCTGTCATGGAAGTCGCGTGGGGAGTTTTTGCGCAATACGCCTCCGGGCTCTCAACTGGTCGCTATCGAACAGGGAGTACTATGCGGTTATATCGGATTTCGTTCTCCAACGCTATTGGCTAGTAATTGCCATGTGTTGGAAATAAATATAGCCGTGCATCCAGCCTATCACCGCAAAGGTATTGGGATGGCGCTTATGAACGCCATGAAGGATATCGCAGCCGCTGAGGGCATTCGCAAGTTAAGCTTGCGGGTACTCTCGTGCAACACGGAGGCCCTAATGTTTTATGAAAAATGCGGATTCTCGATCGAAGGACGCTTGCATGAGGAGTTTTACATAGCAGGCCAATTCGTGGACGATGTGTTAATGGCCTATTTCTTAAAATAGACATGGATTCTATAGCGCAATCAGCTTCTTATAGTCTCCTATAAGCCGTTCATAAGGAATAGCGCCGCAGACCCTAAACGGGTTGCGGCGCTATTCCTTATGATGCAAGATTACCGAAGCTGTTTCCACTCGCTCTGGAGCATGCCGTACACAGCATGGTTCATATAGCCGTCGGGCAGCAGCTCCACTTCGCGGATAATACCTTCGAGCACGAAGCCCAGACGTTCCGGGATCCCCCGGCTACGACGGTTGGTGGTGGCGCAACGGATTTCGATCCGGTGCAGGTCCAGCTCTATCAGTGCATACTCGATGAATACGCGGCATGCGCTGGTCATAAGACCTTGTCCTTCGTAACCGTGTCCAAGCCAGTATCCAATGCTGACCGAACGATGAGTCCAATTGATTTCATGGTAGCTGATGATGCCAGCCAGCTCGTTGTCCAACCAGATTCCAGCGGTCACACTCCCGTTCTCTGCGGCTTGCTTCAAGGCGCTCTGCACGAACTGCTCTGTGTGGCTGATTTCCGTGGTGGAATCCACCCATGGAAGCCACTGACGCAGGCGGTCACGGGACATTTCGATCAGCTCAAACAGAGGCTGCACATGCTCCTTGGTGAGCGGACGAAGGACTGTGCGTTCGTCCAACGCGTATGTAAACATGATTGATCCCCTCTTTCACTCGGAAAATCGCTAAACCAGCCAGTCTAGCATTTAATCCCATGCTACCTTATTCTGAGAGAGTCGTCAAAACGGAGAGGAAGCTGCAAACTCAATAGGTCCCACCCGGAACCGTCCATGCTCATATACATACTTCAGCTCCAAATCCCCTACAAATTCGGTTGGGGATACGCTGCCGGATACGGTGGCGCGCAGAGGACGTTGTTCGGCATCATACATGACGACAGAGCTGAAATCGAGGTGGTCTGTAAAATGGGCTGGATCATCGTAAAACGCCGATGCTTTGGGATCGATCGTGTGTGTGATGCCATCAATCGTAACTGCAATATGCACCTGCCGGTTATGGTCACGCAGTTCCACACTGCTATGGACACGCTGAGATACGGCGTCTGCCGCCGATTCAACCGCATACTCTTCCATGGTCTGTGCGTTGACGATATGAAGCTCCTGCAATTCGACACCCGTGCCTGAAGCGCGGGTCAGGATGACTACAGCTTCGTGAACGCCATCGCCGTTTACATCCGTATAGTACAACTGTGGTGCGGTGGCGACATCTGCTGAGCCTGACCATGCGAATGTACGACGCTGCTGGCCGATTTCCAGCGTGGCTATGTGAAATAGCCCTTGGGACGGCTCCTCAACATACAATTTTACGGATGAGTCTTCAGGAGCGACGGCTAACGGACGAGATTGTATGGGTTCAGGTGCCGGAGCCGGTGAAGGATGACCGGAAATTATACCGGAAGAGGACAAAAGCATAGACAGCAGGATCACGATGAGTAGCTTAAACACGGGTGGGTTCTCCTTTTCCGGGTAAAATAAAAGATATATACACTATAACGAATTTATTTGTCAGAAATGTTAACTCTTTTTCATAACTTGTTACTTTTTGGGCTGAAGAGGGCATAAGGTTTTTCGTTTTATTGAGTTATGCGGTGTGAAAGGGTATATTTAAGGGAACCAATTTTGTACAGATTACACGGAAGAAAGGTTGATTAGCGTGGAGAAGCCGATCACTCCCCCCAATTTTATTAAGAATGTCATTGAAGAGGATTTACGTACGGGTAAGGTAAAGGAAGTTGTTACACGCTTTCCACCGGAGCCGAACGGATATTTGCACATTGGACATGCCAAAGCCATCTGGATCAATTTCTCGCTGGGAGATGAATTTGGAGGACGCACGAACCTGCGTTTTGACGATACGAATCCGGCGAAGGAAGACACGGAATACGTAAACTCCATTCAGGAGGACGTGAAGTGGCTCGGTTATGAATGGGAGGAAAAACATTTTGCCTCCAACTATTTTGACGAAATGTACAAGCGCGCCGTTCTGCTGATCCAAAAGGGGAAAGCCTACGTGGACGATCAAAGCGCGGATCAAATCCGCGAAACTCGTGGCACACTGACCGAACCGGGGCAAAACAGTCCTTACCGTGAACGTAGCGTGGAGGAAAATTTCAAGCTGTTCGAAGAAATGCGTGCAGGGAAATACCAAAACGGTGAAAAGGTGCTGCGTGCCAAAATTGATATGGCTTCGGGAAACATTAATTTACGTGATCCGGTGATTTACCGTATTTCGCATACCGAGCATCACAACACGGGTGACAAATGGTGCATTTACCCGATGTATTCGTACGCCCATCCGCTGGAGGATGCCATCGAGGGTGTAACGCACTCACTCTGTTCGCTGGAGTTTGAGGATCAGCGTCCGCTGTACGATTGGGTTGTAGCCGAATGTGAGATGGAAAAGGTACCGCACCAATACGAATTTGGACGGCTGAACCTGGCTCAAACTGTAACCAGCAAGCGTAAGCTCAAGCTTCTGGTAGATGAGAAGCATGTAGACGGCTGGGATGATCCGCGTATGCCAACGATTTCCGGTTTGCGCCGTCGTGGCTATACGCCAGAAGCGATCCGCAGCTTTGTATATGAGACAGGCATTTCCAAAGCCTACGGCGTGATCGACCTGCAAGTGCTGGAGCATTTTGCACGTGAGGACTTGAAGCTACAGGCACCTCGTACGATGGCGGTCATTGATCCGTTGAAGGTGATCATTACGAACTATCCTGAAGGTCAGGTTGAAATGCTGGAAGCGGAAAACAACACGGAAAATCCGGAGCTGGGCACACGTCAAATTCCGTTTTCGCGTGAGATTTATATCGAGCGTGAGGATTTCATGGAGAATCCGCCGAGCAAATACTTCCGCCTGTTCCCTAACAATGAAGTACGCCTCAAGCATGCTTATTTCATCAAATGTAACGATGTCATTAAGGATGCGGATGGTCATGTAACGGAAATCCATTGTACCTACGATATAGAAACCAAGAGCGGGTCCGGCTTTACCGGACGTAAAGTCAAAGGCACCATCCATTGGGTGGAGGCTACTCAGGCCGTTCCTGCTGAATTCCGCCTGTATGAGCCTTTGATTAACGCAGAAGACCCGGAAGCGATTGAAGAGGATGGAACAGAAAAAACCTTCCTCGACCAATTGAATCCAAACTCTCTGGAAATTGCTCACGGCTTTGTCGAGCCGAATATGAAGGAAGCACAATCGCAGGACAAGTTCCAATTTTTCCGTCATGGTTATTTTAGTGTCGATCCAAAGCTTTCCAAGCCGGGTGAGCCTGTATTTAACCGTGTGGTGTCACTGAAAAGCTCTTTCCAATTGCCCAAGCAATAGTTATTGGACAGCGTGGGACGAATGGTGGCCTCGAGTGACCAAGTCAAAAAGGAGTCTGCCATCGGCAGACTCCTTTACTTTACGCTCACGGGCTTCATATATAGTGATAGTTGGCGATACTAGACATCCCTGTTTGTAAGGGGCAAGCAGGAGAAGAACAGGGTGTTCCATTCCCGGGTATTGTTAAGGGGCTTCTTCTGCTTGCTTGTGGTCTTCGGCATGACAGGGCTTGTAGCCGTTCTTGTACAGCATATACCACATGATGGCAAATCCTATAAAGCCGAGCAAGGCAAAGAAGACACCTGCATTGTACATCATTTCGCCACCGAAATTCTGAAACAGCCAACCTCCTGCAAAGCCTGCTACGATGCCAGATATCCCGCTCCACGTTAACGTATATACGGCCTGCCCGGATGAGCGGTAAGCTACCGGTGTGAACAGGACGGTCAACTGGGTGCCTACATAGAAATATCCACCGAAGGTGACGCAATTAAGTGCCTGAATGAACACGATCTGAATCGGGTCCGTGGCCAAGGCCATGAGCTCCCAACGTAAAGCAAACAGCAAGCTGACAAGGGCCAGACAGCCGACCATCACTGTCATTTTTTTCTTCAAGAAGCGGTCGAACAGCAAAAAAACAATAATTTCGAATATCGATGACATAAAGACAGCAAAACCCAGCATCAGCTTGGACCCGCCCAGCTCGGTGATATACAGGGACATAAAGGCGCTGTTGATCGAATTCGGAATGGATACCAAGATACCCAACAAAATGAAAGATATAAAGTATCCGTTCAATAAAATGCTGCCAAAGCCACGCAAATGAATGGTTGCCGTTTCAACGCTGCTTTTCAGGGGTGGAATCGCCAGAGTACAGATCAGGGCAGCCAAAAGCAGTACAGTAAAGATGGTGGATATACTGGATATTCCCGTTTGGTCAATGATCAGGCCAGCTAGTGCCGCCGTTACAGCCCAGCCGAAGGAGCCCCATATGCGAAAGGAGCCGAATTTCCGGTCCGTGCCCTCAATGTAGCTGAGAATGAGACTGTTACTTTGGGCGAACAAAGGACTTTGGAAGAAATAAAAACCGATCATCGACACATAAATCATGACATACGTATGGACATGAAATAAAGCTTGCAGTAGCAGCAATGTACCTGTAATCATAAAAAGCAAAATACGCCGAAGATTACGGCTTCGGTCACTGGTATATCCCCAGAAGGGATTCGCGAATACCGATACAAAAGGCCCAATCGCCATCAGGCTCCCGATCTCAAGCTTGTCCATGCCGATCTCTTGCAGATACAACGGGAAGAAGCTGGAGAAAATGACCATGGCTCCATACAGAAAAAAATTGTACAGCTTTAAGGAGTATAGAGGAGTCTCTTGAATTTCTCTATTTTGCAAGGCAAGCCATTCCTTTCTTAGCCCGGTAGAGAATAAAGCATAGGATGCCGATCTATGGGAAGATTCTCTATTCAATGTATCATGTGTTGAAAGGGTTAACAAACCAATAAATTAACAATTATGTAATATGTATTTATTTATATTCAGTTGCTATGGTTTTAAACAAATTTCAGTGTTGGCAGGCGAAAATAGGGCATAAGTCACTACGTGGAACAGAAATGGATGCTGGATCATGAAGTTGATCCTGAGACAGGTGTGTTATCGTCCGTTTCTGTTTTTGAAATCCACCTGAGTGAGTATAAGCCAACGGTTCTGTAATCATTCATAATTAATGATAGAGTTTATCTGGGAAAAGGAGGTTTAATGGTGATGGTGGAGGTGACTGGAATTATCGTAGCAGGCGGACGATCTAGCAGAATGGGACAGGATAAAGCGATGCTCCAGCTTGGGGGAGTTACAGTACTGGAGAGAATATCTGCTGTGCTAGGGCAAGTAGCGCAACGAGTTATCGTCGTGGCCCTAGATACGCAGCAGTATAGACGGTTTGGACTGGAAACGACGACAGACCTGTATCCTGGCTTGGGGCCTTTGAGCGGCATCCATGCGGGGCTTTCTGCTTCCAAAACGGAGTGGGGGATTGTCGTCGCCTGTGATATGCCCTTCGTGCAGCCAGAGGTATTGCGTGCCTTGATTACCCATACAATGGACTGGGCAGCGGTGCAAAAGACAACCAGTGACCAAAGGAAACAAGAAGCGGAAGGGGAGCAAGCACTGAAGGGTGGAAATGGCTTGTTGAACCGGCCAACGGAATCAGCATTACAAGCGGTAATCACTTCTGTGGATGGGCGTATACATCCGTTGCTGGGCATGTATCATCGAAGTGTGCTGCCGTCCGCCGAGCAATGTCTGCGTAATGGTCGTCTGCGTCTGATTGACTGGCTGGACCTACTGAACGTTCGTAATGTGACAGCGAACGATTGTCCGGGGACGAGCCTAGAAATGTGGCAGCAATCTGTCTTTAATATGAACAACCCTCGGGATTATCAGCTTACAGTAAATCGTTTGGAGCACATACAAGATTTAAAGGATGTGCAGAAAAATCAGGAAATTCAGAGCGATAATCACATCAAGGACAGGAAGGAAATATCGAAAGATGAGAGAGAGGGAGGGTAATGATTTTTGGGGGAGTACATAACATGCTAGAAGCTTTTATCCATGCCGTTTTATTGGCATTAGGGCTGATTTTGCCCTTAGGGGTTCAAAATGTATTTGTGTTTAACCAGGGGGACTGGCCGCCGTGTCGGTGTCGTGGATATGGTTTATTGGTTTGGCGACGGCCGGCCGTCTTGTAGGACGTATGGATCAGAAGGAAGATTCGGCATCATGCTCAATAAAATATCGTCCTTGATTATTTTAGGTCTGGCTATTTATATGGCGGTAAATTTCATGAACAGCATATGATCCAAACCTTGTTACAAGAAAAATTTCAATAAAGCGAATACCCCGGTTAAAGCGAAGGGAATACCGATCATAAACAGCATAAAGGCAAGACAGCCTGCCCCATTTACACCGCCTGCGATTAGGGCATCCCGCGGGTTCGCCGGATTGTATAATACGTTAATCTTTCTGCCAACCCGGTTGAAGCTCAGATTGGTGCTATAAGGATTCCAGAATTCTACGACTTCACCTGAATTGGTGTAGAAGCGCACCTTCAATCGGCGGGTGTAGCTGGTATCTATCGGATCATCACGGTCAAAGGGAACGACATCAACGTCGACCTCGATATGCGCATCCACGATTTGCCCCTTGGTGCGAACCCAATGGCGTTTGCGGTAGCGATGGCGGCGGATGGTCCTGAATCCAAAATAGATGAGTACTAATCCAAGCAAGCAGAAGAACGGCATCAGCAGCTCGGAGCTAAAATGAAACCAATACACATTGAAATCAATTGAGATGATAATCTACTCCTTTGCACAACTTAATATTAAATATAATTTCGTGCCCATCCATGCTGGTGAAAAAGGTAGCTTATCAATATATCGGTCCTTTATTAAAATCGTTTTAATTCTTCCGGATGGATCATAGATCAGGGTTAAGTGAAATATGAAAAATCCATATCAAAATCTACATCCTCGATAAATTCGATGACCTCGCCATTGGGGCTATAGATCACAGCATTTTTTACCACCAGAGGGGGTTCACCAAGCGTGAGCTGATCCGGTTCTACAAAGGTTCTTGCTCCATGAGCAAGGGTTTTTTGGTATATTATTGACCATAAAATTATGCAGTTGCTTCAGCATGACGCCCGGATATCTATTTCCCAAATCAGTAAAGAAATCTCGATGTCTCAACCGTCTGTTAAAGAAAGAATGATCAAGCTGGAGGATCGAGGGATTATTTCCGGGTATAGCACCGTATTTAATTTACGTGAACTGAATCGGGGAACGACCACGTTTATTCTATTAAAGACAGAACATTGCCAGGAGCTGGTTGATTTTTGTAGAAAAGCGTAGGAGGTCAACGATTTATTTCGCATCAGCGGGGAATTTAATTATCTCATCAAGGTACAAACCGCGTCGGTAGAGGAAATTGCAGAGTTTCAGGATTCACTGCTGAAATTAGGCCCTTCAAAGTCGCATATTTGTATGAAAAATATACTGGAAAAGAGGGTTTTGCTGTAAGTCAGTCGGAGAACAGGACATTCGGAGCATCAAACATTCGCAACATCGAATAAAAGAATGTGTGGATTGGATGAAAAAAAGTGACGCTGATTACAACAGCGTCACTGTAATACCCTGCTCCAGACGTTGCACGTCCTGGAGCTCGATCTTTCCGGCGATGGCGTGCAAAGCCGCCGCCGTGCCGCAGGCCGCTCCCCGCCGTAGCATGGCCGGGAGCTCCAGCCCCGCTGCCGCGCCGGTGACCAGCCCGGCGACCATGGCGTCACCGCTGCCGAGCGCGCTGACAATGTCCGCGTTCGGCAGGCTCACGCGGTAGCGCGCATCACGCGTCACCGCCAGCGCTCCGCGCGCGCCGAGCGAGATGACGGCCAGCTGCGCTCCGGCCTCCAGCAGCTGCGCTGCCGCCGCATCAGCGGCATCCGCGCCCGCTGCCTCGATGCCGGCGAAGCGGGCGGCCTCGACCTCGTTAGGCTTCACGAGGTCGGGCCTTCCGCGCAGCCCCAGGCGCAAGGCCTCGCCGCTCGCGTCCAGCGCCACTCGCGCACCGCGCGCCTTCGCCAGCGTGCATAGCTCGGCGTACAGATCCGGCGGGCAGCCCGGAGGCAGGCTACCCGAGAACACGACCCAAGCCGAGTCCGCGGCAAGGGTCGTGATCTTGCGCCGCAGCGCGGCCAGCTCAGACGGCCCGATAGTTGGGCCGCTTTCGATCAGCTCGGTCTGCGTGCGTGTGGACGGGTCGAGCACGGTAATGGCGAGACGGGTTTCCCCCTGCGCCGTTTCGATGAAATCGGCGCTTACGCCTTCCGCGCTCAACCCGTCGATGAGCAGCCGTCCGGTGTGTCCGGCGGCAAACCCTGTCGCCCGCACAGGCTCGCCCAAAGTGCGAATGACGCGGGCGGCATTCACGCCTTTGCCGCCCGGCACCGTCAGGCCGCCCTCGATCCGGTGGACGGCATTCAGACCGAAGCCTGCAACCGTGTAGATTTTATCCACAGCCGCGTTAAGCGTTACAGTGGTAATCACAAGGCATCACTCCTTTTAAGATCAGCAATTTGCGCCATTCGATTCCATTCGCACCTGAGTACAATATATAGACGGACAGGATCATCCCGATCTATACGATTGCTGATTGAAAGCCGCTCTTTGGATTTATGCAAAATGCTAAGAAATCAGCTTTAAACCCAATGCTGCGGCAAGAATCATAGCGATGAACAAGACACGCAATACGCTTTTTTGTTCACCGTACAAGAACATGCCTGTAATCGTGCTGCCGACCGTTCCGATGCCTGTCCATACCGCGTAGGAAGTTCCCATAGGCAAACTCTTCATAGCGTAGCTGAGCAGCGAGAAACTAATGACAAAAGATAGAAACATGAGCATGAATGCCTTCCAGCCCTTGCCGACCGTAACTCCTTTCATGCCAATGACTCCAAACACTTCCGAGCATCCCGCGATAACCAATGCAATCCAAGCCATTATGCGCCACTCCCTTCCTGAGCATCCCGGTCAGTAACCAATTTCAGGCCTACGACACCTGCCAGCAAGAGCGCGATTAACAGTGTTTTGGACCATTGAAACGGTTCCTCGAACAGCAGCATTTCACTTACAACCGTCCCGCCTGTCCCAAGTCCGGTAAATACAGCGTACACCGTGCCTACAGGCAAACGACTAGCCGCTTTCATGATCAAATAAAAGCTGGCGATCATAGCCAGCACGGTTACAATCCAGGCGAGTGCAGAATCTGCGTGCTTGAGACCCGAGACCCATACGACCTCAATAAGGCCACCAATAAAAACATAAATCCAGCTGCGATTCATGATGAGCGTTCCCCTTTAAATATAGAATAGTTGTACATTAATCACTCGTTATGTTCTTGTCCTTCACGCTTCATGAGGCGGGGTCAACGTAATGCCGCGCCAAAAAATAGGCCATGCAGCTTTTAATCTCCGGTGGTAGTTCAGGCTGCCACTATAGAGCAGTTCCACCATGATTCCGTCCAGCAGTGTTATGAAGGATAGAGCCACATCCCCTGGCTCCATATGTCCAAAGGATTCCCTATCTCGTGCATTCCGGAGGATGCGAGTTAATTTTCGCTCCATATTTTCCAGAAAAGGATTAACAATATCCAGAACCTCGGTATACAAGGACACAGGTGGTAAGAAGGAAAAGCGAAGCATAAACTTGGCTGTGTTGTTGCTCTCATATTCCTGTCCCATCCAAAACAGGAAGTCATGCAGCGTATGCTCCAGCGGCTGATCTCTGCGTTCCGAAAAGTATTCAAAAATACGTGATTTCTGCTCTTGAAAAGCGAACCTCGCCACCTGCAAAAACAGATCCTCCTTGCCTTGAAAATGAGCATATATAGAAGGTTTTCGAATACCTACCTCAGTGGCAATATTGCTTAAGGATGCCCCCTCATACCCATTGGCGGCAAATTGGAAAAGAGCGGCTTTTCGAATGTCTTCCATTCCCATCATTCTCACCTACCTAACGTTCGTTAGTTTATTTTTGCACGAAAAAAAGTAAGTGTCAACCCGGCTTTATCCGGTTTTGTTTTGAGTTTTTCTACGCATTCTTTTTTTCTTCATAAATCTTAACAAAAAAGTGGGAAGAAATAAGGTGCTCATGTACAATATAATGAAGATGTCTATTTTTTAACGATGAATCATCTAGTTGATATATACAGTGTCTGTTTCTTGCTGTTTGATGAGGATATAGTGCATTGGAAACGAGGTAAATTATGAGGCGAAGCTTACTGGCCGTGTTAATTGCGGCTATGGTTTTTGGTATTTATTATTTTGGCTTGTTTAATTCCATCGGCACAAATGAAGGAACCGTCATCAGTATCTTTTCTACGCTGTCGGTTATCTCCATCAGTCTGATTATTTTTTCGGAGAATCGTAATCCTTCCACCACGATGTCCTGGATTTTGCTGCTGGCCTTGCTGCCAGTGGTTGGACTTCCTCTTTATTTTTTGTTTGGGCAAAATGTGTTCAAACGGCGCAAGTATAACAAAAAGGCATTGCGTGACCAGCAGGCTTACGACCGTATTGAGAAGGATGCCATGCACGTCAAACGCGATCTGACCTGCTTTACAGATGAGCAGCAGCGGCTGATGCGTTTGGCACGCAGGTTGGCCCGTTCCCCGATTTATTTTGCGGCGAAAACCCAAATCTTGAACAACGGAGATGAAACCTTCTCCACACTATTGGCGGAACTACGCAAGGCAGAGCATCATATCCATATGGAATACTACATTTTTCGGTCGGATGATATTGGCACCAGCATTCAGGAAATCTTGATCGAAAAGGCCAAAGCTGGCGTCAAGGTGCGGTTTATGTACGATGCGGTGGGCAGCATTCAGCTGTCGAAGACTTTCTTGAAGGAAATGCGGGATGCGGGGGTAGAAGTCGTCGCTTATGGCGGAGCGCGGATTCTTTTCTTTTCCAGTCGTGTAAACTACCGTAATCACCGTAAAATTGTGGTTATTGACGGCGATATTGGATTGATCGGCGGTCTGAATGTAGGGGATGAGTACCTCAGCCGCAACAAAGCCTACGGCTTTTGGCGTGACACGCACATGGTCGTAAAGGGCGAGGCTGTGCGGACACTGCAACTTATATTTTTGCAGGACTGGCTTCATATGACGGGTGAATCGGTGCTGGATAAGGAATATCTGTCCCCCAAAATCGAGCCCATTACGGACGGAGGCGTGCAGATTATTGCCAGCGGCCCGGATAATGAGCGAAGAGTGCTCAAAAATTTGTTCTTCTCCATGATCACATCCGCCCGCAAATCGGTATGGATTGCCACTCCTTATTTTATCCCGGATGAAGATATTTTGACCGCACTGCGGATGGCGGCTCTGTCCGGTTTGGACGTGCGGATTCTGTTTCCTGCGAAACCGGACAAGTGGCTGCCGTTCCTCGCGTCCCATTCGTACTTTCAAACGTTGCTGGAGGTTGGGGTCAAGGTATATGAGTATGAAAAAGGCTTCCTTCACTCCAAGCTCCTCATTATTGACGGGGAGGTTGCGACCATCGGGACGGCTAATATGGACATGCGTAGCTTCCACCTGAATTTTGAAGTCAATGCTCTGTTGATCCGCACGCAGAGTGTACAGCAGATGGTGGCGGATTATGAGCGGGATTTGCAGTCTGCCAGCCTGATCGTCCGCGAGGAATTTATGAAAAAGCGTCTGTTCAAGCGTTTGATGGAATCACTCGCCCGGCTGCTTTCACCGCTGCTATAGGTTGAATGAAGAAAGCAAGCACGCAACAGTGCCTCCCAATTTTAAAATGTGGTAAAGCCCAACATATCTTGTAAACGATATAGTATATCTTTCCAAAATGTAGAGTTATCCTCGTAAGCTTCCAGATCCAGACTGTATTCAGCTCCCCGGTTATTCCACAATGTATCAAAATAGGCCGCAATCTGTCGGGTCAGCTTACTGTCCGCTGGAGCGGCCACCCGCAATTCATTCTCCAGATTCAGATCGTCCAGATTACGTGGTGTAAAATTCGTGGAGCCGCTCAAAATGATGTGATCTCCTTGTCCCTTGGCAATATAAATCAGCTTGGTATGATATTGCTCATGGGACGTATTATACCAGCGGATTATGTTTAGCCATACGACGGTCAACTCCTCTATATGAATGCTGCATTCAATTTCATCGTGCCGGAACATGCAGTTTATGATGGGATATTATCTAGTTATTAACGCAAATGTACAGGATTGAAGCGTAATGATCGGAAGGAAAGGGTTGGATGGTTGGAGTTGTTTCAGGACATATGTCCTTTATGGTGAGACTAACCTATACTTTAATAAATATGAGGATTTTACAAAATCCTGATATAGAAAAGTCACATAGGTAGGGAGAATAACGATTTATGAGAGGAATTTTGTTTGCTTTTTTGGGAGGCGCTTGTATTACGCTGCAAGGGGTGGCGAATACACGGATTAGTCAGGATATCGGTACATGGCAGGCGGCTACGGTTACTCAACTGACGGGTGTTATTTTGGCGGCATTGGTCTGGATGTTTACACGAGATGGCAGTTTGGTGGAGATGAAGCAGGTGAAGCCCATGTATCTCTTAGGTGGCGCTTTTGCAGCTATCATCATATTCAGTGAAGTCACCGCTATTCAGCATATTGGGGTTACGTTCACGATCTCGGCGCTGTTGATTGCCCAGTTGTGCCTGACCTTCCTGGTTGATATAAACGGATGGTTCGGTGTAGTGAAGCAGAAGATGAAGCTCCCGCAATTTATAGGCATTGGCATGATGATTGCGGGTGTGATCATTTTGAAGCTCTAAATAGAACTTCATTCGGAGATGGAACCCAGAACGTAGAAAACGAAGGTGAGCCCAAGCATGAAAGAAATTCAGGATCAAGAGCAACTGGATCATTTTTTACAATTGCATCAGTTAGAATCGATACTACATGAGCCACTGCGGCCTTATTTGTCGCTGCATCGTTTGGAACAAGGGGAAAAGCTGTGCTCCCAAGGAGATTCCATTGAACATCTGTACATATTGGTACAGGGCAAGGTCAAGATTTATACCAGTTCAACGGAAGGCAAAACACTGGTTCTTTGCTTTAAAACACCGATTGAGATCATAGGAGATGTTGAATATATTCGCAGCAGCAACGTGATCAACACGGTGGAGGCTGTGTCTCCTATATATGTAATCGGTATTCACCACCAGTGGATGAATAAATATGGCAGAGACTACGCTCCAATGCTGCAATTTTTGCTGGATATCGTTACCCGGAAGTTTTGCATGGATTCCGACTTCTCCAGCTTTAACTTAATGTATCCCGTAGAAGTCAGGCTGGCCAGTTATCTGCTATCCGTTTCTTTTGACGAAGGTGATGCTTCTTTTCATGAGGAACTGCGGGCGTCCAGTCTCGTAGATGTGGCGAATTTAATCGGAACCAGCTACAGGCATCTCAACCGTGTGATTCGCAAGATGAGCGCAGATGGATTGGTGGAACGAGCACGGGGCTATATTGTGATTCGTGACAGAGAAGGTTTGGGTCAACTGGCAGGCCATAATATTTATGAAGCATAATCAATCGTAAAAGAACTAGCGGGGGAGAGCTGAAATCATGCTATTAGGAATTGTACTGGCGGTTATCGCAGGAGCCTTTGTTAGCCTGCAAACGATATTCAATAATAAGGTGAACGAACGAACAGGCTCATGGGCCACAACCACACTTGTGCTGGGAATGGGGTTTCTAGCCTCCTTGCTCGGCAGTCTTATTTTTGCAGGGAAAAATACATTTACACTACAGCATATGCAGCCCTGGTACTGGTTCAGTGGAATGATTGGTGTTGGGGTGGTGTTCTGTCTAGTACAAGGAGTGAAGCTGCTGGGTCCGACTTATGCGATCTCTATCGTATTAACGGCACAATTGGGCACTGCTTTGCTGTGGGATTGGTTAGGTTGGCTAGGACTGGAAAAGATTCCGTTCACCTTTACCAAGCTGATCGGTGTGCTGGTCATTATCGGAGGCATTTTGATATTCAAGTTCGGCAACGGACGTACGAAGGAACAACAAGAAAGTATTTCACATGTGCCTGATTCAATGAAGGGATAAGGGATGTTAATATGACCTGGGTAATCCCAACCATTTGAAGCTGGGATTACCCATTTTTTCGGCCCATTAAAGCGGCTTTAAAACCTTGATTTCTTCTTCGGAGAGACCTGATGCTTGAGCGATAATAGGCAATTCAATACCAAGAGCGAGAAGATTTCGGGCCATTTCCTCCTTTCCTTCTTTCCTTCCTTTTGCCCTATTTCTTGTCCTATCTTCTTTCCCGCGGCAATGCCTTTTATTGTGGCCCCTTCAATCATGGAAGCTTCATCGTGGAGATACTTTTGCCGTGCTTCATACTGTCTGCGTGCCTCTTCGTTTTGACTTAGGAACTCCAGGGTATCCATCGCTTTCTTTAAAACAGGCTCTTTCATCGTCAGTACCTCCCACTTGGATTGATCCGTACCTTTTAGAAACAACAGCCAATTGACAAGGCCCCCCTCTTCCATAGACACAGCTTGCTCATTCAGTTTTGGCAACTCCAGAAAGTGTACTTCAATATCGTCAATCAAGGAAATTCCAGTGCGATCCTCTCGCAAGTGAAACACATTGTGGTATAGCTCATTGGGCAAAAAGGAGTAATTTAAAATGTTAATGGTCACACATCTTTTTAAGCTGCTGTATGGCTGACCTTCCTGTAATTGGCCTGAATACTGCTTACTCCAGTAAAATAGCGTTCTTTTTTCAGTATCGTATTTATTAAAAAGCTGCATTTCTACATTGATAATCTCACCTTCTGTCGTTTTGGCGCGGATATCCAGGATCGACTGCTTATCGCGCGGAGAGTCTTTATCCGTATAGGGATTGAGCAGGATATTTCACTAAGTGGAGGTTTTCCAGCCTTCCATTATAACATTTTCATGATTCATTGCGTAGCTTAAAACAGGTACAAATGGACGCAGAAATGTTCACTGATTGTGTATATATTTTTCCATTCATGATACAATAAATGTACCTTAAAATAGCCGTTTTCAAGAGCTTAACCAAAAAGTAGACGATAGATAGATCGGTTACCGTGTTCGGGAGCGGTCTTATTTGTGTTTTCAGAACAGTGTAAATACATGAAGTGACTTGAAATGAGGTGGGACATAGATGAGTAATGTGGAAAATAAACCGGAAGCACCTAAGGGTTTTGGCAAATCCGGTTCTTTGCTGCCTGCTGCACGCACAGGTGAACGGAAGATAGAGCATGTCCGCCTTTGTTTGCAGGAGGACGTGGCAGGTCAAGGCATCACGAATGGACTGGAGCGCTTTGCCTTTAAACACTGTGCTCTGCCTGAGCTGCATTTTGATGAAATACGTCTGGACACTACTTTTCTGGGACGAGCTGTGCGAACGCCACTGTTGATTAGCTCTATGACAGGTGGTAGCGCCGAGACGGGAGCGATTAATGAGCGCTTGGCAGAAACAGCGGAGAAACGCGGCTGGGCGCTGGGGGTAGGCTCGGTGCGGGCTGCGGTGGAAAAGGAAGAATTGGCTCCGACCTTTGCGGTTCGCCGTCTGGCACCAAGTGTTCCAATCCTTGCCAATCTGGGATTGGTGCAGTTGAACTACGGATTTGGTGTGGACGACTGTCGCCGTGCGGTGGAGATTGCCGGAGCGGACATGCTGGTACTTCATTTGAACGGATTGCAGGAGGTTTTCCAGCCCGAAGGGAACCTGGATTTTAGCGGATTGCTTGGACGTATTGAGGAGTTGTGCAGCCAGCTTTCAGTGCCAGTAGGTGTGAAGGAAGTAGGCTGGGGGATAGATGGTGAGACGGCTTCGAGATTGTACGATGCGGGGGTAGCTCTTATTGATGTCGCGGGCGCAGGCGGTACAAGCTGGAGTCAGGTGGAAAAATTCCGTAATCCCGATCCTGTACGCCGTGCAGCGGCGGAAGCATTTGCGGATTGGGGAAACTCCACCGCAGACTGTATCGTAGAAGTCAGAGCCGCTCAGCCCAATGGTGCTCTGATAGGCAGTGGTGGATTGAGAGACGGCGTCGATGCAGCCAAGGCACTTGCCTTGGGCGCTGATATGGCTGGTTTCGGACGTTCCTTGCTTGGCTCGGCGGTTGCCTCCAGAGAGGCGTTGGAGGCGCGTTTGGAGCAGGTGGAGCTGGAATTGCGCACAGTCATGTTCGGAATTGGAGTAGCTGGGATTAAAGGACTTAAAGACACGACTCGGTTGAGAAAGAAGGTGAACGCATGAGCAGCATTGTAACCTTGGTACCGATGGACGCAGAGCAATATGAACGGTTTGAGCAGCGCTCGCTGGCAGACTACGCTGATGAAAAAATCCAGGCTGGCACATGGACGGTGGAAGAAGCGCCGGAACGCGCGGCAGAAAGCTTTGCCCGATACCTGCCACAGAGACTGGATACTCCCCATGCTCACCTTTACATGCTGATGTATTCGGATACGGATGATATAGAGAGCCCAGAGGAAGCAGGCTATATCTGGTTCAATATGACGGATAGCGTGCAAGGAAAAGAAGCTTTTCTGCTAGATATTCTCGTCTACGATTCATATCAGGAGCGGGGGTTAGGTACGCTGGCGATGGGGGCCCTGGAACAGGAAGCTCGCAGGCTGGGCGCTGTCCGCATTGGTTTGCACGTATTTGGGCATAATGAACGGGCTTTGCATGTGTATCGCAAGTCCGGCTATCGGGTTACAGATATTCAGATGAGCAAAGAGATTTAAAGGAAGAAGTAGAGAATGTAGCAAAATCCTGAAAAGTCACAGCCGTATGCTTGCCGCATGTATGGGTTCTCATATATAATGTGGGTTGGTAAACTAACGGATGGCATAACGCACATTTTATATAAACGGGAGTTGTTCTGATTATGGCTTTAAAAGCGGGGATTGTGGGTCTTCCGAATGTTGGAAAATCAACACTGTTTAACGCAATAACGCAGGCGGGTGCGGAATCCGCAAACTATCCATTTTGTACGATTGACCCGAATGTGGGTGTCGTTGAAGTACCGGATGAGCGGCTGGATAAGCTGACTGAACTGGTTGTGCCGAACAAAACGGTGCCGACGGCTTTTGAATTTGTTGATATTGCAGGACTTGTACGCGGCGCGAGCAAGGGCGAGGGTTTGGGTAACAAGTTTCTGGCTCATATTCGTGAAGTAGATGCGATTGTACATGTGGTGCGTTGTTTTGAAGATGAGAACATTACCCATGTAGACGGCAAAATCGACCCGATCAGTGACATTCAGACCATTAATCTGGAGCTGATTCTGGCGGATATCGAAAGCGTAGACAAGCGTATTGAGCGTTCCCGCAAAAACATGAAGGGTGGCAACAAGCAATACACCCAGGAAGTTGAAGTGCTGGATCGGATCAAGGAATCACTGTATGCTGATAAGCCTGCGCGCAGCGTGGAATTGTCGGATGAAGAACAACTGATTGTACGTGATCTTCATTTGCTTACGATGAAGCCTGTTCTGTACGCTGCTAATGTTAGCGAAGACGGCGTAACGGAAGCAGACAGCAATCCATATGTGCAAAAGGTTCGCGATTTTGCTATAGCGGAAAATGCAGAAGTAGTGCCGATTAGCGCCAAAGTAGAATCTGAAATTGCCGAGCTGGAAGGCGAAGACAAGGCAATGTTCCTAGAGGAACTGGGACTGGCTGAATCCGGCCTGAATCGTCTGATCAAAGCCGCTTACCGCTTGTTGGGGCTGTATACGTATTTCACAGCAGGTGTGCAGGAAGTACGCGCATGGACCATTCACAAAGGAACAAAGGCGCCGGGCGCTGCAGGCGTAATCCATACGGATTTTGAACGCGGATTTATTCGTGCCGAGGTTGTATCCTACAACGATTTGGTTGCTGCTGGTTCTATGAACGGGGCTAAGGAACGTGGTCAGCTTCGTTTGGAAGGTAAGGAGTATGTGGTACAAGACGGAGACGTTATGCATTTCCGTTTTAATGTATAACATTAGGTTTGCAGTATAAAACATTGAGCTAAATAAAGTAGTCGCTGCCTGTACTTCGGTGGCGGCTTTTTGTTATTAAATTATGGTTGTTATTCCATTCATGAATTAGAAGTATTTTTAGTAGCTAATTAGTTAATTAGTTGGTATAATAAAGAGCTGTAGCCAGTGAATTTGAATCTGGCATCATATTAATTTAACTGAAGAGGTGAATCGCTTGTTGGACCGATTGCAATCATTGGCGGACCGCTACGATAAACTGAGCGAACTGCTCTGCGATCCGGATGTAGCGAACGATAGCAAGAAACTTAGAGATTATTCCAAAGAACAGTCTGATTTACAGCCTGCTTATGAAGCATATACCGAATATAAAACTGTCGTTGAAGAGCTGGACGCTGCTAAAGCGATGCAGGCCGAAAAGCTGGACGACGAGATGCGTGAAATGGTGAAAATGGAGATTGATGAGCTCAGTGCCCGCAAGCGGGAGCTGGACGAGAAAATCCGCATTTTGCTGCTGCCGAAGGACCCGAATGATGATAAAAATGTGATTATCGAGATTCGTGGCGCAGCGGGTGGTGACGAAGCGGCATTGTTCGCGGCGGATCTGTACCGGATGTACACTCGTTATGCCGATACCCAAGGCTGGCGTGTAGAGCTGATGGACGCGAACATGAATGACCTCGGAGGCTTCAAAGAGGTTATTTTCATGATTAACGGACGCGGTGCATACAGCAAAATGAAATTCGAAAGCGGAGCACACCGCGTACAGCGGATTCCGACGACGGAATCCGGCGGACGTATTCATACGTCTACATCTACGGTATCCGTTATGCCTGAGGCCGAAGAAGTGGATGTTGAAATTTCCGACAAGGATATCCGCGTAGATACGTTCTGCTCCAGCGGTGCTGGCGGTCAGTCCGTTAATACGACCAAGTCGGCGGTGCGTGTCACGCATATGCCAACAGGCATTATGGCAACCTGTCAGGACGGTAAATCCCAAAACTCCAACAAGGAGAAGGCACTCCAGGTTTTGCGTGCCCGTATTTCGGATATGCTTCGTCAGGAAGAGGAAGCCAAATATGCAGGCGAGCGTAAGAGCAAGGTAGGCACCGGGGATCGCAGTGAGCGTATTCGTACCTACAACTTCCCGCAAAGCCGTGTAACAGATCATCGCATCGGGCTGACCATGCACAAGCTGGATCAGGTGATGAACGGGGAGATTGAAGAAATCGTATCGGCGCTCACGATTGCAGAGCAGGCTGATTTGATGGAACAAGAGGTCTAAGTTTTGGGACACGAATGCGATCTTGTGTATCGGATGTCGCCGGAACGGAGTATGAGTATCAGAGAAGCCTTAGTTGAGGCTTCTTCTTTTTTAGGGAGCTGCGGCGTGCTGGAGCCGCAGCATAACGCCCGCCTGCTGCTGGAGCATGTGCTAGGGCTGGAAGGCACGGCGTTCTACGCTGCGCTGGGCGATCCGTTCCCAACCTCTGAGAAGGAGGCGTGGGAAGCAGTCATAGCCCGCAAAGCAGCGGGTGAACCGGCGCAGTATATTATCGGACGGCAGGAGTTTTATGGCCGTCCGTTCGCGGTTTCGCCATCGGTGCTGATTCCGCGGCCCGAGACAGAGCTGCTCGTCGAGGCCATACTTCAGCACGGCGACCGGCTGTGGCCGGACGGCGCTCCGCAGGCGCTCGATATCGGCGCGGGCAGCGGGGCGATTGCCGTCACGCTGGCGGCTGAGCGACCCCGCTGGCGCGTGGCGGCGGGGGACATCTCCGCCGCAGCGCTGGAGATGGCGGCGCATAACGCCACTGCCAACGGCGCAGCCGTGGAGCTGCGCGAAGGCGACCTGCTGGCGCCGTTCGCGGGGGAGGCGGTGGACATCCTGGTGTCCAATCCGCCGTATATCCCGGCCGCCGACATCGCAGGCTTGCAGCCGGAGGTGCGCGACCATGAGCCGCGCATGGCACTGGATGGCGGGCCTGACGGACTTGGCCCGTATCGGGCGATGCTGGAGCAGCTTGGGCTGCTTCAGGCTCCGCCGCGGTTGATCGGGTTTGAGCTGGGCATGGGACAGGCCAGAGACGTGGCTGGACTGCTGGAGCAGGCAGGTCATTGGAATACGATTCTAATCGTTCCAGACCTTGCTGGAATCGAACGTCATGTCCTGGGCGTTGCGGAATAATGCTGCATTTTCTTTTTGCGAGTCTTTCCTTTAGAATAAAAGGAGTATGACCGAGAAACGGCTCAGGGGGAAATCATGCTTCAGAAATTGAAAAAAATTGACGGTCCGGTGATCTTCATTCTGGTTTTACTGATGGCAATCAGCATCATAACAGTATATAGTGCGGGCAGGGGCCCTACGAATATTGTGGAGCACGGCAATGACTATAGGAAGATGATCGGGTATTATATATTGGGTTTTGTGGCGATCTTGGGTATAGCGGTAGTCGATTTTCGAATATTTATTAAAAAATCACTATATGTATATGGAGGCGGAATATTCCTGCTCGCTCTCGGCTTTTTTGGCGGTACGGTTAACAATTCTCAGGGCTTTTTGAAAATTGGTGGCTTGAACCTTCAGCCCGCTGAGGTATTCAAGCTGGTTCTTATCATTTTTCTGACTTATATGCTGATGAAGAAGCGCAAGAGCAAGCTGTATTTTGTTCAGGATGTACTTCCGGTTGCTCTGGTGAGCTTTGTCCCCTTTGCTATGGTCATGGTGCAAAATGACTTGGGAAATGCACTCGGATACATCGTCATTGTCATTGGTATGTTATGGATTGGTAATGTGAAGGCATCCCATGCACTGATCGGATTTACCATCTTTGCGGTAGCGGTCGGCGGTGGACTTAAAGCTTATATTTCCTTTCATGATCAGATTGATACCTTTATGAAGGGGATTGGCCGTAGTCACTGGGTAGAGCGGCTGGACCCTTGGCTGGTACCGGAAAAAGCGACGGCAAAGGCATCTTACCATACCAAAAATGCCAAGCTGGCGATTGCCTCTGGCGGGATGATGGGCAAAGGCTTTTTGCAGGGGACTTCGGTGCAATCCGGTCGTGTGCCTTACACGTATGCGGATTCTATTTTTGTGGTCGTAGCGGAGGAATTTGGCTTTGTCGGCTCGTCGGTGCTGCTGTTGCTATATTTTATTTTGATACACCGAATGATCCTGATCTCGCTGGAATGCCGTGACCGTGCTGGACCGTATCTTATCGTCGGTATTGTATCCATGCTACTGTATCAGATTTTTGAAAATATCGGCGCGTTTTTGGGTATCATGCCACTGACGGGAATTACGCTCCCTTTTATAAGCTATGGGGGGACGTCGTTGCTCATTAACATGGCTAGTATTGGCTTGGTTATGAGTATTAAGGTCCACGGTCAGGAACTGGAGGACGATCTGCCACAGCCATCCAGAGTGAGTTTGGCGAAGGAGAAGAAGGCTTAATGCTATGCTTCTAAATGGATGTCACTTGATGCTTAGGGTGAGGAGAAATAGTGAGATACGAAGGGCCCAGATTGTGTGAAATCTGGGCTTTTTCGTATTCGCGGATTGCTCCGAAGCTTCGGCCCAGATCCATGTGCTTGATGTAGGGTGTATTGGGTGTTTTTAAAATGGTCTTGAACATTTTACGAGATTGATAGGTTTAGCCTCTCCCAAACCGGACAGACTGATAGACATGATATATTTGGGGGGATTGGGATGAGAAGCTGGACCAAGCAAACTGCAATGATACTATTTTGTATTTCAATATTATTGATGTCGTGGGAAGGTCAAAAAACAGATGCCGCCATGACACCAGCGATAAGAGGGTCTGTAGTGGCAGGGATGGCAACGACAGGAGCCGGCGTCATTCCTCATGATTCCATCCGATTGCGCATTTTGGCCAATTCGGATCGTCCAGAGGATCAGCTGGTAAAACGTGAAATTAGGGATACCATCGTACAACAGATGGATGCGTGGGTTGGCAAGCTAGAAAACCCGCAAAGTTTGGATCAGGCCAGAGTGCTGATTGCTGCTCATTTACCCGAGATTGACCGTTTGGTAGGTGCGGAACTGGCTCGACGGGGCATCTCGTACGATCATCAAGTAGAATTAGCAAACGTACCTTTTCCGACGAAGATGTACGGTGGGCTTGTCTATCCGGCAGGGGATTATGAAGCGCTTCGGGTCACGCTGGGACAAGGCAAAGGGCAAAATTGGTGGTGCGTGTTGTTTCCGCCGTTGTGCTTCATTGATGCAGGCAGCGGGGAAGCGGCAGCTCAAACGGTCTCGGCAAAAGCGGACCAAGGAGGCGGACGGACGAATGCTGCTGACAAGGAGCCGGAAGTACGGTTTTTTCTATGGGATGCATTGACGGGGTTGTGGGGATGGGTGAGTGGTCTTTTTGCCTAATCGTCGTAAGTTGTAGAAAAGAGAACAACGGGTGCCTGCCCCCGGTATGTTATAATGGATATAGGGTTTACAGCTACGAGACTGTATGACAATAAGATATGGGATGATCTAATATGAGTGATAAATCGAACCAAATACAAGGTATGTGCGGAGAGTCTGTGCAGAAGGGAAAATGTGAGCGGGTATTGGACGAACAGGGGCTTCATGGGCTAAAGCCGCCGTTGGCGGATTCCCATACGAAATGGTGGGACGTAAGAGGGTTGGTTGTTGAAGGGGAATCCTCTGGTGAAATGTTATTCGGACAAGTCCGTATCGCGGCGGAAAAAGGCATTCGTGAGGCTGCTGTGCTGCTGCAAGCTGGAGAGACGGTAGCGTTCCCTACCGAGACGGTGTACGGCTTGGGCGCGGATGCGCGTAGCACGGAAGCGGTAGAATCGGTATTCGCCGCCAAAGGGCGTCCTTCCGATAATCCGCTGATCGTGCATATTTCCGACCCTGCCCAGTTGGACGGCATGGTAACGGAAGTGAATGATACGGCGCGGGCGCTGATGGATGCGTTCTGGCCGGGACCGCTGACGCTGGTGCTGCCCATGATGCCGCAAGCCCTGTCGCCCCGTGTGACGGCAGGGCTGGATACGGTCGGTGTGCGCATGCCGGATCATCCGGTAGCGCTGCGTCTGATCGCAGAAGCAGGCTGTCCGCTGGCTGCGCCAAGCGCCAATCGCTCGGGCAGGCCCAGTCCGACCCTTGCACAGCATGTGCGGGAGGACCTGGAGGGCCGCATCGGCGGTATTTTGGACGGTGGCCCCACGGGGGTGGGGCTGGAGTCCACGGTAGTGCAGGCCGGTGACGACGGAATCGTCACCATCCTGCGCCCCGGCGGCGTGACGGCCGAGCAGCTCGCTGCGGTCGCTCGCGCCGTCGAGCTGGACCCTGCGCTCGCCGTCGCTTCGCCCGGCGAGGACGCCGATAGCCCGGCACCACGCTCGCCGGGCATGAAGTACACGCACTACGCGCCGCGAGGCCGCTTGAGCGTAGTGCATGGCCCGTCATCCGCTGAGGTGACGGGCTGGATTCGCGCCGCGCTGGCGGAGGCGTCCGCGCGGGGGGAGCGCACGGCGGTGCTCGCGTTCGATGAGCATGCCGCCGGCTATGCCGGAGAGTGCGTTTACACGCTGGGCAAGCTGGACGCACTCCATGAGGCGGCGCAGCGCCTGTACGGCGTGCTGCGCCGCTGCGATGAGGAAGGCGTCACCTATATTTTGGCGGAAGCCTGTCCGCCGAAAGGGTTGGGAGACGCCGTCATGAACCGCCTGCTCAAAGCTGCGGGCCATCGGATCGTCCGTCTCTAGGACGAACCGGACACTATCCAAACATTTTCCATACATGCAGTCCCCAGGGTTTACGTTTGCAATGGATTAGCCTTTTATCATAGTTATCCTCTCGCCTTATCCCGGTACAGTCACGTTCACCGTATGCTTGTACTGTTTTGCCTCTTGTCCGCATAACGTGTACAAGAGCGGACGGATACTGGGGGGATGGAGTATGCTGGCAGCCTCTGCCCATGCCGGGCAGATTGTAACGATTCTGGTCATGGCTGTAGCGCTGGGGATGGATGCGTTATCGCTGGGCGTAGGGATCGGCATGAAAGGGATACGTCTGCGGGACGTGCTGCGGATCAGCACGGTCATTGGCTTTTTTCACATTCTGATGCCATTGCTGGGTATGTTCACAGGCCATTATATGAGCTCTTTACTGGGTCATGTGACGACCTACTTTGCAGGGGGATTACTCATCCTTTTGGGCGGGCATATGGTTTATAATTCCTTCAAAGGGGACGGAGTACAGGTGCTGGACCATCGTTCGTCCTTAGGCCTTTTGCTATTTGCACTTGGAGTGAGTTTCGACTCCTTTTCTGTCGGGGTGTCACTTGGCATGTTCCAGAGTGACTTGGTACTGACCGTTCTGGCGTTTGGCTTTTGCGGGGGAGCGATGGCGATGCTGGGACTGCTGTTAGGGCGCAGGGTCAGCCGCAATCTGGGAGACTATGGAGAAGCGGTGGGCGGTGCCATTTTACTGGCGTTCGGCTTTATGTTTATGTTTTAATTATATATTATTTCAACATACGGGGGGTGAAGACGTTGAAACATATCTTATTCGTATGCACAGGGAACACCTGTCGCAGTCCGATGGCTGAGGGGATGCTGCGCAAGCTGGCTACTGAGCACGGGCTAGGATTGGAAGTGCGTTCGGCGGGAGTAGCCGCCATGGAAGGTACACCCATTTCCCGACATGCAGAGGCGGTGCTACGTGACCACAATATCTCGGATCAAATCACCTCAACTCCTTTGAATGGTGGGCTCGCCGAGTGGGCACATCTGATTTTAACCTTGACCCAAGGGCATAAGCAGCACGTCATTCAGCGCTTTCCCCAAACGGTGGGCAAAGTGTTTACGGTCAAGGAATATGTGGAGGACCGGGATTCGGTGCTGAATGATGTGCAGGAGCTGGATGGCCTGTACGCTTCACAACAACTGATGGGTTCGCTGGGTCAGGAGCTTTCGGCACGGGAGCGCGAGCGGATGATCGAACTGTGCCAACGTATTCCGGGCTTTGATATTTCCGATCCGTTCGGCGGTTCGCGTGAAGATTACGATGTCACGGCTGGGGAAATCCGAACGGCGCTGCATAAGCTGGTGGACAAGCTAAAGGCTTTGTCCGAATAAAGTTTGTATCACTCTTCTATTTTGTACGGGATCTGTTGATTTTCGGCGGCTAATCCGTTAAGATAAGGTGGAAAAACAAGAATCCGGTGTAACTGGCGACAAAAGTGGGATTAACCACGATGGAGCACCGGATATACGGCCGGTCGCCTGGGCAAAAGAGCAAATCCACATGGGCTGTGGACTGCTCTTTTTTCGTATATGAGCTAGGTCCAGCCTCCGATGGCCTTCTGTCCAGACAAATGACAATGATTCTTCCATTTTTCCTGCTCGAAATCCGATTCATCGGCTATAATATAGTCAGATTGTGATTCAGGAGAGAGTGTGTTGAACATGGTGCATAAGCCTGTGCTCAGTCTCTGTAGGGCTGTTCAACCAAAGGAGGTTCCAATGGCAGGACAATTGGGTCATGAGGTTACGCTTGAAGCGCAGACCGCTTCTGTCGTGAAGGAAATGGCAGAAGTATCCAGTCTCAAGGCTGGTCGCCTGTTGGTTATCGGCGTAAGCACCAGTGAGGTGGCGGGAAGCCGGATTGGCACGGCGGGAGCGCTCGATGTGGCGCAGCAATTGCTGGCTGGAGTGGAGTCCGTTCGCAGGGCGTACGGTTTTGATGTGGCGTTTCAATGCTGCGAGCATTTGAACCGTGCGCTGGTGGTTGAGCGAGCCGTGCTGGAGCGGCTGGGACTGACGGAGGTTGCCGCCGTTCCCGTTCGTACAGCAGGCGGATCTATGGCTACCGTCGCCTATCGTGCGCTGGAAGATGCATGTCTGGCGGCGAATGTACAGGCGCATGCGGGGGTAGACATTGGCGAGACGCTGATCGGTATGCATATGCGGACAGTTGCTGTTCCGTTTCGTCCAGGCCTTCGCTGGATTGGCGAAGCGCGTGTTACGGCGGCGTTCACTCGTCCACCGCTCATCGGCGGACAACGAGCAGTGTATAGTCTGGAGCAAGAAGGCGGCGGAAGCTGCGACTAGCATTTGTATTTTGGATTGGACAGCATGTTTGTATCTTTTTTGTATTGATGATGAGGTACCCAACATAGGAGCGGGCGCTTGCCTGTAGACCTGACAATTGACCATGGAGAGGGAGTAATAAATCATGATGGAACATCTGCGTAAGAGTGACCCGGCAGTGCTGGAAGCAATGGGACTTGAACTGAAGCGACAACGCCACAATATCGAGCTGATCGCATCCGAAAATATCGTCAGCGAAGCGGTAATGGAAGCAATGGGCTCCGTACTGACAAATAAATATGCTGAAGGTTATCCGAGCAAACGCTACTACGGTGGCTGTGAGCATGTAGATATCGTCGAGGACATTGCACGTGACCGTGCCAAAGAACTGTTCGGTGCAGAGCATGCTAACGTACAGGCTCACTCTGGAGCGCAAGCGAACATGGCGGTATATCTGGCAGCTCTTAGACCTGGAGATACCGTACTGGGTATGAACCTGGCGCACGGCGGCCATTTGACTCACGGAAGCCCGGTTAACGCCTCCGGCTTGTTGTATAACTTTGCCGCTTACGGCGTACGTGAAGACAACTTCCGCATCGACTATGATGAAGTGCGCAAGGCAGCCTTCAAGCATCGCCCTCGTCTGATTGTAGCCGGCGCGAGCGCATATCCGCGCATCATTGATTTTGAAGCCTTCGCTTCCATTGCCAACGATGTGGGCGCTCTGTTCATGGTCGATATGGCACATATCGCGGGTCTTGTGGCAGCGGGTATTCATCCAAGCCCGGTTCCACATGCTCAATTTGTAACAACAACGACTCACAAAACGCTGCGTGGTCCGCGTGGAGGTCTGATTTTGACTCGCAAAGCATGGGCGCAAGCGATTGATAAAGCTATTTTCCCGGGTACTCAAGGGGGGCCGTTGATGCATGTGATTGCATCCAAAGCCGTTGCCTTGGGTGAAGCACTCCAGCCTTCCTTCAAAACCTATGCGCAAAACGTAGTTCGCAACGCCCAGGTGCTGGCTGAGACATTGCTGGCTGAAGGCATTAACATTGTATCTGGCGGTACGGATAATCACCTGATGCTGCTGGACACGCGTAGCTTGAACATTACTGGAAAAGAAGCGGAGCATGTGCTGGATTCTGTAGGCATCACGGTGAATAAAAACGCGATTCCTTTCGACCCGACCAGTCCGTTCGTTACCAGCGGAATCCGCATTGGTACACCTGCTGCAACGTCCCGTGGTATGGATGAAGAGGCTATGGTCAAAATCGGCAAAATCATTGCCGAAACCCTCAAAAATCCGAAGGATGATACAGTATTGTCTAAAGCCAGCCAAGCTGTTGGCGAACTGACAGACAAATTCCCGATCTACCCAGGTATTCAATACTAATCTATCTGTTTGTTAAGGCTGTTTTTCCTACGTAAGTCGGAGGGGAAACAGTCTTTTTTTTGATTTCTAGCGATTCTGCCTGTTTCTGGCGAAGTATACATTTTACCTGTCATATCTTCCTCTTGACAAAAGGTTGCGGTGGCAGGTGTTAAAACAATCAAGGGAATGTTATAATAAACAGGATTTACAGGCACGCATTGCATCTGTGCTTATTTGGTTTGTACAAATAGGTTACATAGATCCTTTCCATACAGGATGTTCGATATTCTGGTGCGAAAGAACGTGACGATAATACCGGAGGGAATATATCATGGCAAAACTGGTGGTTTGTGATCACCCTTTGATCCAACACAAACTTACATTTATCCGCGATGTGCGGACCAACACCAAGGATTTTCGCGAACTGGTGGATGAAGTAGCAACATTGATGGCTTATGAAATTACGCGGGATATCCCGCTGGAGAGCATTACGGTGCAGACACCGGTTGCTGAGACAGAAGGCAAGGTTATTTCCGGTCGCATGCTGGGTCTCATTCCAATCTTGCGTGCAGGCTTGGGAATGCTGGATGGCGTTGTCAAACTGCTGCCAGCAGCAAAGGTAGGGCATGTGGGACTGTTCCGTGATCCCGAAACCTTGCAGCCTGTGGAATACTATACGAAGCTGCCTACAGACGTGACTGAGCGTGAATTGATCGTAATTGATCCGATGCTTGCAACGGGCGGATCGGCGATCGCGGCTATTGATGTGTTGAAAAAGAGAGGCTGTACCCAAATTAAAATGATGAATTTGATTGCCGCTCCTGAGGGGGTCAAGGCTGTTCAGGATGCCCATCCTGATGTAGATATTTATGTTGCTGCACTGGACGAGCGTCTGGATGATCACGGCTACATTATTCCGGGTCTTGGTGATGCGGGAGACCGTCTGTACGGAACCAAGTAAACGGCCTCTGGTTCGGCATAATATATGGGCGTTACGGACAAGTCGTTTTTCATAGGAGAACGGTCTTGAAACCGGACGTTTATTTTGAAAAGGAGTTCAACAGAAAATGTCCAAAATCAAAGTGATGACTATTTTTGGCGTGCGTCCGGAAGCGATTAAGATGGCTCCTCTTATTTTGGAGCTTCAACGTCACCCCGAGCATATCGAGTCCGTAGTATGCGTAACGGCTCAACATCGCCAAATGCTCGATCAGGTTCTGGAAGTTTTTAATATCCACCCTGACTATGATCTGGATGTGATGAAGGATCGTCAGACGCTTAATGAAATTTCCATTCGTGTACTTCAAGGATTGGAGCCTGTGTTACGTGAGGCAAAGCCTGATATCGTGCTTGTTCACGGGGATACGCTGACGACCTTTCTGGCCAGCTACGCGGCCTTTATGCAACAGATCGAAGTGGGGCATGTGGAAGCGGGCTTGCGGACGTGGAACAAGCTTTCTCCGTACCCTGAGGAAATGAACCGTCAACTGACAGGAGTGCTGTCTGATCTTCATTTTTCTCCTACAACTTTATCTGCTGGGAATTTGCGGAAGGAAAATAAACCTGAATCGCGAATATATGTAACAGGCAATACCGTGACTGACGTATTTCAGTATACGGTTCGTCAGGATTACGAGCATCCGGTGCTGGAGTGGGCTAAAGGCAAGCGTCTGATTCTGATGACGGCACACCGCCGGGAGTCCCAAGGGGAGCCGCATCGCCAAATTTTTAGTGCGGTCAAACGGATCGCGGACGAGTTTGAGGATATCGCTATCGTGTATCCGGTTCATCCGAGTCCGGCTGTGAAGGAGCCTGCATTTGAGATTTTAGGCAACCATCCGCGCATTAAGCTGATTGATCCGCTGGATGTGGTGGATTTACACAATTTTTATCCGCACACTCATCTCATTCTTACCGATTCCGGTGGTCTTCAGGAGGAAGCACCTTCATTCGGCGTGCCTGTACTGGTACTGCGTGATACGACTGAAAGACCGGAAGGAATTGAAGCTGGCACATTGGAGCTGGTGGGTACGAGTGAAGAGAACGTCTACAATCGTACTAAGGCTCTTTTGACGGATTCTGCATTATATGAGTCTATGAGTCAGGCAGCAAATCCTTATGGCGATGGCCGAGCTTCGGTAAGAATTGTCAATGCTATTTTGCACCATTATGGTGTTCAATCCGAACGTCCTGAAGAATTTCACACAATGTTCACAAAAGGTGTCCGCACCACATAATCATCCTTACAGGGTAAGCATACAGTTAAACTGTACGGTTACCAAGGGATACGGAATTTTAAGATGCTTTGTCGACTGATTTTATACTTTAGGGCACTAAAATATCTCAATTGACAAAGCATCTTATATTTAAGTAAAATGGACTGGAATTGCAGGGGTGACATGGAAAAGTGGTCAAACCTTCCAAGCAAAACAACAACCGAAATAACACCGGAAATGCCTTCAAGGCAATTGGACTGGTGAGCGCTATCGGCATTGATTTGGCCGTGTGTACACTGGGTGGTTTTTATGCCGGAAAGTGGCTAGACGCCAAACTTGGTGGTTCCGGAATTTGGATTGGCGTAAGCGTTCTCGCAGGCTTGGTTGTAGGCGCATTGAGTATTGCCCTTGTGATCGGAAAGGTATTGAGGGATAACCATGAGTGAGATGACCCGAATGCAAAAAATGTTATGGATCGTAGCGCTTTGTATTATGGCTCTGTGTTTCCTGGTCTCCGCCTTCATGCCCCAACATCGTGACATTGCTCACGGAATCATTCTGGGAACGGGAGTAAGCTGTCTTAATGTGCTGTATATGGCCTACAAAATTCGACAGGTTGCGAGTGCGGCTGCCGGTGAAGGCAAGAAGAAAAGGGTGGGCATCGGCTTTGGAGTTCGTGTAGCGACCTCCATTTTGGCAGTAGTGCTGGCGATAGAATTTCCGGCCTATTTCCATGAGATTGCTGTAATGGCAAGCCTGGTAACTGGACAGTTTCTTCTTTTAATTATAGGCATCATATTCGCGCTACAGGAAAAATGATGGCTCAACTGAGAAAGGGGTGAGAAAACATGTTGCATGAATCACCGATTATCGAATTGGGCGGGTTTAACATTGACTTGTCCGTCATTATTATGCTTTTTGTAACTTGCGCGATTGTGTTTGGACTGGCTTTTGCTGCAACGCGCAATTTGTCTGTGGACAATCCAAGCAAGCTGCAAAACTTTATGGAATGGGTCGTTGAATTCGTTCAAGGACTGATTACCAGCACGATGGATTTGAAAAAAGGGAAGCCGTTCCTCTCCTTGGGGATGACGCTGATCATGTTCATTTTTGTCGGAAATATGCTGGGCTTACCATTTGGTATTGTGACCGATTTCGATAATACGCAAAGTGCCCAAGTATTTGGACACCAAATCATTCCAGTCAAGGAAGCATTAGTACAAGCACAGGCGGCTCATCCTGGCGAACTTGCTCACGTGGGTGTCAGCTGGTGGAAATCACCTACCGCAGATGCAGGGGTGTCCATTGGTCTGGCATTGATGATCTTTGTGCTGGTTCATTTCCTGGGAATCTTCCGTAACACCAAAGCTTATTTCAAGCATTACATTCAGCCATTCCCTTTCTTTTTGCCAATTAACCTGATTGAGCAGTTCTCGAAACTTTTGACACATGGTATGCGTCTATTCGGTAATATCTTTGCCGGCGAGGTTTTGATTAGTGTGCTGCTGAAATTGACAGCAGTTGGTGTTGGAGGGTGGATTGCCTCCGTACTGGGGCTAATTGTATGGCAAGGATTCAGTATCTTTGTCGGCAGTATTCAGGCGTTCGTCTTTACCATTTTGACGTTCGTGTATATTTCACAGGCAATTGATACGCATGAAGAAGAGCATTAGGTCATTTCAGTTTCCGGTTTTTAGTTAAGTTCAGGAGTGCGCTTCGCTCTTAACTGCAAATACATGTACAACACAAATACACATCTCTAAGGAGGATTTTTAAAATGGGAGCTTGGGCATTAATAGCAGCAGCTATCGCAGTAGGTTTGGGTGCGCTCGGCGCAGGTATTGGTAACGGTCTGATCGTAAGTAAAACAGTTGAAGGTATCGCTCGTCAGCCAGAAGCAAAAGCTTCATTGCAAACTGTCATGTTTATCGGTGTAGGTCTGGTCGAAGCACTGCCAATCATCGGTGTCGTTCTGGCATTCATTTTCTACGCAGCAGCTTAATTGAATGGAAGCAAGGTTTGGCGGGGAAGGCACAGCCATCCGCGCCTTCTTTGTTCGTTTGAAGAATGAAAGATCCAGGACTGACGTTCACCGGAAAGGAGTGACTTCAATTGAGTTTAAATTGGACAAGTATCGTTTTTACTTTAATTGCATTTTTGATCTTGTACTGGTTGCTAACCCGTTATGCATTTGGCCCCCTCTTTTCAATTATGGAGAAGCGGCGTGAGCTTGTTTTGAAGCAAATGAATGAAGCGGCACAGACGCGTGAACAGGCCACTGCCTATGTTGAGGAGCAAAAGCAGGCTCTCCAACAGGCACGTAAAGAAGCCTACGATATTATCGAGCAGTCGAAACAAACAGGTAGCAAGCAAGCGGAGCAAATTATCGTTCAGGCCAAGGACGAAGCTGTCCGCCTGAAAGACGAAGCTGTTCGTGAGATCACAAGCGAGCGCAATAAGGCAGTTGCCGAGCTGCGCAGCGAAGTGGGCCGGGCTTCAGTACAAATCGCTTCCAAGCTGATTCAAAAAGAAATCAAGGAAGATCAAGTCCAGGGAGAGCTTGTCGACCAGTACCTTAAAGAGGTAGGAGGCAAAGCATGAGCCGGGATACGGTAGTTGCCAAACGCTATGCGAAAGCTTTGTTTGAAGTGGCGGAGCAAGAGCACACCATTATGGAGACCGAGCAAGAGCTGCGTGCTTTTGTAGAAGCTGTCTCTGGGGATGCTGAAATCCGTAAGTTCATCAACTCTCCTAACATTACGGAAGCGGTCAAGCTTCAGGTTCTGGCTAACAGTTTTGAGGGCAAGCTGTCTGCCCCGCTGATCAACACGATTAAGCTGTTGATCCAGCGCAGCAGAGCAGATTTGTTCGAATCTCTTCTCGCCGGATACCTTGATATTCAGGAGTACAAGCTGGGACTTGCCCATGCAAAGGTGTATTCCACTTATGCGCTCAGTGAGCAGGAAAAAACAGCGGTAGCCGAGCAATTCGGAGCCCGTGAACATAAAACAATCCGTGTGGAAAACATAGTGGACCCGAGTCTGCTGGGCGGATTGAAAGTGGTTATCGGCGATACACTGTACGACGGCAGTCTGGCCGGCAAGCTGGATCGTCTCGAGAAATCCTTTAACAGACGAGTATAGAAGATAGGGGTGAACACACTTGAGTATCAAACCTGAAGAAATCAGTTCATTGATTAAAAGTCAGATTGAACAATATAAAAATGATATCGAGGTCGTTGAAGTCGGCACTGTTGTTGAAGTCGGCGACGGTATTGCCCGCGTCTACGGACTGGAAAAAGTCATGTCCGGTGAATTGGTTGAATTCGAAAACGGCGTTTTGGGCTTGGCGCTCAACGTGGAAGAAAGCAATGTCGGTGTTGTTATTCTCGGTCAATTCTCCGATATCCGCGAAGGCGGCCAAGTGAAACGTACAGGTCAGATCATGCAGGTTCCTGTAGGGGAAGCATTGATCGGACGTGTTGTTAATCCGCTGGGACAACCAGTTGACGGTAAAGGCCCGATTGCTACAACGGAATTCCGTCCGGTAGAAAGCCAAGCTCCAGGTGTTATGGCCCGTAAATCGGTACATGAGCCAATGCAGACGGGGATTAAAGCTATTGATGCGATGGTTCCGATTGGTCGCGGTCAACGCGAGCTGATTATCGGTGACCGTCAAACAGGTAAAACCTCTATTGCGATTGACGCGATTTTGAATCAAAAAGGCAGCGGAATGAAATGTATTTATGTTGCCATCGGCCAAAAGCAATCTACGGTAGCTCAAGTTGTTGAAACCTTGCGTCGTCATGGTGCTTTGGAATATACGATTGTCGTTACAGCGGCAGCTTCCGACCCATCACCGTTGCTCTATATCGCACCTTACTCTGGTTGCGCTATGGGTGAGTATTTTATGTACAAAGGCGAGCACGTATTGGTTGTATACGATGACTTGACCAAACAAGCGTCAGCTTACCGGGAACTTTCCCTGTTGCTGCGTCGTCCACCGGGCCGTGAGGCATATCCAGGTGACGTTTTCTATCTGCATTCCCGCTTGCTGGAACGTGCTGCGAAGCTGAATGACGAGTTAGGCGGCGGATCGCTAACTGCGTTGCCATTCATCGAAACACAGGCTTCCGACGTATCTGCCTATATTCCAACGAACGTTATTTCCATCACAGACGGACAAATCTTCCTCGAAGCTGACTTGTTCTATGCAGGACAACGTCCAGCGATTAACGTAGGTATTTCTGTATCCCGTGTAGGTGGTTCGGCTCAGATCAAAGCGATGAAAAAGGTTGCAGGTTCTCTGCGTCTGGATCTCGCCCAATATCGTGAGCTTCAAGCGTTCTCCCAATTCGGTTCTGATTTGGACAAGTCCACCAAAGCTCGTCTGGATCGCGGCGCGCGTATGATGGAGATTTTGAAACAGGGTGTTAATCAGCCGCTGGCTGTAGAGCAACAGGTTGTGAGCCTGTACACTGCGGTAAAAGGCTTCCTGGATGATATTCCTGTAGCAGACGTGAAACGTTTTGAGAAAGACTTCCTTTCTTATATGGAGTCTGATCATCAAGATATTCTTCAATCTATTCGTGATACAAAAGATTTGGTACCTGATAACGATGCGGCTCTCAAAGCAGCTATCGAGAAATTCAAAAAATCATTTGCCACGTCGGTTTAATACATTGGAATTTGCCAGTTTATGACGAGAAGTGTCCTAAGGAAGCGTGCCCTCCGGGCTGTGGCTTCCTTGGCATGTTTTATCCTCAATAACAGGCCTTTTATGATTAGTCCGGCTCGACTGTCCTTCATCATGGACGGCCGGATATCCAGAACCGGTTTACGAAGTTAGCTTTGGCTTTGCCAAAGCTTGAAGGTGGTGAAATCATGGCAAAAGGTATGCGCGAGATTAAACGTCAGATCAAAAGTGTGCAGAGTACGAAGCAGATTACGAAAGCGATGGAGATGGTAGCTGCATCCAAGCTTAGAAAAGCTCAGGAGAAGGCTGAGGCGGCTCGTCCTTATTCGGAAAAGCTTAGGGAAGTTGTGACCAGTATTGCTGCGGGGTCAAACAATGTTAAGCACCCGATGCTGGAATCGCGTCCGGTCAAAAAGACAGCATATCTCATCATTACATCTGATCGTGGTCTGGCTGGTGGTTATAATGCCAACATTTTGCGGCAGGTTACACAGACAATTGCGGAACGTCACCGTTCACAGAATGAATTTACAATTTTCATTATTGGACGAAAAGGACGGGACTATTTCAGACGCCGCGAGTTTCCTATTGCCGAGTCGGTAACAGATCTGTCGGATACACCTGCTTTTGCAGATATCAAGACGATTGCCAACAAAGCTGTGCAGGGTTTTGAGCTCAAAGAATTTGATGAGCTGTATCTATGCTATAACCGCTTTGTTAATGCATTGACTCAGATTCCAACCGTTGACCGTCTGTTGCCTATGGCGACGCCGGATTCCGCTGCTGCTGCATCCTCGATTAACTATGAGTATGAGCCGTCACCGGAAGGAGTGCTGGAAGTACTGTTGCCGCGATACGCGGAAACACTCATCTATGGTGCTTTGCTGAACGGTAAGGCGAGTGAACTGGGAGCGAAAATGACAGCAATGGGATCTGCCACTAAAAATGCTACGAAGCTGATTGGTGAGCTGTCGCTGACCTATAACCGTGCTCGTCAAGCGGCTATTACCCAGGAAATTACGGAAATCGTGGCAGGGGCAAGTGCCCAGTCTTAATGGGTTTTTTTGCGGACTGCTGCATAGCTGGTTCTATACTAATATGATAATTTGCGGGCGCAAAACAAATCGTGTAGCTCGGATTTGCGGCTGTGCAAGCTTGTAGGAGGGAAACCAAAAGATGAACAAAGGACGCGTAGTGAGCATCATGGGTCCGGTTGTCGACGTTGAGTTTGAACGTGGACAGCTTCCAGAAATCCTGAATGCCATTCATATTGGGACTGTGCTGGAGAACGGAGTCAAAGTTGACCTGACGCTCGAAGCATCGAAACACCTTGGTGACAACCGTGTGCGTTGTATTGCCATGTCTTCCACAGATGGTCTGGTTCGTGGAGTTGAAGCGATTGATCAGGGAGCACCTATTTCGGTACCTGTCGGTGAAGCAACTCTGGGACGCGTATTTAACGTACTTGGAACGCCAATTGATAATGGTACTGATTTGAGTGAAGCAGCTAGAAATCCGATTCACCGTCAGGCTCCAGCCTTCGATGAATTGACAACTCAAGCAGAAATGCTCGAAACCGGCATTAAAGTTATCGACCTGCTGGCTCCTTACGCCAAAGGCGGTAAAGTCGGATTGTTTGGTGGTGCCGGTGTAGGTAAGACCGTAACCATTCAGGAATTGATTAACAATATCGCTCAGGAACATGGTGGTATTTCCGTATTCGCAGGTGTTGGTGAACGTACGCGTGAGGGAAATGACTTGTACCATGAAATGAGAGATTCCGGCGTTATCAATAAAACGGCGATGGTGTTCGGACAAATGAACGAGCCTCCAGGCGCGCGTTTGCGTGTTGCCCTTACCGGTCTGACGATGGCGGAGTATTTCCGTGATCAGGAAGGCCGTGACGTATTGCTCTTTATTGATAACATTTTCCGCTTTACTCAAGCGGGTTCCGAGGTTTCCGCCCTGTTGGGACGTATGCCTTCGGCAGTAGGTTACCAGCCTACACTGGCAACTGAGATGGGTCAATTGCAAGAACGGATTACTTCTACTAAAAAGGGTTCTGTTACTTCCATTCAGGCCATCTATGTGCCTGCGGATGACTACACTGACCCGGCTCCTGCTACAACGTTTGCCCACTTGGATGCAACGACAAACCTGGAGCGTAAAATTTCCGAGATGGGTATTTACCCGGCGGTTGATCCACTAGCATCAAGCTCCCGGATTTTGGCTCCAGAAGTTGTAGGTGAAGAGCACTACAATGTAGCACAAGGTGTAAAACAAATCTTGGCCCGCTATAACGAGCTTCAGGATATCATTGCCATCCTGGGTATGGACGAGCTAAGTGAGGAAGACAAAATGCTGGTAGCCCGTGCGCGCAAAATCCAGCGTTTCCTGTCCCAACCTTTCCACGTTGCCGAAACGTTCAACGGCTTCCCGGGTAAATATGTACCGGTTAAAGAAACTGTACGAAGCTTCAAAGAAATTCTGGAAGGCAAGTATGATCATCTTCCAGAAGCGGCCTTCCTTTTTGTAGGGGCCATCGAGGAAGCGGTAGAAAAAGCCAAAACGCTGTAGCATACAGGCAAAGAATAGCCGAGCCTTACGAAGTGAGCTGTCTACGGACAGCTTTCAGGAGGGATTCAAGTGAGCACATATTTATTGGAGATTGTGACGCCGGAGCGCCTGGTCTTTGCAGAACAGGTAAACAGCATCAGTGTTCGCGGCTTGGAAGGCGATCTCGGGATTTTACCCGGACACCTTCCCTTGGTCACTCCCTTGAAGATTGCGCCGGTACGTATTAAAACTGGCGGTCAGACAGAAGTGATTGCGGTCAATGGGGGCTTTGTCGAAGTCCGCAAGGATAAAGTGGTCATTTTGGCTGAAAGTGCGGAGCGTCCCGAGAATATTGATGTGGAGCGTGCCCGTGCGGCAAGGGAACGGGCAGAGCTGCGACTCCAGAGCAAACAGGATAAAGTAGACCATCATCGGGCGGAGGTAGCCCTGCAACGGGCACTTAATCGTCTAAATGCAACGAGCATCAGAACCAATAAGAATTAACATTGAGTTTTTAACTGGATTGTAAAAGGGTTCGACATGGTATACGGATGGAATGACAAGAAGACCGCTTCATGGTTTCTGCCAAATGCTGTTACGGCAGAAGAAGAGGAGGTAGACTTTTCCTTCCTTCGATCACTGTGATCGATCCCTTTTTTGATATGATTCCCAAAAATACAGTCCCATTTCTTGCTTATTAGCTAGGTACATAGTACCTTTTAAATTCACGAAACAGAAGGAAATGTTCGTATTTTGTCGAAAAAATTGTCCTGAAAGTAGAAATAGCACTGGCATATTAGGCGTTCGCCGAGTATTATAAAGAAGTCTGTGACGCAGATGGGAGGGATTACGGATGAACGGGAAGCAGCAATTGGCTGAACAGTTAAGTCAATCGGCGAGTATGACCGCGCTGGTCTCCATGATCGTGTCGCTCATTTGTATAGCGCTAGCTTGGTGGGCTTTACAGAGCTTAAAGCTGGATTTATTCATCAGGCATCCTAAGGGACCACAGGGCAGATTGTTACACTTGTTTCTTGCCATTATTCTGGGGCAGCTGGTGTCTGGCTTTCTTTTAAGCTATATCTCATGGAGCCAGATGCTTTAGAATGTGTTTTAATATGAAGTGGGCGGGTTAATGACTTTATGGCCCTGTATCTGCGGGAATTGTCGAATAACATCGCGCCATATTGTTAACAATGGTAAACAAAAGAACTAAACGTGTATAGCTAGCCCGACAGGCTGGAAACACAATATTCTTCATGTTTAAAAAACGCTTGTATACTTGATTTAATCAGTGTTATGATGGCAGTTAGGGTATTAATAAAATCTTGTTTTTTTATGTAATGAAAAAGCAAGGCATGAAAATAGCGGAATATGTTCTTTTTTCCATGATGGAAAAGGGAAATGACGCGCGGAGGGAACCATAGATGAGCAAATTTATCGTCCGCGGTGGCAACAGATTGACCGGGAGTGTCAAAGTCAGCGGAGCCAAAAACTCAGTTCTGCCGATCATCGCCGCATCTCTTTTGGGAGAAGAAGGAGAAAGTGTTATCATTGATGCACCTCCTCTAGACGATGTGATGACCATTAACAAAGTGCTGGAGTCCTTAGGAGCAGGCGTTACATACCAAGACGAGGTCATTCGTGTTGACGCACGGAAGATAATTTCCTGTGAAGCCCCTTACGAGTGGGTTAGGAAAATGCGCGCATCGTTTTTGGTTATGGGGCCGTTGCTTACACGTTTGGGACACACAAGAATTTCGCTTCCAGGCGGATGTGCAATTGGTACGCGACCGATTGATCAGCATTTGAAGGGTTTTGAAGCATTGGGTGCCGAGATTAGTCTGGGCCAAGGGTTTATTGAAGCTAAAATTAACGGGCGTCTGCGTGGAGCCAAAGTTTATTTGGATGTAGCCAGCGTAGGTGCGACCGAAAATATTATGATGGCCGCTACTCTTGCGGAGGGCATTACCACCATTGAAAATGCTGCGAAGGAACCTGAGATCGTCGATCTTGCGAATTTCCTGAACGGTATGGGTGCCAAGGTGCGCGGTGCAGGTACAGGCGTTATTCGCATTGAAGGTGTTGAAAAGCTGCACGGTGTGAAGCATACGGTCATTCCCGACCGGGTAGAAGCAGGTACTTACATGGTTGCTGCTGCGATCACAGGCGGGAACGTATATGTAGAAGGCGCGATATCGGACCATTTGGGACCGGTTATCTCCAAGATGGAAGAAATGGGTGTAATCATTCAACCGGATGAAAATGGAATTCGCGTGATTTCGGATAAACCGTTAAAGGCCGTTGATGTTAAAACGTTGCCTTATCCTGGTTTCCCTACGGATATGCAGTCCCAGATGATGGCACTTCAACTTGCCGCTGAAGGCACCAGCATTATCACGGAAACCGTGTTTGAAAATCGCTTTATGCATGTGGATGAATTTCATCTGATGAATGCGGAGATTAAAGTTGAAGGCCGTTCCGCAATTGTAACCGGCAATGCTAAATTGACAGGTGCAAAAGTGACCTCGACAGATTTACGTGCAGGTGCTGCTTTGATTCTGACTGGACTGATTGCGGAAGGTACAACGGAGGTATCCGGCGTACAACACATCGACCGTGGTTATGTTCATCTGGCTGAGAAGCTGACCGGGTTAGGCGCCGACATTTACAGAGTTACGGTAGAAGAGCCCAAGCTGGATATCTCCAGTGCTGAGCGCGTCATACCAGAACCGACATCAGGGAATCTGTTTAAGATTCAGCCTTCCCTCGCCTAAGCTTTAGAGTATATAGCCTCATGCGGCTACATGCTGTGACATTTACGAACAAGTGAGGAACCAAGTCCATAAAGGGCTTGGTTTTTTTTATGTTTAAGCCTGTCTTTTTCATTCTTTCAGTTCTCTTAAAAGGGTTCTACCAAAGTGGACGACCTCATATGATTGAAAATATCTGCTGGAGCATATCTCTGCTTCCAGCCGGACTCAAGCTCTTTGATGGAGGTTTCAGCTTATGAAAGATTCACAGGTTCGTATTCGTATACCGATTCATCACTCCAAGGAACACCGCCGGGCTTCTCCTGAGGGAGGCAGTCACGGCTCTATAGCCGTTGTACAGGCAGGGCGTCCTGTGCCACAGCAGATCGTTCCGCCGGGCGCGTCAGCTCCTGACAGAGTGACCTTCACCGCCCGGCGCACGGCGGCGGCGGTCACTCCCGCGCAGCGCCCTATCCCCGCGTCGCCGCCCGTCTCTGGGGCAGCTACGACCCGCGGCAGCCTGCCGCCCGCGCTGCTGCCGCATCTACGGCCTTCTGCCGGGCGCGTCCCGCGCTGGGGCAACCGTGGCCCATGGCTGCCCGCCGCGGCTATGGTGGGCCTACTGGCGCTAGCGCTGGCCGTGCCCGCACTGCTGGCATGGCCTCGCCACACGGCGCAGACGTTGCCGCCTGGCAACCGCACAGCCACGTCTGCGGTTGCGAAGGGCGAGGCGCCTGTTACACGCCTGCCGGGCGTCCCGCCGATTCCTGCGGTGCCCGCCGCGCCAGCGCGCAGTGTACCAGCGGCGGCAGAGCCGGACGTGCGCGTGTACGTCACGTCCACCGGTCGCACGGAGACGCTGCCGCTGGAGCAATACATTGTCGGCGTAGTAGCAGCCGAAATGCCGCCCAGCTTCGAGGGCGAGGCGCTGAAGGCGCAGGCTATTGCCGCGCGTACCTTCATTGCTCGGCGTTTGCTGGCTGATGACACCAGCGGCGCTCCGGCGGGGGCGGATGTGACCGATACGGTTAAGCACCAAGCCTACATTTCCAAAGCCAAACTGAACAGAGAGTGGGGGCATGCTGGCAAATCCGCAGAACTGGCCAAAATCCGGCAGGCTGTACGCGACACCAAGGATACAATCATGGTATATGAGGGTAAACCGATTACCGCTTCCTTTTTTTCTACCAGTAACGGCTATACTGAAAATTCAGAGGATGTATGGGCCAAGGCTGTGCCTTATTTACGGAGTGTGTCAAGTCCATGGGACAAGCAGCTTGCCCCCCGTTATGCAGAAACCATCACGCTGAGCCGTCAGAATGTGCTTGATAGATTGGGATTGAGCCGCCGTACGGCGATAGCCGCTTCTACTGGAGGAGGGAATATACCGGAAATTCGGGTACTTTCCAAGACAAAGGGGCATCGGATCAAACAGATCGAGGTAGGAGGCACTATTTTTACAGGACCGGAAATCCGAAACAAGCTGGGGCTGCGTTCTGCTGAATTTACGTGGAAGGCCGAAGGAGATCGGATCGCCATTACAACCTACGGCTACGGACATGGTGTCGGTATGAGCCAATGGGGAGCTAATGGAATGGCCAAGGAAGGACATACCGCCACTCAAATTCTCCTTCACTATTACACGGGCGTTTCTTTTGCCCAAGCCTCTCGTATTCTAAGTTAGTAAATTTTTCAAAACTTTGAAGTATAAAAGAGTTGCACCCGGTAACACTGGTTACTGAGGTGATGAGCAAATGAGTGAACAAAATAAAAACCAGAACCAAAATCATGAAGAAACACCCAAAACCTTTCAGGGTGGAAGGGCTTCACGGCCGTCTTCGTGGAAAAAGCTGTTGTCCAAAAGGTGGGCATACCCGGCAGCCTATATTGCCGCAGCAGCCATTATACTAACCCTAGTGTGGGTCTATCAGGATGCCAGCCAGAAGTCTTTCAAACCTGACCCAGCTAATTCATCGGTACAGAATACATCAACGGTCAATACCGATGTCACCGGACAACAGCCTGAAAGTATGGAGGTCGTTGCCCAGTCGGAAAATCTCGCATGGCCGGTGGCGGATGCTGCCGCAGTACAGGTCGTAAAGCCATTCTTTGACGAAAACGCGACAGCTGACGAACAGGCGGCTGCGATGGTAGAGTACGATAAAACCTTTACCGCCAACACTGGCATTGATCTTTCTCGCGCTGATGATCAAACGTTCGAGGTGAGAGCCGCCCTCAGTGGTAAGGTGACCCGTGTGGAACAACACCCGCTGGTTGGCAACGTTGTGGAAATTACGCATGATAACAATCTCAGAACCGTTTACCAAAGCCTGAACGATCTGAAAGTAAAAGAAGGCGATCAAGTAAAACAGAACGATGTTATCGCTTCGGCGGGTCGTAATGAACTTGAAAAGGATTTGAAAACACATCTGCATTTTGAAGTGTATCAGGATGCCAAGCCAGTGAATCCAACCGGTCTGCTTCCTAAAAAATAAATTCGGCAATAGCTTTTCATGCAAAGCGGGGGATCATCATCCCTCGCTTTTTCTTGTGCTTTTGTAGTTCATGAGGTAAACATAAGTTGCTTTTCCAAATAAATAGGCCTTCCGAAGCATGTCTTCCCGCCATACTGCGAATATATAGGCATACTCCTCATATAATGTACCAAACTATCCACAGTGGGGAGGCGGGAGCGTGCACGATTACATCAAGGAACGGACCATCAAAATCGGTCGCTGTATCGTGGAAACAAGGAATACGGTCCGTACGATTGCCAAGGAATTTGGTGTCTCCAAGAGCACGGTGCATAAAGATCTGACCGAACGGCTGCCTGAAATCAACCCGGACCTTGCAGATCAGGTGAAGCACATTCTCGAATACCATAAATCCATTCGTCATCTGCGGGGAGGAGAAGCGACGAAAATTAAGTACAAAAAAACGAGCGGAAAAAGAAGGGAGATCCTTGTTTCAGGCAAGTCTTAAAAATATATCGTGAATTGGCTGGCAAAGCCATTGAATCAACCCCCTGAAGTATGATATGTTAAAAGATGGTACAAGATCGAAAAATGACATGTAACCGTAGGTTTATACATATATTTGCCGCTTCTTGTCGAATCTTAGCTTTTTAAAATATCACTTTGGGGGCCTTTTTAATATGTTCAGTAATGATATCGGTATCGACCTCGGTACGGCCAACGTGCTTATCCACGTCAAAGGGAAGGGGGTTGTTCTTGACGAACCTTCCGTTGTTGCAATAGAAAGCGATACAAAAAGAGTTCTGGCTGTCGGAGAGGAGGCACGCCGTATGGTTGGACGTACTCCCGGTAATATCATAGCCATCCGTCCACTGCGCGACGGTGTCATCGCCGATTTTGAAGTGACTGAAGCCATGCTAAAATATTTTATCAATCGTGTAGGGGGGAAAAGCTGGTATAGCCACCCTCGTATTCTGATCTGTGCGCCGACGAACATTACCTCAGTGGAACAAAAAGCGATCCGTGAAGCGGCGGAGCGTAGCGGGGCTAAAGAAGTATTTTTGGAGGAAGAGCCAAAAGCAGCTGCCATCGGGGCAGGAATGGATATTTTTGAGCCTAGTGGCAACATGGTTGTGGATATTGGTGGTGGAACAACAGACGTTGCGGTTCTCTCTATGGGGGATGTAGTAACGGCTTCTTCTATTAAAATGGCAGGGGACAAGTTTGATTCTGCCATCATGAAATACGTGAAAACAAAGTACAAGCTTTTGATCGGGGAACGTACGGCAGAAGATATTAAAATCGCCATCGGCACCGTGCATCCGAGCGGAAGACAGGCAGAGATGGATATCCGGGGACGAGATATGGTATCCGGGTTGCCTAAAACGTTAAGTATTTCTGCGGCTGAAGTGCAGGATGCGCTCAGAGATCCTGTGTCAGCGATTGTTGCTGCGGCCAAGTTTGTATTGGAGCAGACCCCACCGGAGCTGTCAGCCGACATTATTGACCGCGGTGTTATTTTGACAGGCGGCGGCGCGTTACTGAGCGGATTGGACGAGCTGCTTGCCGAGGAGCTGCGTGTTCCGGTGCTGGTTGCTGAAGATCCGATGCATTGTGTCGTCAAGGGCACAGGAATTATGCTGAATAATTTGGATCACGTCGTTAAGAAAAAGTTCTAATCTGCCGATAGTGAATATAAGCGACTCGTGTGCGGTCAGGGAGGCTATCTAGGTTTTGGCTTCCATGCCTCCGTACGAGCAGATATTTGATCAGGAGAGTATAGGATTGGGGTGCACGATACATGTTGAGAGGTTTATATACTGCGGCTGCCGGAATGACAACGCAACAACGACGCCATGACACCGTGACGCAAAATATTGCCAATATGAACACGACCGGATACAAGCAGGAAAACAGTGTTCAGCGTTCTTTTCCCGAAATGCTTATTTCGATGACTGGAGGCAATCCGGATAATCCGGACCGTACGGTCGGCAAGCTCAATACTGGCGTTTTTGCTGAGGAAAGCCTCTCTCCTTACATTCAGGGGGCATTGAAGGATAGCGGACAAGCTACGGATTTTGCGATACAGTCCAATATTAACGTGAACGACCCGGCAACCAATCGGCCTATGGCTTTTGATCGGGCGGGGAAATTCATCAATGCTAACGGTGAAGTCACCTATCGTCCGGAAGCGTTTTTTACGGTTCAGGACAGCAACGGTAATGTACGCTATACACGTGACGGGCATTTTCAGGTAAATGGAACGGGTGCGTTGCTCTCGTCGACTGGCTCAGCAGTGCTGGATACGAATGGAAAGCCGATTCAATTGACGGGGGCTGTTTCAGCGCTTAAAGTAAATGAGCGGGGCGAATTAGTGGACAAAGCCTCTAATCAGACGTTGGGAACGACGCTTGGAATCAGTGTCATTGACCGTCCATACCAGCTCGTTCGTGAAGGTAACGGGAATTTTCGTCTGAATGATACGGACGGTGCTACGGCCAGAACGATGACTGCAAATGATGTGGTAACTGTTCGTCAAGGCTATCTGGAAGTATCCAATGTGGACGCTTCGCAGTCGATGGTGGATATGATGGCTGCGTTAAGAGCGTATGAAGCGAATCAGAAGGTCATTCAATTTTATGATAAAAGCTTGGACAAGGCCGTTAATGAAGTAGGCCGTGTATAACAGGGGGTAAGTGATGAACAACTCCATGATCGGCGCAATGGTATCTATGGCCAGTGTGCAGCAGCGCTTGGATTTGATTGCCGATAATATCGCCAATGTCAATACGGTTGGTTATAAGAGTAAACAGGGTTCTTTTGAAGATGTGCTGGCCAATGTGCAGCAGCAACCTTCGACGTATCTCCAAAATGGACGGGCTATGCCGCTCGGCTATAATTTGGGCTACGGTGTGAAAATAGCCTCGGCTATGAAAAATATGGAGCAGGGACCGCTTAAAGAGACGGGGCTTCCTACCGATCTGGCGATCCAGGGCAATGCCATGTTCGAAGTTCAGGGAAATGGACAGAAGGCTTGGACGCGTGACGGAAGTTTTCATTTTGTTCCAGATCCGAATGACAGCAAAACGATGTTGCTGACAACTGCTGAAGGCTATCAAGTGCTGGATAACAATGATGTTCCTGTAACTGCTCCGTCTGGCTCCAAGGTAGCGATTAACCCGGACGGTGAATTGCTCATTCGCCCAGACGGAACGGGAAATCCAATAGCTGGTCAGCGGATTAAGCTGATGGATGTGCAACGTCCAGAAGGATTGGAACAGCGCGATGATAACCTGTTCGTGCTAGCATATGGTGTGACAGAAGCGAATGTATTTGGTGCAGCAGGTGTAGCGGGCGCTGTTCCAGCGGACGTATCTGTACGTTCCGGCTATTTGGAACAGTCTAATGTGGATTTAGCGGGTGAAATGACGGACATGATGCAAGTTCAGCGAATGTATCAATTGGCGGCACGGGCGCTGACTTCTAGCGATACAATGTTGAACCTGGCTAACAATCTGAGGGCATAGGGATTTGGTGATGAAAGAAGAACAACCCGATTCCCGTCCGGTGCCTGAAAAGGCGAAGTCTCGCTGGCGTACTGCCCGTTATTTCGTAATCCCGTTGCTATTCCTATTCTCGCTGTTGGGTGGTTTGATTGCAGGATATGTGATCGTAGGCAAGCAAGGACTGGCAGGAGTATTTGAATGGAAAACCTGGCAGCATGTCATTGATCTTATATTTGCGCCTTAAATTCACTTTAAAAGAGTGGGGCGGTGGGAAAAGGTCGCTCCGCGAATGATTTGATCTTACGATCGCTGTTGCAACGGGATTTTCTTATTTTATAAGTTATTCAGATGTAAAAATCCCGTTGCAAAGGCGAACGTTGACGCTTCTCCAGATTCAAATCCTTCGCTCCGCTACTACCCGCCATCGAGCCCACTCTTGTTAAGGTAAATCAACCCGCAATTTGTGTGGGTAGTATATAAAAACAACAAAACCCTGTGCCAGCAGCGCAGGGTTTTGTTGTGCCTTCAACGGCAGGGGCCCTCCAACTCAGCACGTCGTTGGAGGGTCAATGAAGGCCATCGCAGGGGCCTTCGGTGTTGTTCCGCCTTCACGCCAAGCGAGTATTATTGAAGCGAGGCTTTATTTTTGAGCCAAAAACAACTTGGCGGAGAGGTTTATTTGAATCTGGAGAAGCGGCAGCGTTCGCCTTTGCCCCTGAATTTTAACCGTATCGGGTTTTTAAATAATGAAAAAATTAAGGGGCAACAGCGATCGGAAGATCAAATAAATCGCGCAGCCCGTCCCCCTTGACTCAATTTGAAGCTCTGCTTCACCCCATAATAGGAGCACCCAATATGGTACTTCCGCGTAATTTTCTTTTTACATCTGATAACTGTATAATGATGGGGAAGTTTAAACACTGCGGGGTAAGACCAAGCACGGGCAAAAGGGCCTCTTCGCGCCTCTGGTTGCATAACCGGCGGAAAAAGCCCCTTATCTCAACCTTCACTTCTGCAGTAGGTGAAGGATATCTAACATTGTTACCGCTTTGAACTGTTATTATGCAGCGCAGGCGGGGTAATATTATGCTTGCAGTGGCTCTATTTTGTTAAGAGCCTGAACCCTGCAAGCGAGAGGAGTTATTAAAGTAATGGACAAATTGCAATTGGATGTTAATCAAATTCAGGAGATTATCCCGCATCGGCCGCCGTTTTTGTTGGTGGACCGCATTATAGAGCTGGAGGAAGGGAAAAGAGCAGTAGGTATTAAAAATGTAACAGTGAATGAGCCTCATTTCATTGGACATTTTCCGGGTTATCCTGTTATGCCGGGTGTGCTGATTACCGAAGCCTTGGCTCAGGTAGGTGCATTCGCACTGCTGCATCTGGAAAGCAATCGCGGGAAAATTGGTTTCTTGGCAGGGCTGGATGGCTTCCGTTTTCGCGGACAGGTGGTTCCTGGGGATACGCTGACGCTTGAAGTGGAAATAACCCGTTCCAAAGGAGCATTCGGCAAAGGGAAGGCTACGGCTAAGGTAGGTGATACAGTAGTAGCTGAGGGCGAGATTCTGTTTGCATTGTCCGATCCTCCCCAATAAGCAAGCTCCGCTGACATAAGCACGACGTCTGAACCGAGTGCATGTGTACATAGAAATCCTGTCTTGACCAACCAAAAACGGAGAGGGGAAATTGGCATGACGCAGTTGAGTAAAAAAGCATTGGAAAGCATTGAGAGCTGGCTGCATGACCCTTATATTGATGAAGAAACCAAACAGGAGTTGCGCGCATTGGAAGGCAACGAGCAGGAGTTGGAGGATCGCTTTTACAAAGAGCTGGAATTCGGCACAGGTGGTCTGCGCGGAGTGATCGGGGCGGGTAGCAACCGGATGAATCGTTACGTCATTGGACGTGCGACTCAGGGACTGGCTCGTTATATTTTGGAGCAGCATGCGGGGAAAGAAGGGAAGCCTTCGGTTGTAATCGCGCATGACTCGCGTCATTTCTCGCCAGAGTTTGCTTTGGATGCGGCTTTGGTGCTGGCAGGCAACGGCATCGTTGCCAAGCTGTTCCCGTCCTTGCGTCCAACGCCACAGCTTTCTTTTAGCGTACGACATTTGGGAGCCAGTGGTGGGATTGTCGTAACAGCAAGCCATAACCCTCCTGAATATAATGGATACAAGGTATACAACGATGAAGGTGGTCAGCTTGTTCCTGATCAGGCCGAGCAGGTTATCGGTTACATCCATGAGGTTCCTTCTTTTGCTGATATTCACCGTCTGACACGTGAAGAAGCAGAGGCCCAGGGCTTGCTGGTTTGGCTCGGAGAGCAAGAAGATGAAGCGTTTGTGGATACGGTAGCCAGTGTGAGTGTTAATCGTGAGCTGATTGCAGCGGGGCCGGGCAAAAACTTCAAGGTTGTTTTTACACCTCTTCATGGCTCAGGCAACGTACCGATTCGCCGCGTGCTGGAGAAAATCGGGTTTGAGCAGGTTCATATTGTGCCTGAACAGGAACAGCCAGATGCTGAATTTTCCACTGTTAAATCACCAAACCCGGAAGAACGCGATGCCTTCAAGCTGGCGATTGCGCTGGGTGAAAAGATTGGTGCGGACTTGTTGATCGGTACAGACCCGGATGCAGATCGCATGGGAGCGGTTGTGAAAAACCGTGACGGCGAGTATGTAGTATTGTCCGGTAATCAGTCTGGCGCGATCATGGTCTACTATTTATTGAACCAGCTAAAAGAAACGGGTAAGCTTCCAAGTAACGGAGCGGTCATTAAAACCATCGTAACGAGTGAAATGGGCGCAGTGATTGCTGAGCATTTTGGAGCAACCGTATTTAACACGCTTACGGGCTTCAAGTACATTGGTGAGAAAATGAATCAGTTTGACCAAACAGGCGATTATACCTACCTGTTTGGCTATGAGGAGAGCTACGGATATTTGGCAGGTAATTATGCCCGTGACAAGGATGCGGTCTTGGCGGCTATGCTGATCGCTGAAGTGGCTGCTTATTACAGTACCCAAGGCAAGACGCTGTATGATGTTCTAGAGGAGCTGTACGAGCAGTTTGGTTACTTTCTGGAGAAGCTGGAGTCCCGCACACTCAAGGGCAAGAATGGAGTAGCGCAGATTCAAGGCAAAATGACGGATTGGCGTACTACCCCTCCTCTGGAAATTGCAGGTGTGAAGGTGGAAAAAGTGCTGGATTACTCACAGGGTTTGGACGGACTTCCGCAAGAGAATGTGCTTAAGTTCTTACTGGAAGACGGTTCGTGGTTCTGCTTGCGTCCTTCCGGTACCGAGCCGAAGATTAAAGTATATTTTGCCGTACGAGGTTCCTCTCTGGCAGATGCTGAGCAAAGAATCAGCCGTCTGGTGGAAGCTGTTATGGCACGCGTAGACGCTTGAGCTAAATCCATTTATAATAGAATAGGGTAAGGTAATTGGATACGAACTAAGAAATCGGTGACCTCTCACGGCAAAGGGCAGTACGCCGTGGGGGTCATTTCTGTGTTGTAGAATAAACTGGAAGAGGCTTTGGGAAAATAAGCTTATTCCGGTGACGGAGGATTTTGCAAAATCCAATGAGTGGCCTGCCAACAACTGAGTAAGGGTAAGGTGAGCAGCGTTGGATTTTGAAAAATTCCGAATATTAAGGAGGTTCTTTGGTGTATCAGAAATGGCAGTATTGGAATACGGCTTCTCGAAAATGGTTATGGATTCTGGTTGCACTTGGCTTGCTGGCTTCCATTCCTGTAATTGCCGATCGTCTGCAGACAGAAGCATCAAGTAAAAAAGTAGAGATCATATTCGACTATCGGGATTTGACAGAGGCAGCTTCGTATCAGGCTCACCCGCAGGATTACCTGAATGAGCAGCTTGACCGCTTAAAACAGGCCGGTGTGAACAGTATGGCAATGTATGAAAGCACGCTGGATGATTTCCGTAAAGCAGGCCATGTTGTAACCTATACGACTCAGAACATCTCTGATATGGAAAAACGGGTATCACCCGCCAACGAAAATTTTACGTACGTTGTTTTCACTGATCAGGAAAACGCTGCGGCATTGAGGCCGTTAATTGAACGTACTTTTAACAGTCTGGACATTAACGTAAAACCATGGACTTATCAGGGTCATGAAGGGCTCGTAGTAGAAACTTCTCCAGAGGATGCGTATCTCAAACCCATGCAGCCTGATCCGATTGCCATGAAACAACTTCGGAGTAAAGGATTTTTTATCGTTCCTCGGATGAGCGACAGTCTTCCTTACAATCAGGAATTGACGGAAGAGACGTTGGCTTCTTTTCAGGAGAATGGCGTAAAACGCATTTTGTTTGAAGGAGATTCTGTCAAGGGGTTTACAGATAATGAGAAAGAACACAGTCTGGCGGCATTCGCTCAATTACTGAACAAATACAATATTGGCCTGGCCGCTATTGAAAACTTGAAAAAACCGCAGGCAGGCTTCAACAAGCTGGCTTACGCTATAAAATATAACGTTGTGCGCCTGTACTCACTGAGCGACAAAGATTCAACGCTTGATGTGGAGACGTTGGCTGATCGTTTTGCATTGGCGACCAAGGATCGCAACATTCGCATGCTTTATCTTAATACAGCTCCGACCCGCAGTGTGGCTGAGGCCAAAGTGAAGGATTCTGTAGATAACTTGATCCATAGTTTGGACAAGCCGGGTAATGCTGTTCAACGGATGGAGAAAAAGGGATTTGAGCTGGGACAGGCTGAACCATTTCAAGTGGTTGATTCGTCGTACCAGCGTTATCTGAAATTGGTGGTTGTACTGGGGGCACTGGCTTTCTTCTCCATTATGGTGTCGTATTTTGTTCCAGCATTGACCTTGCTAGCATTTGGATTGGGACTGGTTGGATCAGCAGGTCTTTACGTTCTGAACTCCAGCTTGATGGAGCAGGGCTTGGCACTACTTGCAGCGATTAGCGGACCCACAGTTGCAATGGTTATTGCTGTACGTACGATTAGAATCAAACGTGAACAGGAGTCTGAGCTTTCAGTAGGTCGTCGTCTCGTTCAAGCACTTGTATTGTACGTCCAGACAGCAGTCTTGTCGTTGGCTGCTGTACCGTTTATTATTGCGTTATTGAATAGTATTGCTTACAGCCTTGTGCTGAACCAGTTTAGAGGCGTAAGCTTGCTTCACATTATGCCGATTTTTTTGGCGGCAGTATATATTTTCTTTTATCGGGGTGTCTCTATACGCGAAGAAATCTCAAAGCTGCTGCGCACGCCGATTACCGCACTATGGGTCATCGTACTGGCTGTTATTGGAGCCGCAGGAGTGTACTATTTGAGTCGTACCGGAAATGCGGGTACCGTGTCTAACACAGAGCTGGTTTTCCGAAATTTCCTTGAGAATGCATTTGGTGTGCGTCCACGTAATAAGGAATTCTTGATGGCACACCCACTGTTTATTGCAGGTGCATTCCTTGCGTTGAAATATCGCCAAGCGATCTATTTGCTGATTATCGCTGCTATTGGTCAAGCTTCTATGGTCGATACCTTTGCTCACATTCATTCGCCAGCGGCCCTCTCGCTTAGTCGTGGGCTGCTAGGATTGGGATTTGGTCTGATTCTGGGAATTATTGCAATTGTCGTGTGGCAAGTGCTGGAAGGATGTTGGAAGAAATGGTCACCACCGTTCAAACGATAATAATCTCGGGTTATTACGGCTTTCGCAATAGTGGAGACGAGGCAGTGCTCAAGTCGATTTTGACAGCATTAGAGGAGGAAAGCCGTCAGGCGGGTATTACGGTTAAGCCTGTTGTGCTGTCTTCGGACCCCGATTGGACGCAGAAGATGTACGGAGTAGAAGCCGTACCACGTATGAGTCTGGGAGAAGTTCGGAGAGCGATTAAAAACAGTGACGGATTAATCAGCGGCGGCGGAAGTTTGCTTCAGGACGCAACAAGTCCCAAAAGCATTCCTTATTATCTGGCGATTCTCAAGCTGGCTCAGTGGGCCGGAAAGCCGACGTTTGTGTATGCTCAAGGCATTGGTCCGGTACAACGGAAGATATTTTACCCTATGATCCGGTCTGTGTTTCAGCGCTGCGAATATGTATCTGTAAGAGATGAACAGTCTGCGGCGTTACTGGGTACCATGAAATTAAAACGCCCTGCTGTCGAGGTTGTTCCCGATCCCGTAATGGGGCTTCCATTGCCCTCCCATTCTGAAGGTTTACAGGGAGCGGCTGTCGAAGGGGGAAATGAACTTCCGATCGTTGGTGTGTCCGTACGTTATTGGGACAAGGAGCGTCGTGAATTAACCGCGATTGCAGATGGTTTGAAGAAATTAGCTGCTGGACGCCGTGTACATTTGCGCTTTTTTCCTTTCCATCTGCCAGACGATGAGCAGGCTTCTAGGATGGTAATGGAATTGTTAGGGGATGTTAGGGAAACAGGCAGCCGTGTCAGCATGTGTGAGCAGGTTACCGATCCTCAGCAGATGCTGCTGGAAGTCAGCCGTTGCAGTTTGATGATCGGGATGAGATTGCACAGCTTGATTTATGCAGCATCCCATCATGTGCCCCCGTTGGGGATATCCTATGATCCGAAAATTGACCATTTTCTCGGCCGCGTCGGTAGCCAGCCTGTAGGCACCACAGAAGCGCTGGATGGTCAAAAGCTGGCTAATGAGGCTATACGATTGCTGGATCAGCGGAGTCAATGGATCGAGAGCCAGGGAGCGGCAATTGCTTTGTTAAAAAGCGAGGCTCGCTTACCGGCACAGCATATCATTAATTACTTGTGTCGCAAAGGATGATGGATACAGTGACAGTTAATAAGGTTACGAATGTGCCAACCGTCCCGATTTTCGGTGTTCCGGTATCAAGGCTTAATATGAAAGATACATTAAACGTATTGATCCAAGCGGTAGAGTCTCGATGTCCGCATCAAGTAATTACTGCTAATCCAATTATGGTTATGGCTGCATTGGAAAATCCAATGTACATGTCCGTGATGAAGCAGGCGGAGCTCATCGTCCCGGATGGGACTGGCGTGGTTTGGGCCGCGAATTATGTAGGGCATCCAGTACCAGAACGTGTGGCGGGTTTTGATTTGTTACATGAATTACTTGGAGCTGGAGAAAACTATCATTGGAAGGTTTATTTGCTCGGATCGACATCCGAAGTGATTCAAGCGACTGCACAACGGGTACATGAGCTTTATCCCGGAATTACGGTTTGCGGCAAGCGTGACGGATTTTTTGGACCGGAAGAGGATGAAGCAGTGATTGCAGCTATTCGTGAAGCAAATCCCGATTTGCTGTTTGTAGCACGTGGAGCGGACACACAGGAGCCCTGGATTGGTAAATTTAAAGAACAATTAGGTGTTCCCGTGATGATGGGAGTGGGCGGTAGCTTCGATGTCATATCAGGTAAAGCTAAACGCGCTCCTAAATTGTTCCAAAAGTTCAGAGCTGAGTGGCTGTATAGGCTACTGAAAGAGCCAAGTCGCTACAAAAGAATGCTTGCGCTGCCGAAATTCGCCATGAAAGTGATGCGTGAAAAAGAAAACGTCACAAAAGTGTGATAAATAGCTTGAATCTGCCTTCAAAACCCGCTAATTTGCCAGAATATGAAGCTTGGTATTTATTTTCGATCAGAGTATAATTCAATGCGGTTACATCTGAAAAGGGATTGCTTTAAAATTGGGGGTCGAATGATCAAATGCTATTGATCTATATTATTGGTTTCATCATGGCACTGGGACTTGCGCTGTTATTGACACCGCTTGTCAAGAAATTTGCTGTGAAGGTTGGAGCCGTCGATGTGCCGAATGCCCGAAAGGTACATACCCGAATTATGCCGCGTCTTGGCGGTCTGGGGATCTTCCTGGCAGTTCTTTTGTCCTTATTGGCGATTTTACCTTTTGTGCCTGAAGGAATGCTGTCCTCAAGGGATATTAACTTTATCGCAGCCTTTTTGATTGGCGGAACGCTGATTACACTGATTGGTGCTCTCGATGATCGTTTTGATCTTAATGCAAAATTGAAATTTATGGCTCAAATTGCCGTTGCGTGTATGGTTGTATTTGCTTTTGATATTCGTGTTGATTTTGTGAATGTGCCTTTTCAGGATGCATACTCTTCTTTGGAAAGCTGGATCTCCATCCCGCTTACGATTTTCTGGATTGTAGGTGTAACGAATGCCATCAATTTGATTGATGGTCTGGATGGACTGGCTGCTGGTGTTTCGGGAATCGCAATCGGAACGATTTTTGTAATGTCTCTTCTGATGGGCAACTATATGGTTGCTATGCTTTGTCTGGTGCTGCTGGGCAGCATTGTCGGATTTCTGTTTTTTAACTTTCACCCTGCAAAAATATTTATGGGTGATACAGGATCTCTATTTTTGGGCTTCTGTCTGGCGATGCTGTCGATGCTTGGATTCAAACAGATCGCTATTGTATCGTTTATTACGCCATTGATCATTATCGGCGTACCTTTGTCAGATACATTCTTTGCAATCATTCGTCGCAAGTTGCAGAAGAAACCGATTTTTTCACCAGACAAAGGTCATTTACATCACTGCCTGCGTGAATTGGGCTTTAGCCACAGACAGACCGTATTGATCATTTACGCTATTGCTGCATTTTTCGGTGTATTAGCCGTGATTCAATCATATGCTGCGCTTAATGAAGCGAACTGGGTTATCTTTGTCGTGATATGTATTATGATGTTCTTCTTGCAGATTGGCGCCGAGGTTATTGGACTTGTTGGTAAAACCAAACGTCCGGTGATTAACACCTTGATTCGGTTGCTGGCTAAGCCAGATTCTCAGACTCGTTCGAAATTATAATTTTTTATTTTAAAAGTAAGCCTTCAAGCTTGGCGGTATACCGCGGGTTTGAGGGCTTTTTTGTTCTTCACTAAGAAAAAACTCCCTCCTTTTTTGCGTATTTACTAATTTTTTGTATGTTTGCTGCCGATAAAAAAGGTATTGAATGATTACGTGCCCCAAGGTGCGACAGAATCTAAGGAGGACAATGATTTGAAACGATTGCTATCTATGTTGCTGACGGTTGGTCTCATCATTGGCTTGGTGCCGGCGGCCCTGGTAGGCACGGCTCATGCTGCGACAGGAACTTATTTTATTTTTCCAAATGAAAAATACGACGTGGATTCAGCCAGATCGGTAAACACCGACCGTATCACAGTTAACGGAACGATTAATGGAGTGAACGGAAGCACAATTTCATATAGTGTATTCCAACTCTCCAAAAATGGAACGACGCTTAACGTGGTAAATAAAAACGAGAGCCAAAAAGGCGGAATCACGGTCACTGGCTCCACTCTTAAAATTTCAGACATTAAACTGTTTCCTGGTTTGAACCGAATCACATTCCAAAGCAGCCAAAACTCGGCGGATATGAAGGATTCTATTTACGTAGAGTACCAGGATGGACCAAAGGTTTATGATCTGTCTGCTACGCTGAACGGTAAAACTGAACAGTTAGTAGAGAACCAAACAGCTGTGCTCACAGACGCGGGTAATAACGGTACGGATGACGTTAAAGTGATCATTCAAGGTATAGCGCCTAATGCTGATAGCGTAACCCTCACGTCTGCAAAAAGCAGTAATACGTATACTGTTAACTCTTATACCGGTTATAAACTAACAGGAAGTGTTGTACTTAGTCCGGGTAAAAATATAGTGACTCTTAAAGTGGGTAACGGAACTCAGGCTCTAACGGTTACGCGTGAAATTACAATCTATACGGGCAAACCTGAATTTTCCGATTTGAACCTGAACATGGATGGGAATGTGTCGGCCGATCTGACCACTTCGCCTGACTTTACCGTATCATCTACGAGTGGAGTTGTTTTGAAGGGTAAGGTTTTGGTTCCAGGCGGTGCATCTGATCCGGGAGTGGCTACAATTAATGCAAGGTTTACAGATGTCAGTAACAATGGCAGTGCTGTGGGTAGTGCTAGTGGGATTGATGCCACGATTGATACTGCTAATGTGGTTACATCCAATGGCTATAAGGTATATCCATTTCAGGTGACTGTACCTTCAGGGGTTGTGGTGGATCATTTGACCAGAGTATCCTTGGGTCTAACTTATAGTGATACCAGTACCCCGCCTGCTCCATCTGCTGTCCAATTTACATTGCGCAGCAGCACTCAGCCGTATATTGATGATGTAAATTATCTTCCTGATTTTAACAATCAATTGTTGAACAGAATTAATGGTAGCGGGTCTGATCAGGCAACTGCCATAGATGAAGCTATGAAGTTAACTGGAAGCTCTATGAAGAACAAGACTACAGATGCTCCATCTGTTCCTGTAGGTATGGAGTTCATCGTTGTTAACGGTGCACCTTCTTCAATCAGTGAGCTTTCTGGAGTAACGGTTCATACTGTAGGATCACCTCAAGATGTGATTCGGACAATCAATGGCAAGCCAACACAAGTGAAGAAAATCATCGCTTATGTAGACACTTTGCCTAAAGAAGGACAGAACGTACTGAATTTTTACCTGAATGGTGACTCGACCAAGTTAATTAAAGCCACGGTGAATCTGTTGCAGGGTCCATTCATGAAGTATGATACGATTTATGACGGACAACAAATTCCGTTAAATACCTCCAGTTCAAACCTGAATACCTATAAGCTGACTCAATTGGGCTACTTTAAAGGTAAACTGCTTGATGTGAGCAACATAGCAGATATTCATTACACTGGAAGTAACCGTAATGTATTCCTGTATATTAATAATGTATTGGTTGATCTAGATGGCTCAGGGGCGGACTTTAAACTTGCTTCTTCCTCGGAACCAGCCGCAGCCAACGCACTGGCAAGCGGGAATAATGAAATCAAATTTGTGTACAAGCCAGGTATTGAATATAGCAATACGGTAAAAGTAAACTTTACACAGACCAATATTCCAGTAATTCCAGTTGCAAACACACAGGGGATTATTCCTTTTACACCTGTTAGTGGCTTGAGCAGTGCTCCGAAATATAGCGAAATTGCACCGAAAACAAAAGATGCTAATTTCACTAAAGTGGATGATACCAATTACAATACATCCCTGAAAAATATCAATGTATTTGGTACATTCAGTATTGCTGATTTGGGTAAAGCGGATCAGGTCAATGGTTCGCTAAGTGATATTTCCAATAAAGACCAATACATTTTGGAAATTAAAGGATCGGACGACAGCGAGGTTAATTGGACGCTGAATAATGAGTTTTACTCAGCCGAAGATGCTAAGACAACATACAACTCTGGTTCTATTACAGATAAATTTACAAATAAAGATTTAAAAGACCTGCTCGTGTACTATCATCCGGACAAAAAGTATTTCAGCTTTGTGTTGAAAAACCAAACTGTTCCGCAAGATGGAACACCAGTAGCCTATAACATTACCTTGTACAACAGTGGCAAGAGCGGACCATTTGCAACGTTCCGACTGCAAGTTTCTGGTCAATCCACATCTTTTGATATTTTGCGTCCGCTTCCTGAAAAGAGAATCGTGAATCAAAACTTTGTGCAAGTGGTTGTGAACGTAGGTAATGCAGATAGTGTTATGGTAGGTAAGGAAACAGCAGTTCAAGAGGGATTCGATTCTGATTATGATGGCACTGTTGATTACCCTTCAACCTACAAAGCCATCGTCACCGGTCTAAAGGCCAACAAAGATAATAAAATTGACGTAGTGGTTACAAAAGGTAAAGATAAACTGAAACAGACCATTACGGTTAAATATGTGCCTACCAATATTCCTGGTGAGCAATACATGGAAGCGATGAAAACATCGCACAAAGTGTTTGATGGTAATCTTACACTTGCTTTTGCTAAGGGAACTAGTCTGATTCGTCGGGATTATGATCAACCGCAGCAATTCAAAAATCAGGTTTTCTCTGGTCATACATTGTACTTTGCGATAGCAAATAGCGAAGACGGTGTGGTAGACCGGCATGAATTTGAAACTGAAAAAGCATTGTCAGATATGCGGAGCTTGATTGCAGATGGAAGTAGATACTTCAGCAGAGACTTCCCAACTCGTTTTACCAAGTCAAGCCCGGTATTCTGGATTGACCCAGGTACAGCAGATGATATCAAAACGGATGCTTACGATCCGGTAACTTATGGTGCCGATCCTTATCAACTGGCTAATAAGTCGCAAAATGACAGTAGTAAGATCAAAAACTTCTACTGGCGTGATCCTTCTAATGAATTAGTACCATCCAAGCGTGCAACATTAACCTTGACGTATGATAGCAGTATCGCGCAGGATGCAGGGAAACAAATGACAGTGTTCTATTTTGATTCGGATCTTAAAGATTGGCAGAACATTGGTGGTGTGGTAGATCCGAAGAAACATACCATTAAAGTACCGTTTGATCGTTTCGGCTACTATGTTGTAGCTAAGGTTGGAGAAACGTATAGTGATGTCATTAAACACAAGTACGCCAGAGATTACATTGAGTCCATTCTGGCTAAGGGTGTCATGAACCCAATGGATCCAATTAATAGCTTTGGACCTGACAGCTACATTAAAAGAGGCGAATTCACGTCTATGATTGTCAAAGGTCTGCAAATTCCTCTTAATTTTAGCGGTGCGAAGCATTTTGATGACGTCTCTATTCCAAATACGATATCGGCAGATGCCCTCTATGATTATCGTTATATTGAAACAGCCGCACGTGCCGGTATTGTAAAAGGTTCGCAACCAAGAATCTTTATGCCGGAAGATGTAATTACACGTCAGGATGTAGCGGTCATTATTGCCAAGGCATTGAATTTGAAGCTGGAGACAGATCATGACAAGATCATGAAGAACCTGTCTAAAACCTTTAAAGATGCAGACAAGATTGATTACTATGCACAAGCATCTGTGCTTGCGATTGCCAAGAAGGGCTTTATCACAGGTTCACCTGTTGATGCTAGTGATCTGAAAAAAGGATATATGTTTAATCCTACATCTCTGACCTTGCGTGGAGATGCAGCCGTTATCATAGCTAAAGTTATGGCTGATAAAAAGTTGCTTCCTAAAATCTAGATCCTTAAAAAACTGAATTTATTGAACATCCCTCCATGCGAAAATGGAATTCCCTTTCATATACATGAGAGGGATGTTTTTTGAAAATCAGCTATTTGACTGGGATTAAGGGCCTATGCCATAATAACAATGAGCAGATAACTGATAGGTAAGTTTATAGCGTTTTTGTTTTTGAACTACCATAAATGCATTTAAATTAACTACTTTTTTTTAAGTACTTATCTCAAAATGTGTTTATTATTTGCTTATATGTTCTTTTTGTACACTTATTTGAAACTTTACGTCTATTTCATCGTAGTAGAGGATTAGTGTGCTTAAATATTAGACAAAGAAGTGAGTGGGGAGTGATGAGATGTCTCAGTTTTCAATACGCCGTCCTGTAACAGTATTTATGTTAATTGTTACTTTGTTGATCGGGGGCGGTATTTTTGCGTTAAGACTTCCTGTTGAGCAGATGCCGGATATGAAGCTGCCTATTGCTTTGGTAGTGACCAGTATTCCAAATTCGACACCGACAGAAGTTGAGGAATTGGTTACTAAGCCTATTGAAAAAGGTCTATCGTCCATTCAGGATGTAGACACGGTCACGTCACAGTCCTCCGAAGGAACTTCCATGGTTATGATTCAGTTTAACTGGGGAGTAGACCTTAATCAGGCTACATTGGATATGCGTGACAAATTGGATTCTGTAAGGGGTTCACTTCCTAAAAGTGCGAATGCACCACGTGTTCTGAAGTTGGATATTAATGCAACTCCGGTTATTACACTCGCATTTACTGGTGAACAAGATGTTAACCAATTAAAGTCTATTGCAGAGGATATCATTGAACCACATCTCGAAAGAATCTCAGGAGTTGCTTCAGTCGGTGTGACTGGGGGACAAGAACGTTTGGTTCGGATTACTGTTGATCAAGCCAAGCTGCAAAGTTATGGTATTACCTTAGATCAGATTAACCAGGCGCTAGCAGCTAATAATGTGTCCGGCTCTGCAGGTTCTGTTGATCGTGGTAATACGGAGATTCAAATCAGGGTTCAAGGTGAATATCAGGCTGTTTCGGAAATGGGAGAGACTCCGATCACTGTGGGCAAAGGCAGTGTGAAATTAAAGGATGTTGCAACCATTGAAGATTCTTTAGAGGATGTTACAACCATTTCTACATACAATGGTAAGCCAAGTATTAATATCTCTCTTACAAAGGCTACGGGAGGGAATACACTTTCCATTGCTAATTCGGTGAAGGACAATTTGGATGCAATCCGTAAGGATTTGCCTGCGGGTACTCAACTTGATTTGGTCACTGACGCTTCCGTAATGATTAGCGACTCTGTTCACTCATTATTAGAGCATGCTGTGCTAGGACTTATTATCGCAGCTATCGTTTTAATGTTATTCCTTAATAGCGCACGTTCCACAATTATTGCAACAATCGTAATTCCAATCTCTTTTATAGCCACATTTATGATGATGTATTTCACTGGACAAACCATTAATATTATTTCATTGAGTGGTTTGCTACTGGGTCTAGGGTCCTTTGTTGACTTTGCCGTCGTTATTATCGAGAATATTTTTAGACAACGACATGAAGGCAAAAGCATGCTACAGGGCGCTATTGATGGTTCCAAACAAGTGGGGAATGCGGTCATGGCCTCTGCACTTGCACAAATCGTAGTGTTTTTACCGATTGTATTTGTAGATGGAATTGCGGGCGTACTGTTTAAGCCGTTAGCCTTGACCGTAATTTTCTCTCATATTGCTGCGCTGCTAATCTCACTTATGATTGTACCCATGCTTAGTTCACGTTGGTTGCCTACTGTTCCAGATGAGTCCATATATTCTTCGGGTACTTATAAAGGAATTAACCCGATTATCTGGTTCAATATCGGTTTTGAAAAATTGAGGGGCGGATATCGCCATATTCTCAAATGGGGGATTAACCATCGTAAAAGTGTTTTGACAGCTACTTTGCTTATGTTTGTAGCTGCAGCAGCTTTGGTTCCTATGGTTAAAACGGAATTTATCCCTGAATCTGACCAAGGGGAGTTTTCCGTCACTGTAACGATGCCTAATGGAACCAAATTGGAAGAAACACAAAAAGTTACTGAAGGAATTGAAAAGGAAATTTTAAAGATTCCTGAACTTGAAAAAATGATAGTAAATATAGGATCTGGAGGCGGAGCAACGGGCGTATCTGGCTCATCTTCTGCTAATGCTGCAAACATTAGTGTTACACTGAAGGATGATAGGGCACGGCCTACTGATGAAGTGGTAAATGCTCTGCGTCAAAAAATTGTGGATATTCCCGACGCAGAAATCATTATTCAAGCTTCTTCCGGGCTATCAAGTGGAGCAGCCGTAAACATCAACCTGAGGGGCGATGATATAGAAGTGTTGCGGGAGCTTTCGGATAATCTCGTGGCTGAGGTTAAGAATATTCCGGGAGCGGTGAATGTTAAGAGTACGTTGAATGCTACTCGTGAAGAATATGAGATTACGATTAATCGAGAGCTTGCCAGCCGATATGGTTTGTCAGCATCTCAAATTTTGTCTGTTGTGAGTACCTCCTTTAACGGCTCGGTTGCTACAAGCTATCGTACCGGAGAAGACCAGATTGATGTGAAGATATCGTTGCCGAATGAGTATCGCCATGATCTGGCTTATCTGCAAACATTGCGGATTACAACTGCACAAGGGATTGATGTGCCTTTGTCATCAGTGGCCAGTATTGATAAGCGTGAGGTTCCCGAGACTATTACACGCGAGAATCAAACACGTCAAGTACAGATTACTGCTGACATAGACGGAACAGGAGACATTCGTTCAGTTAATCAAAAAATAGATGTTCTTCTACAAGGTACTCACTTCCCTGATGGATACAGTGCAGATACGGGTGGCGGACAAAATGAGCAAATGATGGAGTCCTTTACAAATCTGGCAGTAGCTATATTGCTATCTGTAGTGCTGATTTATATGGTCATGGCAGGGCAGTTTGAATCCTTGCTTACGCCGTTTGTTATTATGTTCTCGATTCCACCTACTTTAATAGGTGTGCTTATTGGTTTGGTTGTAACAGGATCTAGTCTTAGTGTGTCGGCTCTAACCGGTTACATTATGCTCGTCGGCCTGGTTGTCAATAACGCTATCGTCATGATTGATTTCATCATTCAGCTCCGAAATGAAGGACAAGATCGGGATGAAGCTATTATTCATGGAGCGTCTGAGCGGTTGCGTCCGATTTTGATGACAACGCTGGCGACTGTACTGGCTTTGCTCCCAATGGCATTTGCTACAGGCAGTGGTAACGAGTCACAAGCGCCGATGGCAGTTGTTGTTGTATTCGGGTTATCCTTCGCAGCTGTTATTACATTGATTCTTATTCCGGTAGTCTACGTTATCTTGGATAATAGGATACAAAAGGGTAAAGAACGGAAATTGAAAAGACAGCTCAAAAAAGAAGCAAAGCTGCAACAAAAGAGTGTTCACATTTAATAATGAGGTGAAGAGATATAATGAATAAAAAAAGTGCTCTGATTGCCACGACATTGCTTTTGTCAGTTGCATTGGCAGGCTGCGGTGGGGGGGAAGCCCCCGCCGCTCCAGCCGCGGTGCAGAAAACGATTCCGATCCAGGTAGCAAAAGTGGCTAAAGGCAGTATTGAGGATTCATCAGGTATTGTAGGCAGTTTTGCGCCCAAAGACACGGCTCAGGTTGCCCCGAAAATTAGCGGAAAAATACTGAGCATTAATTTGACGGTGGGACAAAAGGTAAACAAGGGCGATATTTTGTTTACGATTGATCAGAAAGACCTTCACGACACGATTACACAGTCTCAGGAATCTTACCAGGTTGCACTTGCTAATTTGAAGCAAGCTGAAAGCGGAGCAGCGCAATCTGTTCAACAGGGAGAGTCTGCTGTGGATCAGGCTAAGAGTTCACTGGTACAGCAAGACAATGCCATTACCCAAGCGCAGACTGCTGTGGTAGATGCCCAGAGTTCCGTGCGTGATGCTCAGAATACGCTAAATCGTAACCAGCAGTTGTTTAGTGCTGGTGCTGTTTCGCAATCTGACCTGGAACAGTCTCAAATAGCGTATAGAAGAGCTCAAACTGCATTGGAAAACGCCCAGCTCTCACTTCATAATGCGCAAACATCCAAGGAAAGTGCTCAGACCACATATACTAATGCCCAGAAGTCATTGCGGCTTGCACAACAGAAAACGGGTATTGATGTAGCACGTGCTTCGGCTAATCAGGCCAAGGCTGCTTTGGATACTGCGCGTAGTCAGCTTGTCAACGCTGTAGTCAGAGCGCCTATGTCGGGCACCATTTCAGTTGTGACTGGTACAACAGGACAAATGGTCAGCGCTCAGTCAGCTGTAACTACAATTGCAAATACCAATCCGATCCTTGCCAAAGTAAATGTCTCTGAGGAGGATTTGCTTAAGCTAAATGTAGGCTCTACTGTAACTCTAGGGGTAGACTCATTGGGTAAGCGAATAGAGGCTAAAGTGACAGCGGTCAATCCGGTTATGGATAATGATCTCAAGGCATATCCTGTCGAAATTTCAGTTCCCAATCCATCTGGCGAGTTCAAATCCGGTATGGTTGTGTATGTTTATATGAAATCGGAAGCTGCACAAAACATTCTGGTATCACAGGATGCCATTACGGAGCAAGCTGGGAAAAAGTATGCTTATGTAGTTGAGGGTGCTACTGCTAAACGGGTAGAAGTGCAAACAGGTCAGGAAAGCGCCAAAGAGGTTGAAATAACCAAGGGGCTCACCGAGGGTCAGACCATTGCCGTTAAGGGGATAAGCCTGCTTACTGACGGTGCTAAGGTTAATATAGTGAAGTAATTTGTTTTGTTCTGGGTGTGTAGGCTATAAAAATTGTTGACCCTCCGTCAGTACCTGCTACTTTAAGTGTTTAACTTGGGCGTATCCTTGGGATTTATGTATCCTTTATATTCTATGGATAACGTACAGTGAATATACTCATTAAGGGACTACCATAATTGCGCAAGAGAACTCTTGTACATTAAGGTTGAACAGGTAAAAGTTGTAGGATGACGGAGGAACAGGTTCAATAGTATAATTATGACTGTAGGAAAGCGGAATACATATTCAAAAAAAATAAAATTTTTTTTGAAACGGACGCAACTTTTCGAACCCATGCTACGTCTAATTGGGTGAGTATAAAACAAAGGGGTACAAAAGCGTAAAGACATAATTCGCTAAAAAAATTCTTTACGACATTGTTATCACATTGTATAATACTGGAGTACGTCATAAATGGACGCTTTCTTTCAACTAGATTCCAAGCTTCTGTGATATTGTCACAGATATCATTTTATAAGGGTTCTCATAAAGCTCGGAAAGGAGGTGTAACTACTGATGAGTGACAAGATCCGACAAAAAGACAAAAATAATATTTCTGGTTATATTCAAGGAGGAGAAAAAAAGGTTATGACAAAGTTTAATAAAAAAATGATCAACGTGCTGGCAACAGCAACATTGGTTGCTGGTGTTGCAGCTCCAATCGCAGCACTGACTGCACCAACTGCAGTTCATGCATCTTCTAGCTATTCTTCATTGAACACACCAAGTATTGGTTCAGGACAATCCACTGCTCCTATTACATTGGGTAGAGCAAAAGTTTCTATTAGCCAAGCTTCCGTTGCTCCTGGGGCATCTTTCACTGTTACAATGCCTAAAGGCTTTAATTTTGCTGGTGCTACTGCGGTTGATCAAGTAAATATTGCTAAATCTGCTACCGATGCTACTTATGGTTTGGGTGTTTATCTTGACGCTGGGGATAACAAGTCCAAGGCTACTACTGACAACCCTTTCCCAAGCCAACCATTGACAGTTGAAAAGTTGACTGATAATTCCGCAAGAGTAACTTTGAATTTTGATAACTCTTTGGATGATGCTACTCTTTACCTGAACTTTGGTAAAATCAATGTTACTGGCCCTAGCAATGGCCCTGTAAAAGTTTCTATTGACGCTGCTTCTGCAAGTGGTTTGACTAGCGGTGAAGTAACAATTGCAAACGTAGTTTCTTCTGGTCAAGTATCTTTGTCTGCTGCTGATACGGTTTCCAGTGAAGAAAACTTTACTGCAACTTTGAAAGTTAAAGAAGAAACTGCTGGTTCTTTGGGTAACAGCAATATTAAATTGAAATTGCCTAGCGGTTTCAAATGGGACTCCGCTCCTAAAAATCCAGCCACTATTTTGTTTACTTCCAATACAGACAAAGCAATTAAGTCAGATGATGTGAAGTATTCTAGTGATGGTGATACACTTACTTTGTCTTTGAGAAAAGTAAGTGATGCTCAAACATCTTTCCAATTGCCTGTAGGATTCTATGTTGATGATGAAAACAGTGCTAAAGAGGGCGATGTTACTGTAAGTATCTCTGGTAACGCAACGACTGACGTTAGCTCCCTTGTAGTTGGTAGCTATGGTCAAATCGGTGGTGGCGTTTCCGTTGCTACTCCAACAACAATTCTTGCTGGTCATGATGAGCAAAAAATTGGTGATATCGTAATTAAAGAAACTGTTGCTAATTCCTTTGTAAAAGGACGTACTGTAACTTTGCGTCTGCCTGAAGGTGCTCGTTGGCAGTCAACCTTTGAAAGCAACAACCCTGGAAGCAACTTCTCCGGTTCTATGGAGAACACTAACGGTTTGGGTGGAGCAGAGGTTTCCTATACTGACTCTGACAAACGTACTTTGAAATTGACTTTCAACAACGCTAACAGCACTACTGACGCTGGTAGCCTGAAACTGAAAAACGTTGAAGTTGCTACACAACCAGGTTTCTCCGGTGACCTGAACGTTGATGTTGCTGGTAGCCAAGGTCTGAGCGGTACTGTTAAGGTTGCAGCTGTGAAGCAAGCAGTGACTTTGGCTGCTGCATCCAAACCAACCCTGACAATCGGTCTGGGCGACCAACAAGTTGGGGACATCACAATTACTGAAGCAGCTAAAGAAGCTTTCGTTAAGAAAGATGGTAGCCGTGAAGTAATCTTGGAATTGCCAGTAGGCGTACGTTTTGCTGCTACTCCAGAAGTGAAAGTAACTGCTGGAGATGTTAAAGTGAAGAGCGTATCTACTGATACTTACGGCGAAAGCAACAAAGGCCGTCTGAGCTTCTACATTGACAGCGAAAGTGCTACTCCAAGTACAATCACAATCACAGCTCCTAAGCTGACTGTTGACCGTACTGTAGCTCAAGGCGATATCGTAGCTAAGCTGAAAGGTAGCGCAGTTTCTTACACTGCATACAAAGGCGCATCTGAGAACACTCAAAACTGGAAAGACAACAACACTGCAGCTGCTGAAACAGCAATCGCAACTGTTGGAACTCCAGCTCCAGGTGCTACTAGTACTAAAGCTGTCTTCACACTGGGAAGCACTTCTTACACTGTAGATGGTCAAAGTAAAACAGCAGAAGTAGCTCCTTATGCTGAAAACGGACGCACTTACTTGCCAGTACGTTATGCAGCTGAAGCTCTGGGTGTATCCCAACAAAACATCCTGTTTGACAAAGCAACTTCCACAGTTACCCTGATCAAAGGTAGCACTGTTGCTCAAATCAAACTGAACACAAACCTGTTGACTGTTAACGGTTCTGTGATTCGTATGGACGTTAAAGCTGTGACTAACAAAAACCGTACTGTACTGCCAATCGCTTGGGTGAGCAGAGCGCTGGATGCATCTATCACTTATGATGCAACTGCAAAAACAGTTACTGTTGAAAACAAAAACTAATTTAAGAGCAACTCTTTTGAGTTAACTGAATTAGATGAGAAGAGGGTTCCTTTTGGAGCCCTTTTCTTTTATTAGCCTTATTGACAAAGGAGAGAAATTATGAAACGTTTTGGAGTGGCGGTACTTTCCACATTGGTTCTTTCTTCTGCATTTGCCAATCTTGCAGGGGCTCAGACAAGTGATATAAAGGTTATTATTAACGGAGTAACTCAGCAATATACACAGTCACCAGTGATTAGTCAAAGTACAACCTTAGTGCCTCTTCGCGGCGTTTTTGAAAGCCTGGGAGCACAAGTAGAATGGGATAGCAAAGCTAAAAAAGTAATTGCATCCAAAAATAATGATACGTTAACTTTAAATGTGGGTTCTAAACTTGCTTATAAGAATAGTGCTCCTGTACAACTCGATGCAGCTACTCAAATTCAAAAGGGTCAAGTGCTCGTTCCTCTGCGCTTTGTGAGCCAATCATTAGGCGCCAAAGTAAATTGGGATAAGACTACACGGACGGTAACTATTTCAAATCAAGCTGATGGAAGCACTGCTGGTGATCAAACCAACAGCTTATCCAGTAAGCCTTTCACATCTCCTGTGACTAAAGTTACTTATGATACCTACTATAATGATTCTTTGACCTATGGTGATGCAGTTAAACTGGCTATAGCTGATAGTACCTCAGTTAAATCAGGAGAAACCAGTATTGATCAAGCTGGGAAAATCATGAAAGAAGCAGGCAAAAATATTGACTTTGTTCCTGCTGAAGCCGGTGTTGAAGCCTCTGATAAAGCCTTCAAAGGTTATGCTCAAACAAATCTTAACTATGAGACTACAAAGAAAAACTTAGAGATGACTAAGGAAGGCATTCAATACAACGTGAAGGATCTTTATAACAAGCTTCTTCAAAAGCAAAATGCAGTTAAACTGGCTGCTTTGAACATTGAAGATGCTGAGCGCAAGCTGAAAGTTGCACAAATTAAAAGAGATAATCAAATGTCGAGCGATTATGAGGTGACTCAAGCAACCAACCAGTTGACTCAAAATCAAGCTGCTTTAGACAAGGCTAAAAAAGATCTGGATAGCGCATATGTATCTTTGAATCAAGCGATTGGCTATAAACCGGAGCAACGTTACGAATTGAAGGATAAACCTGTTTATTCTGAATTCAAAGATAATGTGGAAACTAAGGTAAGCCAAGTACTTACCAGCAGTACGGCTATTTGGTTAAGTGAGCAAAAAGTGGATTTAGCTGAACTGAGCTTGAGACTCTACAATTTTAATACTCAAGGAAATACGCCATACGAAGCTCAACAACTTGATGTTGAGAAAGCTCAGTATGCTACAGAGGGTACAAAGAGAACTCTTGAAGAAGCTGTAAGAACTCTTTATAACAACATTAAAGGCTTGGAAAGTCAGTATTCTCAAATTCAAGCTGGTTTAGTGAGCGCTAGAAGTGCGGCCGATATGGCTAAAAAGCAATTTGATGTGGGTTTAGCTACTGAACTTCAGGTTTATGAGGCTAATATGAAAGTGACCACGGCTGAACAGCAAGCAGAAGATATAGTTACGAGCATTGATACATTGAAGATGGCTTATAATAAACCTTGGGTTCTGCAAGGCGCTTCTTCTTAAAGCAAGCCAATAATAATGCTAATATAATTTTTTTTACAGATGCATTAACCTGCTGTAGGAGGATATTTATGAAATCACGCTACAAAGTATCGCTGGCAGCAGTTTTGCTTGGAGGAGGAATAGTCGCAGGCTCCTTAATGAACAACTCAGTTAATGGAGCCTCCAGCTCTGGACAACCAGGTACAGCTGATGATCCAGTCGTAACCAAAAGCTATGTTGACCAGAAAATCGCTCAGGCAATCAAAGGTGGAGCATCGGCAAGTAGCACTAATAGTAAAGCGACTAGCTCAGCAGCCCCTACCACAAACGCTACTTCTAACGCCACAATATCTGGAGCTACTAGCTCAGGCAAAACTTCCACAGCTGTGGAACAGACCGAGGAATTGAAGGTTGTTGATGTAAAGCCTGGTCAAAAGCTGATTGCCAAAGTTGGAGCGGAATTTATTTTACGTAACGGGTATGCTGTTGTTTATAGTATGGATGCCAGCGGAGTTATTGATATCACATCCGGAACAGAGATTGTCCATAATCAGGCAGTTGAGAAAAATCATTTACTATCCTTTCCTAGAGAAGGAAGAGGTATTCAGGTAAAAGAAGGCCAGAAGTTTGGCTTGGTCGTCATGGTACGTGGAGGTTATACTCTCCAATAGATTGTATGTTGGAGTGTTCTTTTTCGTAAATACTGCTTGGGATAGCAAATTGTTCTTGGCTAAGCTGACTCCAAACGCTGCACACTAACTTCATGAAAGAAAATACAATTGATGGAGGTGTGTACGATGGCATCAAGAGGTCAGAGACGATTGATTCCCGAAAGCCGTGCCAGATTACATGATTTGAAGTATGAAATTGCTGCTGAGTTTGGGCTTCCTGTTTATAATCCCCAATATGCGCATATACATCCGAGTACCGACAGTGAGTTTGCTGCGGAGTTGGGTGAGTTTAAAGGAAGCGCAAATGTGGAGTGGCGCGATTTGACTTCAAGACAGAATGGCTCTGTAGGTGGTGAAATTACCAAGCGACTGGTACAATCTGCTGAACGCAGCTTATCTGAATTTGGTACCCTGTAAGTTGCAATAATTTTTACTGATTTTGATGTGCAGTCGTTTTTAAAAATAAGGCTATCCTCACGTGAATCAGAAATTTAGCTCTTGCCAATTTGCCTTAGTGGGGCCCTTTGTAATTGGGCGATATGAATTGACACCTTGATTTAAATAGGATATCATGGCATTTGAGGCTTGTACGCAACCTTTTCCTACCGGAAAAGGTTCATTTTTTGTTAATCAGGTATAGAAGTCATTTTCCGGCCACATGTTGGCGTGAGAGTGTCTGGCTAATGCCATTGCCATGTCAGGATTTTATATAAATCCTCATGTATTTTAATTGTGGGAGGTTGAAATTCATGTCTGTAAAAGGCCGTCATTTGTTTACGTCTGAATCTGTAACAGAAGGTCATCCGGATAAAATCTGTGATCAGATTTCCGACGCCGTATTGGACGCCTTTTTGGCTAACGACCCTAATGCACGGGTAGCGTGTGAAGTATCAGTAGCTACTGGTCTTGTTCTCGTCATTGGTGAAATCAGCTCCAAATCGGAATACGTGGATATTCCATCCATTGTACGCAATACGATTAAGGAAATTGGCTATACACGTGCGAAATATGGCTTTGATTATAATACTTGCGCTGTATTGACTTCTTTGAATGAACAATCACCGGACATCGCTCAAGGGGTTAACGCTGCTCTGGAGAGCCGTGATCCTGCTGAAGTAGATAAAGAAACGGAAAACATTGGAGCAGGCGATCAAGGGTTGATGTTCGGTTTTGCTACGAATGAAACACCTGAGCTGATGCCGTTGCCTATCGCCATGTCTCACCGTATTGCACGCCGCTTGGCCGAAGTGCGCAAGGATGGAACACTAAAATACCTTCGTCCGGATGGTAAAACCCAGGTAACGGTAGAGTATGAAAATGGCAAGCCAATTCGTATTGATGCCATTGTAGTTTCTACGCAGCATGCAGAAGATACTACGTTGGAGCAAATTCAAGCAGACATCAAGGAAAAGGTTATTTTGCCAGTTGTTCCTGCGGAATTGCTGGATGAGCAAACCAAGTATTACATTAATCCTACAGGTCGCTTTGTTATTGGCGGACCTCAAGGGGATGCAGGTCTGACAGGCCGTAAAATCATTGTAGATACGTATGGCGGTTATGCGCGTCATGGCGGGGGAGCATTCTCTGGTAAGGATCCGACCAAAGTGGACCGTTCCGCAGCTTACGCTGCCCGTTATGTAGCGAAAAACCTTGTTGCAGCCGGTTTGGCAGACAAAGTGGAAATTCAGCTTGCTTATGCCATTGGTGTAGCTACACCAGTTTCGATTAGCGTCGATACATACGGTACTGGAAAAGTCAGCGACGAGAAGCTCGTTGAACTGATTCGCAACAATTTTGATCTTCGCCCCACAGGTATCATTCGAATGCTAAATCTGCGTCGTCCAATTTACAAGCAAACGGCTGCTTACGGTCACTTTGGTCGTACAGATCTGGATGTGCCATGGGAGAGCATAGACAAAGCTGACGCTCTGAGAGTGCAAGCAGGTCTGTAATTTCTCATATGCTATCAAATATAATTAATAACACCAAAAAAGACTGTCTCATGATTTACATGAGCAGTCTTTTTTGATGTATTTTACAAGCTAAGTTGTGAATTACTGTGATGAATTTCTAAACGCTTAATCCGTTAGAGGTGTAAGATTCAACAGCTTTTGGAGCAACTGACAAACTTTTTTTAGCTCCTTACGCTGCTCCAAATATGAGAATAGAGCTTTTAAAAGACCTATTTGGGGATTCGGTTTCAAAGCTTCTTCCTTTAATAGAGCTGCAATTTGCTGATACTCCTGCTTTTCTTCCTTTGAACTCCATGAAGATAGCAGTATACTGTCTTCCAGAGAGTGGAGAAGGCCGTTAATCTGGCGACCTTGGTCAAAGGGATTGCTTAGAGTACTTTCAGGTAACCAGCCCTGCTTGCTCCGGAACAAATGAGGGATGGAATCAGCGTTATTCAGATTAGCTACCAAGGAACGGGATAAGAAAATGATGAATTGCGCAAGCTGCTCAACCGTTTCATCATTCATCCGATCTGCAAAGAAGCGAATGTATTCAAATACAATACTCTTAAGCACAAAGGTCATATCCCATGCGTGATCTTCAATCTCCGGTCCAAAAACGTCAATCAAGCAATCGCGTACCCATTTGTACAGCTTGTATTCATGTTGTTCGAAGGCGCCATTGAGTTGCTCATTTTGAAAAATAAGCATGGATGGTTCAGGCATATCTATCATAAGATACACCTTATTTTCAACAATATTTTTTAAATAGATTACAATAAACCTGTGCAGTTTATCATGATTAGTAAGGTCAGGCTTGCTGTAAAGTGCCCGGATGTCTTGTTCAATGTTATTCTCCAGAATGATACACATTTCCAAAGGAAGCTCTTCTTTTCCTTGAAAATATTTATAAAAGGATGCCTTCGCCATTCCGCTTTCTTTGGCGATCTCTTCAACAGATGTTGAAGAGTAGCCTTTTCTGGAGAACAGCCGAATGGCTGCCTGTAAAATATCATTTTTTTTGCTTTCCATACATACTTCCCCCTAGGGTTCAATCCGACAGTGTGTACTTCATTGCATGCAACTACAAAGGTTGATCGTGTGTGATAACCGTGTGCTGCTGTTTTTTGAGTTGACGGCGTATTTTGTACTTGGCCATGATCATATACAATGACGGTACTACAAACAGGGTTAACAACGTCGAGAACAACAATCCGAAAATGACGGTAAACGCCAGTGGTTTAAAGAGCAGGCTTCCCAATAGGGCTAACGGAATCATACCTACAATTGCAGCCAGAGAAGTCAATAAAATGGGTCTAAAGCGGGCAGCGGTTGCTTGTATTACAGCTTCCTTTAGCTCCATTCCTTCATGCCGAGCATCTTCGATAAATTCAATTAACACAATTCCGTTCCGTACGACAATGCCTGCGAGTGCAATAATTCCCATGATGCTCATAAAACCGATAGGCATACCAGTTAAGAAAATACCAATAATGCCGCCAGCTGCTGCCAGGTATACGGTTGTCATAATGATAATAGGGATGGACAGCGAATAAAACTGCATGGTGATCAAGAGTAAAATGAGTAGGACTACAACGATCGCCAGCTTCCCTAAATCCCCGAATATGGTGGACTGATCGGAGGTTTCACCGCCTACCTCCCATTTATAGCCTTCAGGGAGCTTCATTTGTGCCAGTTTACTTTCTACATCCGCCATCGCTTCACTTGCAGTTCGCCCGTTCAAGTCGGCTTCTACCGTAATCGTCCGCTCCATATTGTAATGTTTGATTTGCTGAATAGCAAACGATGGCTTTATCTGTACGAGCTGGTTTAACGGAATCTGCACACCGGCTGAATTGACTACGCTTAATTGTTGGAAAAGTGCGCTCGGCTCCTCATTGCTATGATTCAAATACAATTTAATATCCACCAGATCGTTTCCTGTATCAAATTGGCTAACTTTAGCCCCCTCTTTTAACAGAAGCAGGGTACGAGTCAGATCTGTGTAGCTTACCAGGTATTGATCCATGGCTTGCTTGTTGACCTGCAAATCCAGTGCATATCTTTCAATTCCTATATCATCCATGATGCCGGTTGTACCCTCTACTGTGGCGATCTGCTCTTTTACTTTTTGGGCAAGGCTTTGCAGCTTATTCAGGTTCTGACCTGAAATCCGAATAGCGACGGGCTTACCCACCGGGACTCCCAGACGTGGAACATACGTCGTAACTGTAGTTCCAGGGTAGGACTTTTTAACATGCTGTTCCCAAGCATCAACTGTCGTATCGAGATCAAAGATATCTTTTTTACCGACAACAGCAACTTGTCCTACAGTCTCATCATATCTAATATCTCCACCCGAACTACTAATGTCACTATATAATTGCGGTGCAGTTCCTCCGGCACTGTAGACGACCTTGGAGGTTTCGGGTTGCTTCTTTATCCAGCCTGCAATGTCTTTGACGATTTGGTCTGTTTCTATCACGGAGGTGCCTATAGGCATCTTTATATTTAATGCGACATGAGGGTCCTCCGATTCAGGAAAGAGTTCAACTGAGGTAAAAGGAACCAATCCATAAGCGGCTGTTCCGAGCATGAGTCCTGCCATTGCAGTCAGCAAGGGACGCTTAATGACTTTGGGCATCAGCTTTTGTGAATACAGCTTGTTTAAAGACTGAATCTGTTGGCCCAACAAGCCTGCAGGTTTAGTTTTACCCTTGGGTTGACGAATCTGCCTGCGTTTCTCATACCATTCTCGGAAAATAGGGATGATGGTAAGTGACATAATCATGGAGGCAAGCATGGTCAGAGAAACAATGACGGGAATAGGCTTGATGAACGCACCTACATTTCCGGGTAGAAATAACAATGGGGCAAAGGCTGAAATGGTAGCCAGTGTGGCAATCAAAATAGAAAGCATCACCTCTTTGGTACCTTTTACAGCTGCATCTGTGGGCGATTCTCCTAATTCCGTAAGTCTCCGCTCAATATTATCATTGACCACTACGGCGTCATCGACGAGTATGCCAAGTACAATGATCAGACCGACAACGGAAATTTGATTGAGTGTAATACCGAGCATAGGCAAAAAGATAATAGCAATCGCAACCGAAATCGGAATCGCCAGTGCGACAAAAGCAGAGGTAAGCAAATTCAAGCCCAACATACAAACGAGAATAACAGCCACAATCGCAAGAATCGTTTCACGTTTTAAGTCCTCGAAGATATGATCTACCTGATCCTTTTGTGCAAAAAGAGTTTCAAGGCGAACACCTTCGGGAAGTGTTTTTTCCAGCTCTTTGAGCTTGACATCGACTTTTTCGCTCATAGGCGGGACGTCTGTGCCCTTTTCTGCTCCAATGCTTAGCGTAATGGCTGGTTTACCCTCAACATAGGCAAAGTATTCTGCTTGGGGATGTGCCAGCTCCGTTGTAGCGACATCTCGCAAATACACAGGAGCTCCTTCCTCTGTACGTGTCAGGATGGCCTGATTTAATTCTTCAGCTTTTTGGGTTTCCCGGACAATGAGTTGATAGGTGCGCCCGTTGTATTCAATATCACCGGTAGGAACCCGATCCATTTGTGACTGGACCGCTTGTGCGACCTGCCCCCACGACAGATGGTACTGCTGAAGCTTTTGATTGTCGATTTGGACGCGTACTTCCTGGTCAGGAAGGCCATTGAACTTGACACTTGATACACCTGATAAGGTATTGAGCTGATCCGTCCACGTTGTGACCAAATCATTTAGTTTATACAGCGGTGCAGGAGAGTCAGCGACCAGGGCATAGGAGCCGATAAACGAGCTGGTCAGCTTATCATTCACAACAGGTGTTTCAGCACCTTGGGGAAGATCAGCTTGTGCATCCTGTACTTTTTTTCGCATATTATCCCAAACCGTTTGAGGATCAACTCCATTTTTGGATTCAATTAAAATAGAGGAGAATCCGTTGCCAGAAGTCGAACTAATCGTTTTTACACCTTCAACTTCCTTAATGCGCTTCTCCAGTTCTTTGGTTACAGTTTGTTCTACTTTTTGTGGTGTAGCACCGGGATAGACTGTTGTTACCATAGCATTCTGTATGGTGACATCTGGCATTTCCTGCTTCGGTAATTGGAAAAATCCAAAAGCTCCGACTAAAACAAGCATAACAAAAAACAGTAGCGTAATTTTTCGCTTTTTTACGAAATATTCAATCATGGGCGGCCGCCTTCTTCCGCTTTAACCGGATTTCCATCAAACAGATTTTCTGCCCCTTTAATGACAATGCGTTCGCCTTCACGAAGACCGGATACGATTTGCAATTGATTTTCTACAACCTGATCGCCAAGCTCTACGGGTGTTTTAACAGCTTTTCCTTTAATATCTTTGAAAATAAAAGGCTCGCTTCCCGTGTTAATGACTGCTTCAACGGGAACGAGAATGCCGTTCTTGTCTGTCACCTGTCGAGCAGCTTTAATAATCTGACCAGGTAACCAGTCTCGCTGTGGATTGTTTATAACGATCTCTACGTTAACGATTCCCGTATTGGTACTGGTTGAAGGATAGATGTTGGAAACCGTACCTTGGCGGCTTTCTTCATATAGCACCACATTCACAGCTTGCCCCTTTTTCCAATCTCTGATCTCACTGTCCGGTACCGGAAGCAGTGCCTTGAGACGATCAATGGAGCCTATGCGATAGACGGCCTGGCCTGAAGCGACCAAGTCACCTGTATTCACACTCTTGCCTAAAATAACGCCGTTCACAGGAGAAATTAGACGAGTGCGTGAAAGCGCAAGTTCTGCCTGTCCTTTGGCGACAAGGGCTTTTTCATAGTTGGCATGGGCTTGCTTTTTGGAAGCCGCAGCTTGTTCACTGGCAGCGAGAGCTTTACTTTTACCTGCAAGCGCATCTTGAAAGGAAGCCTGGGCGGATTGATGATCTTCGACTGTAGCCCCTTCCAGCAAAAGGGACAGGGATTCCTTGGCTTGCTCCAGATCTTTCTGAGCTGCCGTAGCATTCAGGCGGGCATTCTCGTTATCCGACGCGGAAGCAGCGCCTGCCTCAAACAGCTTCTGTGTACGCTCGCTATCCGTCTTGGCCTTGTTATAAGCGCTTTGCGCCTTATCTACAGTGGCTTGCGCTTGCTGCTTCTCTTGAGCACGTGCACCTTTATTGACCTTGTTAACATTCGCGCTAGCTCCTGTAATACCGGCATTGGCGGATTGAATCGCAGAGGTAGCAGCCTGTAGATTAGCCTGTGCGTTATCTATCCCAGCCTGAGCCTCCAGGATGGAGGCTGTCGCCTGTGCCACCTGGAGCTTGTAGTCAGCATCATCTAAACTAGCAATCACGGTGCCCTTCTGTACAGCAGTGCCGATAGCGAGATATGCACTGGCTACGGTGCCTCCATTTTGAAAAGCCAGTGTGTTTTCCTCATAAGCCTGAAGCGTGCCTGACAAGTTATAGGCAGTATGGAGCGGAGAGGATTTGACAACTGCAGTACGCACAACGGTTGGCTGTGCAGCTGAGCCTAGAGTAGCATCTTTCTCCGCGCTGGAACATCCAGCGATGACAATGCTCAGGGATAAAGTAAGTACGATGAGTGCCCGTTGTTTATTCATGATTTCAAACCTCCACGATAGGTTGCAAAATTAGGATTGAACCGATTGGTATTATTTGAACCAATGAGTTCATGTGTATTATAGTGTGCTGATTATGCATTCGTCAATTTATAGTTTGTATTTTATGAAAAGTTAACGGGATTTTCGTAACTTTTGCCTTTATAATAAGTCTATTAACATAAGAGGCTTTTTTTGTTTATTTGATAGAGTATAGAGTGCATGATCGGAAAAGTAAGTTTGAATACAATGAAGATGGGAGAGCTATCATCCATATGGTTTTAGGTAATAGGAAACAAGGCAATGAGAAGGTAGATGGCAGCGGGATTGCTAAAAGATGGGCTATTTTGACACTAGCAGGAGTATTGTGGGTTGGACCCGTAGCCGGAACAGGCGCCCTAATTCCGTTAAACGGCTGGATATCTGCGCCGATTGCGAGTGCAGCTTCCGGTTCAACTGTAAAGCTGGGGGAAGAAATAATTACTTCTGGTGCCACATTGATGAAATATCGTTTTAAAGGCTCCAAAGGAACAGCGTTAGCTGATATCGTCCGGGTAGACTTGCAAAATCCATATGTCAAGCTGGATGTGATGACTGGGAAGAATGGACAGTTCACAACCCGTCAAAGCACAGGTGGTATGGCAAAAGAGACTGGAGCAGTCGCTGGTGTGAACGGAGATTATTTCAATACCTCCAGCGAGGGGGCCCCGATTGGTGGACAAGTATCGAAGGGGGTATTGATGTCTACTCCGTCCGATTTAACGGGGATGTATGCTTTTGCAGTAACTAAGGACGGTTCCCCAATGGTGGAGCAGTTTACCTTTGAAGGAACCGTAAAAGCCGGGGATGGATCAACTTTCCCTTTAACGGGGATGAATAAGGCTTCGTATTCTCCTGAAACGAGTGGAAGCAGCTACAGTCATTCCAATGCAATGTATATTTATACATCTGCTTGGAAAGCAATTGAGCGGCCGAAAAACAGCTCAACAACGCCTACCGAGGTGTTGGTTCAAAATGGTGTGGTTACGCAAATTTCCAACAATGCTACGTTGAATATGTCTGTGCCACAGGACGGCTATATTTTACGTACTCACGGCAAAGCGGCCGATTATGTCAAAGCCCATCTGACAGTGGGAGAAACGGTAGAAACCAGCTATCATCTTCGTGTCAGATCGACAGGGAGTGAGGTGGAGCCTTCCAATCTCCAGATGATGATTGGGGGACACACCATATTGGTGAATGACGGTCAGAAAACTTCGTTTTCCCGCAGTACAACGAGCATAGGCGGGACGCGGGCGCGGTCGGCTTTGGGATATTCCCGTGACAAGCGTTACGCTTACGTCATTGCCGTTGAGAAGAACGGGAACAGCGTGGGTGTATCCCTGAGTGAGCTGCAAACGCTGATGAAAGATATTGGTGTCTGGAAGGGTATGAACCTGGATGGGGGCGGCTCCACCACGATGGTAACCCGTGATTTGGGAGATACGACAGCAGGACTTACGTTCGATACGGAATACGGTACGGAGCAACGGAGCGTCGTAAACGGTGTGGGTGTGTACACCAGTGCGCCTAAAGGGACGCTCAAAGGCTTCACGATTAAAGGCAATAAAACGCTGCTTATTGGTCAGACCGGAAGCTATTCTTTTAAAGGCTATGACACCTACTACAATCCGTTCGATACCTCGAATGTACAAGTGACGTGGAAATCGAGCAACCCGTCTGTCGTGTCGGTGAGTGGCGGGGTTGTGAAGGGAGCCAAACCAGGGACAGCTACGTTGACGGCGACCAGTGGCTCAGCCAGTGCTACAACCAAGGTTACTGTGCTGGGAGCAGATGAAATTGCATCACTTACAGCAGGCAGTGGGACAGGATCGCTTACCGAAGGAGCTAAAATCGCGGTTCCGGTAACTGCAAAGACGAAAGACGGCCAGAGCGTCAGCATTTCATCAGATGCGCTCAAATGGGAGTTCATCGGCTTTAAGGGAAGTGTTAAGGACAATCAACTTACGGTAAATAGGGTGGATGCGGGTGTGAAAACAGGCTATGCCATCGGTCGCTACGATGGTTTCAGCGCGGTTGTCTTCCTGTCTGCTGGCGGGGCGAGCACAAACAACTGGGAGAACTTCGAAAATGTTTCGTATCCGGTTGATTTTACTTCGAATGTGGAAGGCGTTACTGGCACAGCGGCTGTTGTACAAGGAGATGGCGACCATGCCAATTCCAAAGTGCTTGAGCTGAATTACGACATGACGAACGGCAGTGGTAAAATGTATGCTTACGCCCAACTGAACGGTACAACTGGCAAGACGCTTGAACAAGCGGCTACATCCATCTCGATTGATGTTAGAGGAGATAAGAGCCTGAACTGGTTGCGTGCGGAGCTGGAAGATGCCCAAGGCAAAACGGCATATATAGACCTGGCCAAAGTGATCGACTGGAACGGCTGGAAAACCATTAACGCAGACATGAGCGGTTTGAATATCTCATATCCGGCAAAGCTCAAGCGCCTGTATGTAGTCAATGTGGCTGAAGGTCAGGATGAGCGTGCTAAAACAGGTAATATTGTTTTTGATAATATTTCTTTTAATACACCGGGAACGGTCGGAACCGAAGGACTCAAAAAAGGAACGGCTCAAATGGCAATCGGACAAAAGTCAATGACCGTGAACGGGACGCCAACAACAATGGATGCGGCTCCGATGACCCGCAACGGTTCAACGTATGTACCGATCAAGTACGTGCTGGACGCTTTTGGCGGGCAAGCCAAGTGGAACGCAGGCGATCAGCGGATTACGATTATGCGTGGCGGTGTGCTGATGGATTTGACGGTGGGTAAAAAAGAAGTCGTCCTGAACGGCAAGCGTCAGAGCACGGATGTAGCGCCCATTGTGTTAGGTGGCAGGACTTTAGTCCCATTAAGACTCGTGTCAGAGCAGTTAGGAATGACTGTAAAATGGGAACAAGAAACGAAGACCATCACCCTCCAGTCATGATATGGTATGATATATACTTGAATTGCTAGGATTGGAGTAGAACATTTGTGGACTTTCAAGCCGATATCATAGACCGAGTCATTAAGAATGCCATTCAGGTGATGGAGAACAGTAAATATCAGATGTTCGAAATTTTGGACACGGCCCGGACCGAACTGATCACATTAAATCAGGAACTCCAGAGCGTCCTGAAGGAAACGGCGGAAACGATTGAAAAGGTGGACCAGCTGGAAATGAACTATCGGCGGTCCCGTATTCGGCTGACTGAGGTCAGCCGTGACTTTGTCCGCTATTCGGAAGAGGATATCAAGCAGGCTTACGAGAAAGCAACACAGCTTCAGCTCGACGTGATGATTTTTCGCGAGAAGGAAATGTATCTCAAGGCCAGAAGAGATGATCTTCAAAAGCGGGCTAAAAGTGTGGATGCCTCTGTCGAGCGGGCCGAAACCATCGGTTCGCAGATGGGAGTCGTGCTGGAATACTTGTCGGGTGAGTTGGGACAAGTAACGCGGATCATCGAATCGGCCAAAAATCGGCAGTTTATTGGTCTGAAAATTATTTTAGCCCAGGAGGAGGAGCGCAAGCGGATATCCCGTGAAATTCACGATGGACCTGCACAGCTTCTTGCGCATCTAGTACTTAGGACGGAAATTGTGGAAAGAATGATCGCCAAGCAGGAATTTAAGATGGTTCAGGACGAAATAGTAGACTTGAAGAAACAGGTTCGCTCCAGTCTTGAGGAAATGCGAAAGGTTATTTTCAATCTGCGTCCTATGGCCTTGGATGACTTGGGACTTATTCCGACGCTCCGGAAATATGTGCAGGATTTTGAAGAGAAAACGAAGATTAGATCGCTTTTTGAAACAAGGGGCAAGGAACACCGTCTCTCTTCCGCGATGGAAGCAGCCATTTACCGTCTGATCCAAGAAGCTTTGACCAACGCTGCCAAGCATGCTTATCCTACCTATGTGCTTGTTGAGATTACTTATCAGGCGCAGCTTGTAAAAATCGTGGTGCAGGATAACGGTCTGGGCTTTAAGCCAGAGCTTTTTCAGCAGAAAAGCAAAGATCATGGGCATTTTGGTCTGATTGGTATGCGGGAAAGGGTTGAACTGCTCGAGGGGAGAATGGAGATCGAATCAGCTGAGAATCAAGGCACCAAGATAGTGATTCATATCCCAACCAACGTGGAAAAGGGAAAGGAGTAACAACATGGAAAATCAGGAAAATAGTAATGCACCCATTAAAGTACTCTTGGCGGACGATCATCAGTTGTTCCGTGAAGGGCTTAAACGTATTTTGAATATGGAGGACGACATTGAGGTCATCGGAGAATGTGGCGATGGTATTCAGGTATTGGAGTTCTGTAATGTAGAGAAGCCGGATATCGTTCTGATGGACATTAATATGCCTATTGAAAACGGTGTGGAGGCAACGGAAAAACTGCGTGAGATGTTCCCAGATGTCAAAGTGATCATTCTGTCTATTCATGATGATGAAAGCTATGTATTCGAGACGTTGCGCAAGGGAGCTAATGGTTACCTGTTAAAAGATATGGAAGCCGAGTCCCTCATTAACGCGATTCGCTCTGTACATGAAGGGTATGCGTTTATTCATCCGAAGGTAACGGGTAAACTCATTCAGCAGCTCCGTCGGATGACGTACCTGAATGAAACCGGGGCTATGGCTGAAGGTCATACCAAGGAAGCTGGCGTGAAGTTCGTTGCAGGTGAAAATAACCCGCTGACCCGTCGTGAGGCTGAAGTGCTGCGCTTAATGGCAGAAGGCAAGAGCAACAAGATGATCGGTGAATATTTATTCATTAGTGAAAAAACGGTCAAAAACCATGTCAGCAGTATTTTGCAAAAAATGGAGGTTGATGACCGGACACAAGCGGTTATTAACTCCATTAAATACGGATGGGTTACGCTGTAAGGTGCAGTCTTTGAACCCCAGTACATAACCGTGACACCTCTTCCTGCTATACGGCATATATTGTCGCTATAGGAGGAGGTGGAACCTTCGTGATGGCTCATTTGGTTTGGATATTGCTTATATATGGTCTGGGAGCCGCAGTCGTGCATCTTATGTATATACGACAGGCTGTTCAGGGCTATCGCAATGGCGATGAAGTGCGTGCGTTATCTACGGATCAGCGGCCGGCCCGTTATATTGTCATTACTTCTAATGACGGAGAACGTGTGGAGTGGGTGATGCGTTCATTGAGCATACTTGCCTGGTTACGTCGTAAGCCGCTGCATGTGACGGTACTGGATGATGAATCTGTGGACGATACGCTGCCAATCCTTACACGGATGATAGGTTACAGCCATATGGATGTTTCGGTCATTTCATATCGTTTTTCACCGGGAAACCCGGTTTTACCGAGGCCAGGTGGTGAAAAGCAGATTGTTATTGACCTCAGAACAGTCAACCCGTGGGTGGATGCTCCACTTGTTCGTTAATGACAAAGTATGGTGGACATTGCGGTCGAAACCGGATATAAATGTTTATAAGGAACTGCATATGCAAGATAAAAGGGATTTCGCTGAAATCCGAATGATGTGAAGTACACTTCAGGCTATGAGCCATGGAAGTGTGCTTTTTTTGTTGTATGGGTAGGAGGAAAAACAAACATTTTAGGAATGGGAGGGGGCCAAATGAGAATTGCGGTATATGTGGTCAATTATAGGGGGAAATGGGATATCCGCTTTTCCGTGGATATTCGAGTAGATATGACATGGTGGTTTAAAGGGAACAAGGGACAGGGGAATGCTGTCGAAAAATGGGTGGAGCTGGGGCGAGAGCTTCCGCTGCCTTGGGGTGTAAAGCTGTGTGAAGTGTTCAGGGGATCAACGGATATGAAGCGATGGACAAGGGAGCAATGGTGGCAATACGTTCTCGCACAGCTAAAGGACGAACTGAATTCAGAGTCTGGTGGCATAGAGCAACATTTAACCGGAGGGATCAATGCTATATGCATTTGGGATGGAGCGGAGGGCTGGATTCCTGATTTAGAAAGTGAATATAGGCGGGAGGGGCAACCGTTTCATCCAAGCAGCGTGATGTATGGGGGAGTGAGTGAGGAACGGAGAATAGCAGGAGTATCGTACCTCAGGCAGACAAGGCATTCCAACGGTGAAATTGAAAAACTGGATATGGAGCGTGTGGCACGACAAGCGGATGTGCTGGCTGATTTGCTGTCAGGACGCCAGTTGCTCGTTTCGGAAGCTGAAGCGCTCCTGGCTGAGGCGGCACCAGGTTTGGAGCATGTTTGGCGCTCAGCTGCGCAGCTCGCTTACCTGCAAGGCAGGCTTAGCTTTGCTGCTGGCCTTGCACCATACACGCACCGGTCCGCCGCGCGTGATCTCCGCTGTAATCGTTGCGGCCGCGGGGCGATGTACCGCACGGGCTGTGCATCGTGCGGACGCAAGGCGTGCGCCTACTGCGAGACGTGTCTCGCGCTGGGGCGCAGCCGTGAGTGCTCGCTGCTGCTGCGCGGTGCAGCGAAACCCGCCGTGCCGCGCACGGCGGACACAGCCCCGGCCGCGGAGCTTGACCGCTGGGGGCTGAGCCCTGCGCAACGCGCCGCCGCCGAAGCGGCGCTGCACTTTTTGGCCGCACCGCCCGGTGGGGTGCGGGGGCCAGCCCGCCCGCAAAGCCTCTGGCTCCGGGCGGGCGCTCTGCTGCGGCGTGGCATGGCTACGCGCCGGGGGCCAAGCCCTGCTGCGCCGCAGGGCAATGTTCTTGCCAACGACAGCAGCAGCAGGCATTCTTCGCCAACAACTGGCGAAGGCGTATGGCATATGCCTGGCGTCGTTGGTAAGGCCGATGTCGTGGCAGAGCGGTTTTTACTCTGGGCCGTGACTGGTGCTGGCAAGACGGAAATGATGTTTCCACTCCTGCAACATGTGCTGGAGCTTGGAGGAACGGCGCTTGTAGCGACACCGCGTCGGGATGTGGTACTGGAATTGGCGCCCCGTTTGGCAATCGCCTTTCCCCATGTAAGCATGGTGACGCTCTATGGAGGCAGTGATGAACGCTGGCAAAGGGGACAGCTGACACTTGCGACAACTCATCAGCTTCTGCGTTATCGTGAGGCCTTTGATCTGGTTGTCATTGATGAGATTGACGCGTTTCCTTATCACAATGATCCTATGCTCGCCTTTGCCGCACAGGCTGTATGTAAGCCGGAGGGCAAATTCATTTATTTGTCTGCTACTCCACCGATACTATTGCAAAAAGAGGCTGCACGCGGCCTATTACCGCACGCCAAGGTTCCCGTTCGTTTTCATCGCCATCCACTGCCTGTCCCATTCCGTTTGGAGACTACTCCGGTGAAGCAGTGGCTGCAAAAAGGGCGACTTCCTGCGTCTCTGATTCAACGCTTGTCCGCATCCATACATCGCGGCGCTCAGGTCTTCCTGTTTGTAACACGAATCTCACATATTCAATCTCTAGTAGAATTGTTGATCAAACGCCTGCCTCATATCCCCATTGCGGGCACCTCATCCCAGGATGAAGAACGAAGCGCTAAGGTACGTTCCTTTCGGGCAACTGAAATACGTGTACTAGTCACAACCACTATTTTGGAGCGCGGTGTGACGGTTCCACGGAGTGATGTGTATGTACTGGATGCGGATAGCAGTCTTTTTGATGAAGCTTCTCTGGTACAAATGGCTGGTCGAGCAGGAAGGTCGAAGGATGACCCGCATGGAAGCGTCGTTTTCACATCTCCCCAATGGACTCGCGGCCAAAAGAGGGCGATTAGACAAATTAAGCGCATGAATACACTAGCGCGAAAAAAGGGCTATCTACTGGAGGTGAAACATTAAATGCGCAAAATAAAAAAAAGTTTTTTTGGAAATGTGAAACCTGATGCAATGTTGACACGTAAACTACCAAGAGAGGTGCATTTTGTATGAAAATGATGCGCAGAACTCAACTTTTTTTGAATTGGTTACTTCAGCGTCAGTCGGAAACATGTATCGCTTGTGGAATCCACGCTGGGAGTTTTTCCAAGTTTCCCGGGATGTGTACTTCTTGTTCGTCTCAAATTCCCTGGATTCACAACATTCGATGTGTTCATTGTGGACGCTCGACATTTTGTCCTGATTGTGTAAGGTCTGACCGTACAGTACGCTACTATGTGTGTAATCGGAGTGCGACTAGCTATACGCCTATCATGAGAGAATGGATTGGGCAGTTTAAGTATCGCGGAAATGAAAAGTACGGTCCTCCGCTCGGCGAGATGATGCATCGGGCTTATCAGGCTATGAGGCATGAGTTTACTGGTAAGGAATGTTTTCGTTTCAATCAGTCTTTGCGGAACGTGAATTTGGTGACATGTGTTCCAGTAAGCGAGACACGACTGACAGAGCGAGGCTTCAATCAGGCTCAAATTTTGGCAGAGGAGCTTGCCAAGCGGAATAAGCTACCCTTTTTACCTTTACTTGCTCGTCCGCAAGATACTGGGAAGCAAAGCTTCAAAACAAAAAAAGAACGCACAGATACGATGTATAATGCGTTCTCTGTTGTGCCAGGTATGATGGAGTTAATTAAGCATTTTGTTTTTAATGCTGAGTTTCAACGCAAAATGGAGAATCATAAAAATGTTACTGTTTTGCTGGTGGACGATATTTATACAACTGGAAGCACTTTACAAGCGTGTGCGCGTGTTTTAGGGGAAAAGGCATCCGAAGAGGGTATACATATGACCATTTTTTGCCTGACTTTGGCAAGGTCATAAGCCTGAATTTCAGTCCCCCTTTACGAGAGTTTTGGTTTGGAGCCAGGGAAAAAAGTTCATACTGTTCCGAGAAAGGCTCAAATGCTAGAGCGGGAAAGCCTTTTAAACCGCATAATAAGCAAGATTTGACAACGAGATAGAGAGAGGTATATAATAAAAATATAGACACACACAAAAAGTAAGGAAGTGAGGGATGAAAACAGAATATTTCAATTTAGAGGTTGATTTATTTGGAAAATAGGAGTACAATTTCTATCTGTTGATAGCTAACATGGTTTGGTAATAAATGATTAGCTAACGACAACAGAGCGGACATTGGGAGTGTCTCGCTCAGTAGTAAAGCAGTTAATTAAAATTTGGCTTAAAAAAGAGGAGAGAAAAAAATCATGAAAAACGTAATGAAAAAAGTAGCAGTAACTAGCATGTTGGCAGTTAGTTTAGGTGCAGTATCTCTGTTGAGTCCACTTGCTACAGGTCAAGTATCCGCAAAGTCTAACTCGGATTACAATAAGGATCAGACAGAACTACAACTGATTATTGAACAACAAGAAGCGGCACAGAAAGCACTGGAAGCCAGACTCTTTGGAACAGAAAATGCTACGACTACAACACCGGCTCAACCAGCTACCGAGAACAATAATCAAACAACAACTACAACACCAGCTACTACAACTGTAACACCGGCTACTGTAAATACAATCACAGTAAGTGTTCAAGATGGCGATACGCTGACTTCCATTGCTGAAAAATACGGTGTAACTGTTGAAGAACTGCTTAAAACCAACAACTTGATTAAAGTAGGCCAAGAACTGCAAATTCCACAAACAAACACTAATAAATAATTCGTTATAAAAATGTTTTTATTAAACCAAGTGTTTGACTACAGTATACGGGAAGGCCTCTATTAAAACAATGCTTTTTTGAATAATTATTTGTGAAATAGCATGTTTTTTTGGACTGCAAATTTTCAATGGTGCGTCTACACTATCTTTAGATAGATTTTAAGCTGGGATGATGTTAGTCGCATTGATATAATGAATACCCACACTCCATGTGCGGAGCATTCGTATGGGCGCCGTTCCCCCGGATTTGTAGCAGTTATTTGGTGGCATTCGGGGCACAGGTGAACATGAATTCTTCTGAGGATTGTTTCGCCCGGTTTTTCCCTCATCTTGATTCGTATCTACATCCAATTATAATCATATACAGCTATTTAAATTATTGTGAAGCGCTATTCCCGAAATAACCGGAATGGCGCTTATTTTATTTTAATCTAAAAACCTGAGCGTTGTATGACGATAAATAGACACATGCATTAGATTGATCTGGGGGAAATCATGTGTCTCCTTAGGTTACATGCGATTTGCATATCATGTTATAGATGAATTGAAGATTTGATATTAGGTTGTGGCCCCTTTAGCTGGTGTGGGATTTAAATGCTTAGATTTTTCGTTGTACTACCTAATACAGAGTACGTTAAGCATTTTGTACCTTTATAAGGATATCGTACAAAATGTGCAATTGTGTAAAATCTATCACTCTTTTTAGAAAATATTCGCTAGACGAGGCTCTTGGATATAAGGTAATGTAAGGATACACCAATACAAGACCGGAAACAGGAAAGGGGCGCTGCAGAGGATGAACTTGGATAACTGTCCTCGCTGTGGAAAGCTGTTTATTATGAATGTTAGGGGAATCTGCCCAAACTGTATGAAAGAAATTGAGCTTGAATACGAGCAATGCGTCAAATATATACGTGAAAATAAGGGCTGTCATATGCATGAGCTTTCAGAGGCTACCGGGATATCTGTTAAGCAAGTTACGACCTTTATACGTGAGGGACGTATTTCCATTGCTAATGCGCCTAATATGACGTATCCTTGCGAGGTATGTGGGACACCGATACGGGAAGGGCATATGTGCGATTCTTGTCGAACACGCTTGACCAAAGACCTGCATCAGGCCGCCAGCGAAAGCAACAAGCAGGATCAGAGTAATGGTATGGGTTCAGGTACCTACAGTGCGATTGATAAACTTCGCGGAAAGTAGTACAAGGGAATTAAAAACGAATTCAGCTATTCAAAAAGTTTCAAATACCGCCGATAATCTTTATAGAGCTTATCGGTTTTTTTATTTTTAGCAAACATGCACAAAATAAAGAAGTGAGACATAATACGAACCATGTTCGACGCTATGTCGTCTGATACATTCTGACCATTTCAAATAAATAAGGAAGGTGGAAGTTATGAAAATTAACGAGACCAACCGCATCGGAGCCATTAACCCGTATCAACGAAATATTGAAGCAGGACGCCAGGAGGAACAAAAGAAATCCCGTCGCAAGGACGAGGTATCGATTTCCCCGGAAGCGATGGAAATGCTAAACCGCAGCAGTGACGCAGACCGCGTTAAAAAGATTCAGGAGCTTAAGCAGCAAGTAGCTTCTGGAACCTACCATGTGGATGCTGACAAAATTGCAGAGAAGCTGTTGCCTTACTTCAAGCAGTCTTCCGAAAGCTAGGTGAAGGATATGCCTTTAGAGCGCCTGATTGATGTGTTAAAGGAACTTGAACAAAAGCATCTTATTCTTTTGGATCTGGCGCGTATCAAGAAAGAAATTGTCATGGCTAATGATATGGACAGATTGGTTCAGCATTTGAGCCAAGAGTCCAGGCTCCTTAAACAGGTTGAGCAGTTGGAGGAAGCTCGTATGGAGGTTTCGTATGAGCTTCTTCGTGAACGTGGTATTAAGTCCCAGCTTAATTTAACTATAACCGAGCTGGCGCGCCTTGTCTTTGATCCTGAAGATAAGAAGAAACTCCTCAGTGTCCAAAGCCGCTTATCCCAAACTCTTGCAGGATTAAAGGAAATTAATGAAATTAATCAAAAGCTCATTGAGCAATCGTTGGTGTTTATTGATTACTCGTTAGATTTGCTTGTAGGTCGTCCTAATCAGGAGATGACTTACATGCATCCGGATCAGAAGAGCAATCAAGTCGCACGACCTGGATTGTTCGACACGAAGGCTTGAGCCAAGGGGGAAAATAGAGTGCCATCCACATTTCATTCCATAGAAACAGCTAAAAGAAGCCTTTTTACACAAACGGCAGCTTTAAATACAACAGGACACAACATAGCTAATGCCAACACAGAAGGCTATACACGGCAAACGGTTAAGATGAGAGCTTCTATACCGATGGAGGCTTATGGTATTAACCGTTCTAACGTGCCTGGTCAGTTGGGAACAGGTGTTGAATTTGATGCTATTGAACGCATTCGTGAGAAGTTCTTGGACAGTCAGTATCGCGGAGAAAATACTGAGCTGGGCAGTTGGACGATTCGAAGTAATACGCTTGATAAGCTACAACAGATTATGAATGAGCCGTCCGACACAGGGATTCGAAAAGTTTTGGATAACTTTTATAAATCTTGGTCTGATTTGAGCAAAGACCCGGAGAGCGTAACCGCTCGTACCATTGTTAAGGAGAATGCTCTTGCCCTGACTGACGCGATGAACCATATGAGCAAGCAGCTAAGTAATTTGTCTGCGGATTTAACCTCGAATGTGGAGGCTAAGTCTAGTGAGCTACAAAGCTATGTAAACTCCATTGCGGACCTGAACCAATCAATTACTAAAATTGAAGGCTTGGGGGATAACGCTAACGATCTTCGTGACCAGCGTGATTTGATCGTCGATAAAATTTCAAAAATCGTTAATGTAACGGTGACTGATACCGATCAAGGCTACAATGTAAATATGGGAGGCCAAGCTTTAGTAGCTGGATTTACACCTACAACTGGTATTAACGGTGCTTATTTACAAGCAGCTTTTGGCTCCAATGATCTGCAAGGTGGCGAAGTCCACGGTATGATTATTTCCAGAGATCAGTTTGTAGCAGATTACACAGCTCAGATGGATAACCTAGCCAATACTCTAGCGAATGGTAATGTGTCAGTGACGCTTCCCAAGGGCTCTGTGCTACCGGAAGGAACTGTACTGAACGGAGTCACTTATACGGGTACCACTCGAACGCTTCAATCGGATTTGACAGTTACCGTAAAAGGACTTAATGGCCTGCATCAGCTTGGCTACACTCAGGAGAGCAAGGATGCAAACGGTAATATGGTCGCAGGCAAGCCTTTTTTTGTGACATCTGGAACTGGTGGCGGTACGATCACAGCGGGGAATATTACGTTGAATACCGTTATAGTTGATAATCCTAATGCCATTGCAGCTTCTCTTCGTGTAACAGGTACTGCCCCTACCGAGGAATTGGTTAAAGGGAATAATACGTTGGCTTCTCTGATGGCCAACTTGAAACTTAATAATTTCACTTCAGTTTCAACTGGAAATACAGCTACAATAGATAGCTTTTTTAGCTCTATGGTAGGCCAACTGGGTATCGAAGCTCAGGAAGCTACCAGACAAACACAAAACGCTACAGCACTTGTATCTCAAGTGGAAACCATGCGTCAATCAGTAAGTGGTGTTTCTCTGGACGAAGAGATGTCTAATATGATTAAGTTTCAGCATGCTTATAGTGCGGCTGCGAGGTTTATGACGACCTTTGATCAATTGTTGGATAAGTTGATTAATTCAACAGGTGTGGTTGGTAGATAAGAAGGGAAATTAAGTATCTAAGATTTTTATAAGACATTGGATATTTAATTACGGAGGGATATGATTATGCGAGTTACTAACAATATGCTTAGCTCACAGCTTTTGCTGAATTTGAATCGCAATTCCGAGCGTATGAGCAATACTCAAAACCAGATGTCTACCGGACGAAAGCTGAACAAGCCCTCGGATGATCCTGTAGGTATTACTTATTCTTTGAGGTACCGATCCGAGTTATCTTCCAACGAACAGTACCAACGGAATGTAGACAGCGCAGTATCATGGCTTGATTTCAATGATACGGTGATGGATCAGGCAGGACAAATTATGCAGAGAGTACGGGAACTGACGGTCCAGGCTTCTACTGGCACCAATCCGCAGTCTGCGTTGGACAGCATTAACAAGGAAATTGGTCAGCTCAAAGAACAGATGATTGATGTTGTGAACAGCCAATTGAACGGTAAATATATATTCAATGGCCAAACCTATGACAAAAAACCTTACGACCTTCCCTTAAACGCAGATAATACGCATGATACATCTGCAGCAGCCTCTATACTGACGGATACGGGGAATGTTAATTTTATAGTAGGTGAGAATGTTGCCTTGCCCATTAATGTTACCGGTAATGAAGTTGTAGGAACAAGCACAGATACGGATAATTTATTTACGATTTTTAATCAGTTATCCGCTGCCTTGGCAAGTGGTGATATTAAAGCAAGTGGAGATCAATTGGATAATATTGACACACGAGTTGATAAAATGCTGAAGGTTCGTTCTGAAATGGGAGCTAAATCGAATCGTGTTGAGCTCATGCAAAGCCGTTTGAGCGATCTCGAAGTGAACTTAACAGATTTACAGTCGAAAACGGAAGATGCAGATTATGCAGAGCTATTAATGAATTCCAAGATTCAAGAGAATATATATAATGCTTCTTTGTCAGCGGGAGCAAAAATAATATCCCCATCATTAATGGATTTCTTAAGATAGGCTAAGGAGGGGGATAGATGGCCATTATTCCGATGCTTCAGATCAGGCAGACTCCTGCTATCCTGCATATAGATGCGGACCCAGGACAGTTCTCTATAAGGCAGCCTTCCGCTGATATGGAATTAACGACACGACGTGCTCAACTGGAAATCCACCAGTACAAGCCAGAGCTTACTATAGATCAGAGCGCTGCCTTCTCCGCCTATAACGGGGGGAATTACCTTGAAATGAATAATCGAATTTACTCAGGAATACCGCAAATATTTTTGCAGGCCCTGGCACATAGAGTAGAACAAGGTAATCGAATGGCGGCGATTCACATCCCGGGGAATACAGTGGCTAATGTTTTTGGGGAGGATACAGAAACGCACGTCCTTCCTGAATTCAGGGGCGCTGCATCCATGGATAATGTAGATATCCATGTTGAAACACGTGCACCTGATATTACATATACGCCTGCTGTATCGGAAATGCATGTCACCGTTAATCGTCCCGAGATTGAGTATACTCCGGGGAAGCTGGATATATATATGCAGCAATATGCTTCAGTATCCTATATCCCGCCGGAAATTGATGTAACGATGTAAAATAAGCTAAGGTTATAGAGGAGTTGTTCAGCCGTCTATAGCCTTTTTTTCGTAAAAAAATGTATATATCCTGATTAAATATTGGAGGAATATTTGTGATTATATCTACATCCATTTGGGGTGACATTGAAGTTAATGAAAAAGAAGTATATCGTTTTGAAAAAGGAATTCCGGGGTTTGAGGAGACGATTGAATTTGTGTTGCTTGATCAAAACGAGGCACCCTTTTACTATCTCCAGTCCCTTCAGCAGAAAGAACTATCTTTTGTCTTAGTGGACCCTTTTATTTTTTATCCTGAATACGAGTTCGAACTGCCGGATAGTGAAACGGAAGAACTGGAGATTGGATCTAATTTAGTCGTTCGCAGCATACTAACATTACATGAGCAGGTAGAAAACTCAACGATCAATCTATTGGCACCATTGGTATTCAATCCAGATAATAGGCAGGCCAAGCAGGTTATTTTGCACCAGACCACATATCAAACGAAGCATCCATTGCAGCCCACCAAGGAAGACGAAACCATCCGTTCAAAGGAAGGTGAATAATCATGCTGGTACTTTCGCGTAAGAAAGGTGAATCCATCATCATACAGGATCATATTGAGGTTACCGTGCTCGGAGTAGAAGGGGATACCGTCCGTATAGGGATTTCAGCGCCCAAGCAGATGGATATCTTCCGTAAGGAGATCTACTTGTCCATTCAAGAGTCCAATCGTGAATCCGCAGCCCATACACAGTCGAATTTGGATGCTTTGCGAAGCTTGATAAAAAAAAATAACGAAAAATAAAAAAAATCCTAAAATGCTATTAAAAGATCGGCGAGATTGTCGATATATATAGTACAAGCTATTGCGGAGGGGCGGCCGACTTCAACGGATAGCTGTAAAACCAATAAACCACATGGATGTGGGACATTTACCTTCAGGGAGGAAATTTAAAATGATTATTAACCACAATATCGCTGCAATGAACACTCACCGTCAATTGAACACAAACACTGCTAACACAAACAAGGCAATCGAAAAACTGTCTTCCGGTCTTCGTATTAACCGTGCTGGCGACGATGCTGCTGGTTTAGCAATTTCCGAAAAAATGCGTGGTCAAATCCGCGGTTTGGACATGGCTTCCAAAAATGCTCAAGATGGCATTTCTTTGATCCAAACAGCTGAAGGTGCATTGAACGAAACACACAGCATTTTGCAACGTGTTCGTGAATTGTCTGTACAATCCGCGAATGATACTAACACTGATGCTGACCGTAAAGAACTCCAAAAAGAAGTAGCTGAATTGACAAAAGAAGTAAACCGTATTTCCACAGATACTGAATTCAACACTAAGAAATTGTTGGATGGAGCTGGTGTTAGTAGCGCAGTGTTCCATATCGGTGCTAATAAGGATCAAGCAATCACATTGTCAATTGGAAACATGGGTGCTGCATCTTTAGCAATTGATGCTGTTGATATTTCCACTCAAACAGGTGCGAATGCGGCGATTGCATCCTTGGACACAGCTATTGCTTCAGTATCTTCTGAGCGTGCTAAATTGGGTGCAAACCAAAACCGTTTGGAACACACAATCAACAACCTGGGAACCACTTCCGAGAACCTGTCTGCTGCTGAATCCCGTGTTCGTGACGTAGACATGGCTAAAGAAATGATGAACCAAACGAAAAACAATATTCTTGCTCAAGCTTCTCAAGCTATGTTGGCACAAGCAAACCAACAACCGCAAGCAGTTCTTCAATTGCTTCGTTAAGTTTAATAGAACAATTAAACAAGGATATAATTTCTTTAGACTATCGAGAACCTTCATCTTTTTTAGATGAGGGTTTTTCTTTTTTTTATACCTTCTAAACTAATTACTCATCTAAATATGACCGATATAAGGAGTAACGATAACTATTCTTTAGTGAGAGGAAATTCTGATATATGTATAAAACAATTGCATTATGTATGATTGTAAAAAATGAGGAACAGTATTTAAGAAGATGCCTAGATAGTGTGAAGGACAAAGTGGATCAGATCATAATCGTGGATACAGGTTCGACCGATGCGACGGTGGGTATAGCGAAAGAATATACAAATGAAGTTTATAACTTTAAATGGGTTAATGACTTTTCTGCTGCGAGAAATGAAGCGATTAAATATGCGACATCAGATTATATTTTGATTCTGGATGCAGATGAATATTTGGATGAGAGCTCAGACCTAAAAGCGGATGTAAGTTCAGAATGTGATTACTATTTCCTAAAAGTTCATAACTTTCTTTCTCAGGGTCAAAAAATAGAGCATACTTCTATACGAATTTTCGCTAATTTTAGGGGATTATTTTTTCGAAATCGGCTGCATGAGCATTTAAATAATTTAGACGAGGATAAAAAGGCATATACAAGCGATTTTGGAAAATCGTATCTCTTTCATACAGGATACACAGATGAAATGATGCAAGACAGAGATAAACAAAAAAGAAATTTACCTTTAATGCTACAGGAAGTAAAGGAAAATCCCAATGCTTATAATTTGTTTAATATGGGCAGAACCTATAAGTGGGTTGGGGAGTATGAAAAGGCTATACAAAATTTTAAAAAGGCGTATCCATTAAGTACTAATTTAATTATTGTGTCCGATCTTTTGACCAATTTAAGCCACTGCCTAGTTTCTTTAAAAAGAGAGTTTGAGGCTTTACAGATACTTAATGATGCTACTGCTCTATATCCCAATGAAACAGATTTACGTCACACGCAAGCGCTTGTGTTCTCGGAGGTCCATTACTATAAAGATGCTATAGCAACACTAGAAACATGTTTACAACTCGGAGATCAAGGAATAACAATAACTGAGGGCAATGGGGGATTCATGGCATATTATAGATTGGCAGAATTGCATGAGAAAAATTATCGTCTTTCGCTAAGCTATGAGCATATCATTGAATGCGTTCGAATAAAAAAAGACTTTTTGGCTGGAATTGCAAAGTATTTTGAGATTGTGACCATGGCCAGTATCCCACTGACTGATGTTTATCAGAATTTTAATCAGATATATCGTATCTCAGCCATTAAAGAACTTAAGGTTTTACTTGAAGTGCTTTATGCATTACGGCATCCTATACTGAAGAGATATCTCAGTGACTATAAAATTAATCCCGAAGATAATGTCCTGGTGATAGCAACTCAGTACGATAAGCAATATGACAAAGCGAAATCAATGTGGTTAGGAATGGAAAATATTGATGCAGCGAATGGTGAAGATATTTTGCTACTTGCACTAATTCTCAAGGATTCTGAGCTTTTCGAATTATCCAGATCTTATTTGAATTTAAGTGTAAAAGAAGCAAAGGTACTTCGAAGCATTATTATGAATCAGGAAATAGATGCACTGAAGTTTACAACATACTTGGAAAATACACTAGAAAGATTAGCTGGTCACTTGTTGGTACTTCAAGAGTATGAAATTTTTCAATGTATTTTAGAGTATATTGGGTTGGGTTCTTTAGAACTTAAATATAATACTTTAGAAAAAATGATCAGGTATGGTTTTAATGAAGTAGCTATTGACCTTTTAGTGAAATTATTCGAGGCTAATCCTACTGATGTGAAAATAATAAGATTATTGGGAGATGCTTGTTTGAATTCTGGTTATCTGGAAGATGCACAGCTTCTTTATACGAAATTATTGGATCTTTCCCCTGAATATAGCTCTTATGAAAGAAGCTATCGTTTGTACAAACAATTAGAAGATAAGGAAATGATGAAGAATATTGTTGATAGTATCAAAAATAAATTTCCACTTTGTTTGTGGGTTCATGAAATAGCTAACTAAGGAAGGTGAGGGAAATGAAAGTTAGAGTTGCTGTCATTGGTACAGGTAATATGGGTCTTCATCATATACGGAATTTATACCATAATCCTAATGTGGATTTAGTTGGCGTGGTAGATATTGATGAAGAACGAATAAAGCAGGCGCAAAAATTGTTTAGTGTGGAAGGGTTTAAAGATTACAGAGAACTTCTAGGGAAAGTTGATGCAGTAAGTATAGTAACACCAACAAGTACGCATTATGAGATTACTAAGTTTTTTCTCGAAAATCATATAAATGTTCTTTTGGAAAAGCCCATTACTCAAGAGATTCGCGATGCTGAGATGCTTATTGAAATATCAGAGAAAACGGGAAGTCGACTGGCTATTGGGCATATTGAGCGTTTTAATCCTGTCATGACAGAATTGAAGCAGCTACTTAATGATAAAAAGCCAGTTTATATAGATATTCATCGGGAGAGCCCTTTTGATCCTCGAATCTTTGATACAGATGTGATATCTGATCTCATGATTCATGACATTGACTTAATATATTTTTTGCTCAATGAACCTGTACAGGTTATATCTGCCCAGGGCGTATGTGTTCATTCTGATAGGAATGATTTAGTAAATGCACAACTTATAAGTCGAAGTGGTGTTCTTATTAGCATAACTACAAGTCGCGCTACTGAGCAAAAAATAAGGTCATGGAGAATCATTATGCCTGAGAAGTTAATTGAGGCAGATCTTTTAGAGCGTAAGCTCTATCTAACCCGTAGAACATCAGTAGGAGTGGACTTATTCCAAACAGGCTTTGATCATAAATATACACAGGAGCAGATTACTGCGAAAGTCTTAGTTGCTAATCATGAGCCGTTGCATATGGAAATAAATGATTTTATTAAGTCTATACAAACTGGGGTTGCCCCCCAAACTGGTGGAACTGAAGGTCTCCAAGCCTTGAAAATAGTAAAAGAAATTCAAAAAGCGACAACAGAGGTTTCGAAATCGTGGGAATTACAAGAACAGGAGCTGAATATAACGATATGAGACATATTTCCATAGCAAAGCCGTCGGTTGGAACAGAAGAAATTGAAGCTGTAACTCGAGTTTTGGAAAGTGGGCAGTTAGCTCAGGGAGAGACGGTTTACCAATTTGAGAGAGAGTTTTCAGAGCATTTTGGCTATACAGGATCAGCAGCGGTTGCCAATGGTACTGCAGCTTTGCACGTTGCCCTATTGGCTGCAGGCGTAAAGCTAGGGGATAAGGTTCTAACAACTCCATTCACCTTTGTAGCAACTAGTAATGCTATATTATATTGCAATGCAGTCCCTGTTTTTGTAGATGTAGACGAGGCCAGTTTTAATATATCACCGGAAGCTATACGTAAGGCAGCCAAAGATTTTCCTGAGGCAAGATATCTTCTGCTTGTTCATTTGTTTGGACAATCTTGCGAAATGGACAAAATAACTGAAATAGCTAAAGAATTTAATTTAACTATTATTGAAGATTGTGCTCAAGCCCATGGTGCAACCTATAAATCAAAGCCAGTAGGGACATTTGGATGTGGCGGCACGTTTAGCTTTTATCCTACCAAGAACATGTCTACTGGGGAAGGGGGAATGATTGTTTCTCAGGATACGCAGTTCTTGGATACTAGTAAATTGCTGATCAATCATGGTTCAAAACAAAGATATGTACATGAAGTACTTGGCTATAATTATAGAATGACTAATATTGCGGCAGCTATCGGTATTGAGCAACTCAAAAAAATTGATCAAATGAATAATGCTCGCAGAAAAAATGCGGAATATTATTTCTCCAATATGCACAACAATCTGGTTACGTTACCATTTGTTCATGAGTATTCACATCATGTGTTTCATCAATTCACAATAACGACTACTTATAGAGATCAACTCGTAAGCTATTTAACTGAAAAAGGAATTGGGACGGGCATTCATTATCAATTACCAGTCCATAAGCAATTGCACATAAAAGAGTACTTGGCATCTGTTAAACAAAAGCAGTATTCATGTCCTACAGCAGATAAACTATCAGAGCAGGTTCTGTCTATTCCTGTGAATCCTGCACTGTCTATGGAAGACCTTGAGTATGTGGTTCAGACAATTAATGACTTTTCTGTATAACTGAAATTTAGTATGGTAGGGTGATCTTAAATGGAAATTGAATTACGTATGGACCCCATATTGTTATCTTCTATAGCGGAACAATTTAATTGCAAAGTTTTAGGGGACGATATTCTTATCTCGAAATTTGGTAATTTATCCAGTAGGACAAATATGCCTCAAATGCAGCTAAGCTATACTAATTCAGAAGTGTATGCAGAACAATTTAATAAATCTAATATTGGAGCCTGCATTGTTCATAGCTCCTTTGTAAAGTTGAAATCATGCAGTTCAGCAAAAAGTTACTTAGTAACTGATGAAAATCCTGAGCAGTTGTTCTATCGTATTTTCATGTATTTTGTTCATGAAAATACATTTCAAGTTGTAGAAGAACGAAGAGGAGCTAATATTTTTTTAGCGAAGACAGCGGTGATTGGAGAATCAGTCTCTATTGGGAATGATTGTGTAATAATGGATAACGTGGTCATCATGCCTAACACTGTTTTGGGTGATCGGGTCGTTATAAAACCCAATACAGTTATAGGTGGAAATGGATTTCAAGTGAAAGATATAGGTGGAAAGAGGAAAGTTATTCCGCATGTGGGTGGTGTCTATATCTCTGATGATGTTGAAATTGGATCATGTGTGACGATCGATAAAGGTCTATTTGGAGAGTTCACAACAATTGGTAGTGAAGCAAAAATAGATAATCATGTATATATAGCGCATTCTACTTGTATTGGTAAGAGAACGATGATTGCTGGGGGAGTAGTGGTAGCAGGAGGGGTATCCATAGGTTCAAATGTATGGTTGGGTATACAGGTTTCAGTAAACCAACTTTTGACTATTGCGGATTATAGCTATGCAGGAGCTCATGCAGCTATAGTGAGGTCAGTGAGAGCTCATCAGAAGATAGTTGGTGTTCCAGCAAGAGCAATCGGATGGTTATGTACTTGTGGAAATGATTTATATCCAGCAAAAGAACCTTCAGTCTGGATTTGTCCCCAGTGTGAAAGTCACTATATGTTAAATGATAGTGGGAATATGGATAAACAATAGAACCTGCAAGTTAAAGAATAGGATAAGTCTTAAGGAGATGAAGGACTATTACTACAAAAAATGGAATAGATATAATCGATTACTATAGCGATATTGAGAAGCTAAATGTACTTAGAAATGAAATGGTTGGACTGAGTAGTGATGAAGAAATATTTAGTTGTATTAACATCCTGGTTGAATTCATTATTGGAAGCCAAAAATATTTAATGTACCAAGAGTTCGAACAACTAACGGAGAGGGTCACTACATTTATTGAGTATTGTAATGGTGAGTATACACGAGAAGAAATGATTTCACTCTATCAAGGAGTTATATTTAAATGCAGTGAGTTTTATCAAGTTCTAAAAAATGAACATCAAATCAATGTTTATTTTTTAGGACAAGATAATCAAAATATTATAAGCAAATGTTTCCATGAAGAAAATACAGTATTCAAAGGGTTTTTCTCAAATGATAAAAGTTCATTACTTCTTTTAAAGGGAATGGTTGAGAAACCAGAGGCCAAATATCATGTTTTGATTCAAAATGTGGATGATGTAAGTGAAGAATTAGCTGGTTTGCTAACTAGTTTTAATGAAGTCATTAGCTATAAAAAATTGGTTCAGGAATTGATTGGTAATTTTGTGAATCAGAAATATTATAGTAATTATGACTACTACTATTTATCCAAAAATATTAAGGAAAATACTGACTCAGAAATTTTAGCAGCAGGATCGTCTTATTCAATGTTTGGGCTTAGTGAACGCAGTTTTGATAAAAGTGTTTTGAATTTGTCTCTTGCTTCTCAGGATCTTTACTACAGTCGTAAAATCGTGAAAGAGGCCTTGAAGTATAGTCGAAATATTAAATACTGTATTATAGGTATGTCCTACTACAGTTTTCACTATGATCTATCCAGAAGTAAAAAAGAAGCTGTGAATAGGATTAACAAGGTCTATTATCCTATTTTTAAGGATTCCCACCATTTCGAAGTAAAAGAGAGTGTTACCTCATCTGAGATGAATTTTGATAATAATTTAAGCTTTTTATATCATATTATATTCAATAAAATTAAATTAGACCAAACTATTATTGATGCAGTAATTGTACACGATTCATACTTTAATAATAATATTAACAGAGAATTGTTCAGCTTACTCGGAAATATTAGATTGGAGGACATGGATCTGTCGCAAAAGGTAGCAGTAGGTCAACAAAGAGCAGAACAACATAATCAATTATTAGTCCATAATGAAACTGTAAAAGAGAATACTAATGTTTTGAAAAATCTTATCAATTATTTAAACGAAGAAAGGATAACTCCTGTCGTTGTGGCGTTCCCTGCGACGGAATATTACCAAAACTTTTTTGATCCCGAATTTAAAGCTGTTTTCTATGAAGTTATGAATAGTCTGGCTAATACGCACATATTTAAGTTAGTCGATTTATTTGATTCAGATGACTTTGTTGAGTCTGACTTTTTAGATATGGACCACCTTAATGAAAAGGGTGCTATTAAGGTTACCAATATGCTGAACATAGTATTAGATAGCCTTTAATATACTATTATAGTTTTATATTCTTCACAATATACTCTGAACAACCGATAAAATAATAAACAGGCCATCGGAGGTTAGAATAATGAATCTGCAATTTTCGGTTTCAACGAATCAGATGAATGGACAGGCGAATGGTGTGTCTCAAATTAGTGAAGGTTCCACTGCTGGAAACAAAACAACTGAATTATTAGTAACTGCCATTAAAAGTGGATCAGCTTTAACTAAATTGGAGCAGCAAGGGGTTGCTGTTCCTCTTGGAGAAGAGCAGCTTATTCGTGCTATAGACCGCGCAGTCAAGGCTCTGCAGGGTCCTACTACAACCTTGGAAATGAGTGTGCACGAAAAGACCCATCAGATCTTGGTTAAGGTTCTGAACAAAGATACAGGTGAACTGATTCGAGAAATCCCACCTGAAAAGACTTTGGATTTAGTGGCAAAGATGATGGAAATTGCAGGAATTCTCATAGATGAAAAAGTATAAGGGGGCAAATTAGATGCGTATAAATGGCTTCTCCGGAATGGATATAGATAGTATGGTTACATCCATGATGACAGCGAAAAGGGTACCACTAAACAAGCTAAATCAGCAGAAACAGACATTGGAGTGGACACGTGATAGCTATCGTGAATTAAACACTAAAATTGTTCAATTTAGAGACAAACTATCCAGCATGAGTAAGTCAGAGACAATGAATACTCAGAAATCGACGTTAACTGGTAATACAACGGCTATTAAAGCGGAAGCTAATGCTGATGCTAGCTCTACACCTATGTCTGTAGTCGTTAACAAGTTAGCAACAAAGTCCAATATGCAAACCTCTACAGGCTTACGTACTGCTGGAAGTAGTACAGCAGATGCTACTAAAAATACAACATTGGAGCAAATTGCAGGTGGTAGTGCATCAGATACTTATGAGTTAAATATAAATGACAAAACAATCACTTTTCTAAAAACCGATACAATATCTGCAGTGATGGGCCGTATCAATTCGGAAGGGGCGAACGTAACAGCGACCTTCGATGAAATCAGCGGCAAGTTCTCCATTACAGCTAAAGAATATGGGGATAGCAATAATATTAAATTAACAGGTGCCGATAAGCAGGCTAAAAGCAGTACGCTCATGGATTTATTCCAAATTAGTTCTACAGATGTAAAGGCGGCTGAAAAAGGAGAAGTTATAGTAACGAATACTGCGGATTCGAGTTCTAAAACTTATAATCCTGATAAGAACTCCCTTGTCGTTAATGGAGTGTCGCTGACTCTGTTAGAGACCACGGGAACCACTGGACCTGCCAAAATAACAACCCAATCAGATCCAACAAAAGCTATGGAGACCATTAAATCTTTTGTGGATACTTATAATGACCTATTAAGTACATTTAATACGAAACTAAGTGAACAAAAGTACCGTAATTTCCTTCCATTGACAGCCGATCAGAGGAAAGACATGAAAGAAGATGAAATTAAGCAGTGGGAAGAAAAGGCCAAAAGTGGTCTCCTCAAAAATGATTCTATTTTGAGTTCTGCTGTGTCTTCTATGCGCATGATTATTTCCAGTAAGTTAGGTGATTTGAGTTCAGTTGGTATTACTACAGGTCAGTACTACGAAAATGGTAAACTACAGATTAATGAAGAAAAGCTGAAGGCTGCTTTAACGACAAATCCGGAAAAGGTTTTGAGTATATTCCAAGGTTCGTCTGCTGATGTAAACAGTAAGCCGATCTATAGCGAACTAAGAAGTAAGCTTGATACTACGTTGGACATGTTTGTAAAAAAAGCAGGTACATCGAAATTTGATACGAATGGCAGTATGACCTTTAAAACAGAAAGTGTAATGGGAGATCAATTAAAAGGCTATAATCGCCGTATTACAGATCTAACAAGCAGGCTTAAAGATGCTGAGACTCGTTATTACAAGCAGTTCTCAGCCATGGAATCGGCTATGAGTAAGTATCAATCGCAGTCGTCCAGTTTGACAGGTCTTTTAAAATAGTAAAGAAAAGGGTGATCAGTTTTGATTTCATCTCCTAATGAAAAATATAAACAGTCTTCGGTGCAAACCTCGACCCCGGCTCAATTAGTGGTTATGTTATACGATGGTGCCATTCGCTTTGTGAAGGCGGGGATCGATGGAATTACGTCGAACGATATTCCAAAAGCAAACATCAATCTAGGCAAAGCGCAGACGATTATCAGTGAGTTAATGTCTACGTTGAATCATTCTTATGATATCTCCAAAAATTTGTATGCTCTCTATGAATATATGAACTATCTACTGATTCAAACAAACATCAAGAAAAAGGTTGAATCGGGTGAAGAGGTTTTGGGTTACTTGCAAGAGTTGCGTGAAACTTGGGTTACAATTAGCAAGCAGACAGCAGGTATGTCGTTGTCTGCTGAGCAATAAGATGAAGTTGAGTGAAGCGCTAAATCAATTGGAAGAAGTAACTCAACAATTCATAAATCGACTAAATGAGACAAGTTATGAAGAAGTTGAGCAATTTGTCGAATTGCGTCAAATGAAGGTGGATAAGCTCCTAAGTCATTTGCATAATCAGTCCTTAACTCCAGAACAAAAACAAAAGTTAGAAAGCATCTTAAACCATGACGAATTAATTGGTCAGCGTATGCAATTTCTAAAAAATGAAGCGAAGGATTGGCTTGTTCAACGTAATATGGCCAAAGCGCAACGTAATGCCTATGAGTCCTCATATACTCCTGATAGCATCTTAATGGACAAACGAAAATAATTTTGGAAAAGCCCTCTTGCACAAGAACTTTTAACGTGTGAAAGAGGGCTTTTTTATAATATCTAGTACCTTGACCAATTCTGATTTAATTTTTAAACTCTCCCTATAAGAAAAATTTGGGAGGGGATCACATGAACAAAAAATACGAGATTCAACTTCAAGCAGAGGAACACAAATGGATTGAACAACTCCTTCACAGCGATTCCACATCTAAAGGCATTCGAAATCGTTGTCTCGTACTTCTTTTGGCAGACGAAAGCCAGGGAGAGATTCCCACTCACACAGAAATCGCGAGGCGTGCAGGAGTCAGCCAAGTCACGGTACACAACTCGTCCTTGTATGAAACCTTTGAGCCTGAGCGCGCTTTGGCTTTAGCGAAACGCTTGGAAATTCATTACACGCCTAAACATGGTAGTTGGCTGAACATCGCTGAGATTGAACTCAGTGCACTGACGATTCAGTGCCTGAACCGTCGAATCGCCTCCATTCACGAATTGCAAGGCGAGGTATCGGCTTGGGAACGAGAACGCAATCAAACGAAGAAATCGGTTGAATGGCAGTTTACTACCGAGCAGGCTAGAGGTAAATTAAAACATCTCTATCCTCAAATTTGATTTGGTCAAGGTACTAGAATGTATTCGATACTAAAAGCCCGATTTTTAGCGAGCTCTTAAAAAGGCATCTCACAGTAAGAAAGATGCTCTAAACATTCTATTAAACTATCTTAAAATATATTTCTGCGATATCATTGGAATTTCCATACACAACACCAATAAAACCAACATTCTCATTAGGCAATAACCGCCACGGATATTTTAACGCCGTGAATAGACCAGTGCTACTGATTGAGAAAAAAGGCCCACCTTCAGAAAAGGCAAAGAGGATATACTTCTAATTACGCCCATGGGGCAATTAATAATTTTATCCAACTTTTGCAATAATGGTATAAGTCGGCATTTTAGCTGACGCTCCTTTTGCATTAGCGAAAATTGGTGTGGGTGATCCAGCAGCACTAACAACTCATGTATTTAAGGATAAAAGCAAAATAAGAAAAAAAGTTAATTAGGATCTTTTAATCCAATAGTATTCTTTTTTTGAAAATTATAATATATCCAATTGAGTTGTACAATAATTTTGTTCTGTCTTAAATAACAATCTACTATGATAAAAAATATAAATCACCTACAACATAGCTTCCTGTTTCATGGATAGGATTACGGTTTAATAATCATTAATTGGTGATTCTTTAAGTCTCTTTCCGATAGATCAATCAATAAAGTTATTGACTATTTTTCCATTGTATTATATATGGACACGCCTGTCGAATAACCAAAAAATAGTAGA